>JAAUPI010000062.1 GCA_012035135.1 Microcoleus sp. CSU_2_2
CGTTATAATTGGTATGGTGCGTCGCTATGAGATCTCCCAATAGCAACGAGAGTTGTTCGTAGCGACGCACCCTACATTTACTACAGTTACGAGATTATAAAAGGGGTAAGTAACCCGGATTTGGTATTATAGCAATTGCCTAAAATAGCGCTACACATTTACCCCCCCAACCGGGTTTTTGGAGAAAATTAGGCGCTGCAACTACGAGATTCGGCCCTATTCCCGGTTTCTTTGATATTGGTCGCTAATTTTCCCCCTCTCCCTCTCTCCCTCTCTCCCCCTCTCCCTCTCAAATTTAGTTTGATGTTAAGTTGACACCAATGCCCTGCTGGACTTCCCTACTTCGTCAAACCATGTTCGAGAGCGAAGCGAACTAACTCAGTCCGACTGTTAGTACCCGTCTTGCTAAACAAACGGCTAACATACTTTTCCACATTACGCACGCTGGTTTCCAAGCGGCGGGCGATTTCCTTATTCATCAAACCTTGAGCAACCAAATCCAAAACGCTTTGTTCTCGCGGAGTCAAATCTATTTTAATCGGCGAAGGACTTTGAACGATCGAACTCCGTCCGCTCAGGAAAGACTCAATTCTCGCCATTTGATTCGCCAAAGCAGCAATATCGGGAGTTTCTGCATTGTCGCCCATCTCCTTAGCAGCCGCGCGACGAGCCAACAAATTTGTGACAATTGCCACTAATTCATCCGGATCGAAAGGCTTAGAAAGATAAGCATCGCAACCTGCTTGATAGCCTTGAATCCGATCGCTCGTCATACCCTTCGCCGTTAAAAATACCACAGGTAAAGCCTTGTAACGAGGATCTTCCCGCACTTGCTTGAGAAATTGATAACCATCTACCTGCGGCATCATAATGTCTGAAATTAGTAAATCGGGATTGTACTGCTGCAAAAGCTCCCAGCCGTCGCGAGCATTACTGGCAACCTCAACCGCAAAATTGCTATCTTCCAAATAAGCTTGTACCGCTTCTCGCAAACCCGGTTCATCATCTACCAATAATAATCGTGCTGACATATTTTTTACCTTTTCCTTTACCACTATCTTTTAATTTAGCTGAATTTATAGCAGTTGACAGTTGATAATTGACAACCCCCCCTCACCCAGAAGGGGGGAAGGCAGTTACATAGTACCCGAATCAAACCGTTTATGAAGTAAGAATTCACGGATCTATTCATGAATTTATTTACAGCATTTTGCAGGTAAATAGGTACTCGCAGATAGAGGACACGGCAGTACCGTTTCCCTACAGCAATCAAGAGCGCCCGGAGTGTACTTCATAAACGTGAAAGCTGTATTAAACTAAACTTTCGATCGATCAGTCAAAATTTCGTAACCGCTGTCCGTCACCAATACCGTATGCTCGAACTGAGCCGATAGAGCATTGTCAACAGTTACGGCAGTCCACTTATCAGCCAGCGTTCGAGTATACTTAGAACCCGCATTCAAAATTGGTTCGATCGCTAACGTCATACCCGATCGCAATTTCACGTTCGGCATTTCACGGGTACGGAAATTGAAAACCGACGGTTCTTCGTGTAAATTTCGCCCGACACCATGACCGGTAAACTCTTCAACTATGCTAAAACCATTGCTTTTGACATGATCTTCGATCGCACCAGCCAGATCGAGCAAATAAGCTCCCGCTTTCACTTGTTCGATACCTTTATAGAGAGCTTCTTCTGCTACTCGGATTAATTTTGCCGCTTCCGGAGTCACTTCCACAACTGCGATCGTGATGCAAGAATCGCCGTGAAAACCTTGATAATAAGCCCCAGTATCTACCTTGAGAACATCTCCTGCCCGAATTACCTTTTTGGGATTGGGGATGCCGTGAACAACTTCGTTATTAATGCTAGAGCAAATCGAGCCGGTGAAACCGTGATAGCCTTTAAAACTAGGTGTTGCACCCATAGAACGGATGCGTTTTTCGGCATAGGCATCCAAGTCAGCAGTAGTCATTCCCGGCTGCACCATTTGGGAAATTTCTTTAAGTACCGTAGCCACAATTTTTGCTGCTTGGCGCATAATTTCGATTTCGCGTTCCGACTTAATTTCAATGCCTCGGCGCTGTTTTGTTACTTGGGGTTGTTCAGTTTTTCCAGAAAGCAGACTGCTAAAAATATTCATGTATGAATTGTCGAGTAATTTTGTACTTTGACAGCAGGTTGAAGCAAAAAACGGAAAATATCGGGCTTTTTGCGGCCAAACGGGGATATTGGTCACAACTGTCGATCGCTTGTCCCTTAAATTAGCTTAATATTTTTCGCAGTAATCGGCACGGGATTCGGGGCTCAAACTCGACAGGTTTAGATAAGTGCATCTGGAAACCAGCTTCCAGCGCTCGTTGGCGCTCTTCCTCTCTAGCGTAGGCCGTCAGGGCGATCGCAGCCATCTTTCCACCCCGCAGCACTTCCATTTCTCTCAACCGCGCGATCGGCATTCCAATGTCGCTTAGTAGCACTGGAGGCCAAGAACCCTCCAGTGCTGCTAAGGCCTCGGCCACCGATGCCTTAGCGGCACCATAGCTCCTTCCTGTTCCAGTAAAGCAATTAGAAACTCGCGGGTGTCATCTTTAAATACAACTTGATATTTTTAGTAGATCATATCAGTTGTTTGTGTAATTAATTTTGTTTAACTACTTATAGGATTTCTACATACCCTTCTGTTCCATGTACACAAATTCGTTGCCCATCTTTTATCAGTTTGGTAGCATTTTCTACTCCCACAACTGCGGGTAAGCCATATTCACGTGCGATAACTGCTCCATGGGTCATCAGTCCACCAACTTCGGTGACTAAGCCTTTTATGGATACAAACAATGGTGTCCAGCTAGGGTCAGTAAAGGAGGTGACCAATATATCTCCATCTTCCAGATGGGCATCTTCCATGCGTAAGATGACACGAGCCCGTCCCTCTATCACTCCGAAAGAAACAGCCAGACCTACAATAGCTTCAGCCGGGAGATTTTCTCGTTTGTACGCACCTGCAATGATTTCACCATCCGACGTGATAACACGTGGCGGGTTTAATTTTTCATAGATTTTGTACTCGTCTTTTCGTTGGCTGATGATCTGGTAATCCAGTTGATTGGTGCGTACCACTTCGCAGATTTCTTCAAAAGTAAGATAGTAGATATCTTCTTTTTCATCAATAACGTTGGCTTGTACGAGTTGTTCGGCTTCTTTCAGTAAAGCCTGCTTATAAATGAAGTAGTGGTTAATCCAGCCATATTTTGGATATTCACGATAACCGCCCAAATTCCGGATTAGGTCGATCGTTCGCTTTGTCTCTTTTGCCTTTTGTTCACCATCCGGTAATGGCGCCAAGCGATCTAATAACTCTTGTTCTTTTTTCAAAGCTTCCTGTCGCCCCTGCTCAAATTTCCGATGGCTGGCGCCGGGCTCAAAGTTTTTGATGTTACTGAGTATTATCGGGATGAGTGTAGTCGGTTTTTCGCTCCAGCGGGTTCTTGTAATATCGATTTCTCCGGCACATCGCATTCCGTATTTGTTGAGAAAAGCATAGATAGCTTCCTGGGACTCCTTTCCACCATCAAACTTCACCAGTTCGTTCAAAAAGTTATCCTCTTTTACCCCTTGTAAATACTCAACTACTTCCCGGTAAGGGCGAATCGCATCTGCCACATCGAGTAGCTCTAGACCCATTTCGGAAGTGATATTGTTTGGCACTGATTGAGAAAGCGTGTCTGCTGCGTTTTTTTCACCTAACCACTCGTTCATTTTTTCATTGATCCACGATGAAGCATTTATGGCAGTCATAATCACACCAAGACTTTGTGGATCAAATAGACTCTTCTTTAATTGCTGAATATCTTCCAGAATAAAATCAAATAGATCCGCTCCTGATTTCGTTTGGATATTATGTTTTAACGCTTCTACCGATGTTTGACTACGATTAATCAAATTAGGAACGATCGCCGGGTCATATTCAATTTGTGCTTGAAAATCCGGCATAAGTTTATTGCTTTTACCGGGACTCTGTTCTTTTGAATCATCGGGTAACAGTTTTATGAAATCTCCCCGCTCCATTATGGTCATCAATGCATCTTTTATGAGCGGATCGGACTTTCCCAGGACATCTATTACCGTATTTCTGCTGTCGGGTGAAGCCAGCATAGGTGTAACATCAATAAACAACCTTCCACCCGCTGTATACATGGGGCGGGCAGCAGTTAACTGCCATAAAGACAATCCCAATGGTTTCATGGCATCAGTCATCATTTGTTGATGACCAACCGATACATAGACGTGATTTTCCCGATCGTTCGCTTCAGGGATCGGGTATAAAGTCGTGATCGGCCGACTCTGGACAATATAAAATGTATCGTCAACCAAACACCATTCGATATCCTGGGGGCGATCGAAATGTTCCTCAATCTTTCTACCTATGTGCTCAAGCTGTAAAATCTGCTCATCGGTCAGCGCTTGCCTGTTCTGCATCTCAGGCTCAATTTCCTGTTCTTTCGTACCACCATGTTTTAGGGCATAAATAGCCAGTTTCTTGGCGGATATCTTCTTCTCGATAATCTTGCCGTTACGCACTTTATAAATATCAGCATTCACTAGGCCAGAAACCATAGCCTCACCAAGTCCGAAGCTGGCATCAATGGATAACACTTTCCTATTACAGGTGACGGGATCGGCAGTAAACAAAATTCCTGCTACCTGCGGGAAAACCATCTTCTGAACAACTACAGACAGGTAGACTTTACGGTGATCGAAGCCGTTTTGAATGCGGTAAATGACTGCCCGATCGGTAAATAACGATGCCCAGCACTTGCTGATATGTTTTAGGATTGCCTCTTTTGAGATAATGTTCAAATATGTATCCTGCTGGCCTGCAAACGAAGCCGTCGGTAAATCCTCTGCTGTTGCGCTCGATCGTACTGCATAGGCATTTTTTTCTCCAAGCCTGGAGAGAAGGTGGGCGATCTCTTCATTAATGTCTTGAGGAATGGCTATCCCTTCGATGACCCTGCGAATCTCACCGCTAAGTTCACCGATTTGATCCCGGTCTTCCACCTTGAGAAGCGATAACCGATCGAGTAATTCGTTAATCGACGACGTTTCCCCAATGATTCTTTTAAAGGCGACCGTAGAAATACAAAAGCCATCTGGTACGCGTATTCCTTCAATCTTGGATAGTTCCCCCAGGTTCGCGCCTTTACCCCCAACAACCATGAGTTTTGTTTTGTCAATGTCCTGAAAACCAAGCACATATGAACTCATATTTTTACCTCCTGTGGCAATTCCTTTGGGGTGATTATGAAATAGATAGATTATTACTCTAATTCTAGAATGGAAGCCATAGTTCTCACCAAATTTATTATGAAGCGATTGACATAGATGAGCAAATCGCGATATTTTTAAGTGCTATCATGTATTGTACCGCATCTGCGACACAATAGGCAATCAATCAAATTGATAAGTTAACGAATAGTTGAAATTCGAGGTTGAAGTTTTATGAGAGCCATCATTAGCCCATATTTTGAAGCTCAGGGACCTTTGCAAATGCTCTATAGAGGTTATTTTGTGAGTCATTACGATGTTGCAAAAAGAGGGCAACAAATCCATTTGGGCTTAATCGATGCAGGATGTTCTACAGAAGTTGCCTCATTACCAGAAGGTGGCGAATCCAGTTTGCATGAATCGATCTTGTCTATCCATGATGCCCAATATATTGACTATCTCCAAAGTGCTTGGGCAAACTGGTCAAATATGCCCAATTCTAGTGCTGAAATATTTCCTAATATCTCTCCAAACCGACATATCAACCAATTTAATCAACACCCGGTTGCTCTAGCCGGTTGGTATATCGGTGATGCTGCTGCACTAATTGGAGAACATACGTGGCGCAACGCATTAGGAAGTGCGTCTGCGGTGATTGAAGCAGCAGCTAGATTAAAAAGTGGAGAATTAGCTGTATATGCTTTATGCAGACCCAGCGGTCATCACGCTTGCCAAGATATGGCAATGGGAATGTGCTTTTTGAACAATGTCGCGATCGCAGCTCAATCTCTGCGTCAGCAGTTTAGCCGAGTCGCTATTCTTGATATAGATATGCATCATGGTAACGGCGCACAACAGATTTTCTATCACCGTGATGATGTGTTGACAGTCTCAATTCACGGCGATCCAAGTAACTTTTATCCTTTTTATTCAGGCTTTGCACAAGAAACTGGTTTTGAACAAGGTGAAGGTTTTAACGTCAACTTGCCATTGCCCCCTGAGACTAATGAAATTGCTTATCTAGAAGCTCTCAATACCGCTGGAAATAAAGTATTGGAGTTTGGTGCAGAAGCCTTAATCGTGGCGACTGGCTTTGATACGTTTAACAGCGATCCACTGGGTTGTTTTGAACTTGAGTCCTGTTCTTATTATGCGATCGGCAGAATGATTCGATCGCTAAAACTACCGACTTTATTTGCGCAGGAAGGGGGATATTTCGTGCCAGCATTGCGAGAAAACGTTCGACAAATGGTTGTAGGATTTGAAAGTTAGGACTTACGAAATGATTTAACCACAGAGGACACTGCAGAACGCAGAGGAGAGCCCAGAGAGATGAATAATTCCGATGAAGTGCGGATTTGATATTACGGATTAGGACGTAATGAAGAATCCCCGTACCTTGATAGTCGGGGAGCGTCAACCATCGATGTAATGGCTACCTTGACTAGATAATGGTCGCTCTTAGAGTAGCGATCGCACGCCCGCAACAGTCCTGAAGTTGACACCAATGCCCAGGGCCCACTCCCTACACAAAGGGTCAGTTAGAAAAGTGGCAAGCCTTTCTCCCGAAGATACCCCTTTCGGATAAGATCAGATACGCAGCAACCAATGCCGTGTTTCACCCTAGTCTGAAGACACAGGGTTTTTATACTTACTGGAGTTTTTTATGAGCCAAGACGACATTTTTGCTAGAGTCAAGAAAATTGTGGCAGATCAACTGGAAGTCGATCCCAGCGAAGTCAAGCCCGAAGCTAACTTTGCTAACGACTTAGGAGCTGATTCCCTGGATACAGTAGAGTTGGTGATGGCTTTGGAAGAAGAGTTTGATATTGAAATTCCAGACGAGGCAGCCGAAGGAATTACTACGGTTCAGGCTTCTGTAGATTTCATCAGCAGCAAACTAGCAGCTCCAAAAGCATAAAATACCTGCCTTTTCCCCTAAGAGGAGACAAGTCAAAAAACTGAAAACTCCTCTTTTGTTCTGCGTTCTGGGTGTTTAACTTTTTGAAACCGAAATCATGACAAATTTAGAGCGTAAGCGCGTTGTTATTACGGGTCTTGGCGCGATTACACCGATCGGCAATACTTTGTCCGAATATTGGGACGGGTTGCTGGCCGGGAAAAATGGCATAGGCCCGATCACCTCGTTCGATGCGTCGCGGCACGACTGCCGGATTGCTGGAGAGGTGAAGGGTTACGACCCTCACGAGTATTTAGAGCGCAAGGAAGCAAAGCGGATGGATCGCTTTGCTCAATTTGGGGTATCAGCGAGCAAACAAGCTCTGGCTGATGCGAAGTTTGAGATTAATGACCTGAACGCAGAACAGGTGGGTGTCATTCTCGGCACTGGCATTGGCGGCTTGAAGGTTTTGGAAGACCAGCAAGAAATCTATTTGACTCGCGGCCCCGATCGATGCAGCCCGTTTATGATTCCCATGATGATTGCGAACATGGCCGCGGGCCTGACGGCGATTCAAACGGGCGCTAAAGGGCCAAACTCTTGCACGGTGACGGCCTGCGCTGCGGGGTCAAATGCCGTGGGCGATGCGTTTCGCATGGTTCAGAACGGTTACGCGCAAGCCATGATTTGCGGCGGTACGGAAGCTGCGGTGACGCCTTTGTGCGTGGCGGGTTTTGCTGCGGCGAGGGCGCTTTCGACTCGCAATGATGACCCGACTCATGCTTGCCGTCCGTTCGATCGCGATCGTGATGGTTTTGTGGTTGGCGAAGGTGCTGGCATTTTGATTCTAGAAGAAATGGAACACGCGATCGCCCGCGGCGCCAGAATTTACGCAGAAATCGTCGGCTACGGTTTAACTTGCGATGCCTATCACATGACTTCCCCGGTACCCGGGGGCAATGGTGCGTCGCGGGCAATGGCTTTAGCCCTCAAGGATGGGGGTTTGACACCGGATATGGTGAGCTATATCAACGCTCACGGTACTAGCACGCTTCCCAACGATTCGACGGAAACGAAAGCGATTAAAAAGACTTTGGGAGACCATGCTTACAAAGTGGCAATTAGTTCTACCAAGTCGATGACTGGTCATCTTTTGGGCGGTTCTGGGGGAATTGAAGCGGTGGCAGCGGTAATGTCGATCGCCAACGACAAAATCCCGCCGACAATCAATCTAGAAAATCCCGATCCTGAGTGTGATTTGGACTATGTTCCGCATACAAGTCGCGATCTAAAAGTTGACGTGGCGCTGTCAAATTCCTTTGGATTTGGCGGGCACAACGTGACACTGGCATTCAAGAAGTTTGTTCAGTAACCCGAAATCGGAAATTCGCAACGCAAGTTAGAAGGTAAAACTTAAGTTTTTACCTTCTAATTTTTTAGATTTCTTATTCCGTCTTGGACGCACTGCTCCTCAAGAAACCGGGTTTTTTACCCAATCTGCGACCCACAGCAAATAATTTTCGTAAAAACCCGGTTTCTGGCCACCCGTGCGATCGCGAACTAAATTTCTTTGCCGTGCGAGATATGAGTGAGATTACTGCTGAGCAAATATGGTTTACAGTTTATAGTGATAGAAGAAGACTTTTAATAGGAGACTATTTTTATGGTGACGGAAGTTAATGTTAATAAACTAGATATTAAAGATGAATACTTCTTTGATTTACTGCAAAGAATCAAACAGAGACCTGGTATGTACTTGGGTAAGTGTTCAATTAGCCGCCTGCGCGCCTTTTTAAATGGATATGAGATGGCTAGAGCAGAACTTGGGTTCCCCGACACAGAACAACAACAACAACTTGAGGGATTTCAAGAGTGGATACAGGAAAGATATAAAATTACGTCAACTCACGGATGGGACAGTATCATTCTCTTCTTTTCTGCTGATGAAAAAGATGCCCTCGATAAATTTTTCAAACTGGTGGAAGAATTTCTGAATCAGGATAAAATTGCTGAGGAGAAGGACAAGTAGTAGAGATGTCTTAAATCCTCACTTCACAATGCCTAGATCGAGATTTCACCTTAATTGTCGGACGTAATTGCCGAAATCGAATATTTATCACCTGCTGAGCTAGGATATTTAACTGAAAATGCTTGCACATTTTCCTGATTAAAATTAAGGGCATAATTCTGCTTGATTTTGTCAAAGGTCAGTTCGCCTCCTCCTGTAATATCAGTTGTATAACCTGTTTCAAGTTCCATCATATACCCCAAAGCTGCTCTAAAGCCTTCGGGATCTTGCTCTGCCTCAATTTGAACAGATAAAGGACTTCCTGAATCGTTTTCGTAAACTAAGCCGATTACTCCTTTTCTTGCCCTTTTCCATTCAAAAATACTGATTTTATCCTTATTTATTTGAATAAAGTTATCGCCGTTTCTGACAAGTAAATAGTTTTCTACATCAAAAATTATGGGTGGATCGGAAACTATAGTAAGTTTTCCCCATTCCCCTCTTAAATAGTATTTGTCATCCGCCCTAAAAAATTCGTCTATGTTCCCGTAATCAACGCTACCATCGGGATCTGCAATTGGGCTGATGTTGTTCAGAACCAAATCGTAGGTTTGAGGATGGGGGAAATTGACTGTCATCCGCCGATAACAATACTGTTCCCCAGGTAAGGCTTGAGTGTATAGAGGATGATTCTCAGTGAGGACAGCTTCCAAGAGGATTTGTATAGATGTTTTAGCATTAATGCTGAGTACATAGCTATCTTCTAGATAAATATTTTCAAATCCCGGAAACTGCCAGTAGTTTAAGCGTTCCATTGTTAAATGTCCCAATCGATAGGAGTATGATTAGCTATACTTTTTCTGTTAACGCCCTTTCCTTTTAGATCGATTCTACTGCCTTTGGGATTTTTTAGCTCTACATGAGGGTGATTGCTTCCCGGAGCTCTTGGAGTTCCCTGTTTAAGGGTTAGCCTAGCTACTCCGTTTTTATCAATATATTTTAACGGGCCATTAGGTGTTTGGGTGGGATGCCAACCCTGTTGTGATTCAGCCCACATTTGAAAGTCGCTGGCTTTTGGATTAATGTTAGTTGAGATAGCTTGTATGATTCGTTCCCATGCCCTTCGCCCCGCTAGAGTTGCCATACTTCACCATAAATTAGCTGATTCTCCTGGTAACAACTCCAAGCGATATCGGTACAAAGCCACAGGATGCCCCCCAGCAGCAAAATAATCCGGATCTTGTGGCGACAAATAAATCGCTGTCACCTGATCCGCTTCAATTTTTTTACTTGCAGAATCGCCATTTTTCCCACTTTCAGCGACTCGATAAGCCGTGGTTGTTTCCACCTCGTTTAAATAAATATCAGTCTCTCCCTGAAACACCTGCTGAGAAATCTCAGCAGACACAAACTCGCGAGGATTGGGCGTTTCAGTGCCGCGACTGGTAACAATCGAAATTAGTTGGCGATCGCCTTTGAGAATGGTAATCTGGCGGTTGGGATTGTTCGGATCGACTTTCACCGAAAGTACGCCGCCATCGCCCAAATATGCTTTGGCAATGTTCAAACCGTTAAAAGTGCGATCGGCTACAATTTTCCTAGCTAGCTTGGATCTATAATTAGAAGTTAAGCCAATATTTTTTTCAGGTTGAAATCGGACTTTAAATAATATCGGCTGCTGCAAATACTGGCGGTTTTTTTCAAACCCGGGCGTGACAATATTTGGCGCTAAAGGCGCGGCTAAATCCACCAAAGTGCTCGCAACATTCCAATTACCGCCCATCCAGTCAGGATATACCAAATCTCCCTTGGCTACGGCGATAGCAGGCTTGCTATCCCAATTGGGGAAACTCGAAATGCGATCGCCCAAAACCCCCGCCCTGGCAGCGCCACCCCACAGCAGCACCGCCAAAACCAGACCAAAAACCCAAATTAATTTCATAACAAATTACATTCAAACAGCTAACTTTCTATTTCTCTCAAATTAGTTCGTAGTGAGGACTTCAGTCCTTCTTTTTGCCGACTGAAGTCCTCTCTACAAACCTTTTTTATTGTTTGTTAGCTTTAAATCGTCTCCACAGGTGCAGGTTCCCAAACCTCCCCGTATTTTTCCTTTAATTCGTGCCACTTCTCCACCTGTCCCGGTTCGTATTCCCCCGGCTTTCCCCACTGCAAAAACGCGCTCAAAGCAGCATCATTTTGCTCGTCCAGAAAACGAATTGCATAAGTAGTAAAATTGCCTCTTTTAGCCTCGCCAGTTTCAAACTTTACCTGTTTGATTTTGTCCATATTCAGGTGAAACTCAAATATTTCAGCGTGCATATTTGCATATTTCCCTTTCGGCAGCTCGGCATAAAACAGCTTGTGAATTGAACCGCGCACTTCTAGCACCGCCGCGCTGCTGGTCACGATTAAACGTAGGGTTCCTAAATTTTCGCAAGCTTCTAAAAATTCTTTCAGATTAGGCATAATTTAATTTGGGAATTGGGAATTGGGAATTGGGAATTGGGAATTGGGCAATTTGAGATTTTAGATTTGAAGAATTGATTAGTGAGTTTAATCTAAGATCT
This sequence comes from Microcoleus sp. CSU_2_2, assembly GCA_012035135.1. GTDB lineage: Bacteria > Cyanobacteriota > Cyanobacteriia > Cyanobacteriales > Microcoleaceae > Microcoleus. The sequence continues at coordinate 11,745 of JAAUPI010000062.1, forward strand.
GCCAATAACAACTGTCACCTGTCAACTGTCAACTGTCAACTGACTACTTTTCGTGCAATTCGTAAGCAGCAACAATCCGTTGCACTAGCGGGTGTCGCACCACATCCGCCTGAGAAAATTCACAGAAAGCAATTCCCTCAACGTTGCGTAGAATTTTTTGGGCAACTGCTAATCCTGACTGTTGATTCGGTGGCAAATCCGTTTGAGTGATATCGCCAGTCACCACCATTCTCGATCGAAAGCCCAGACGAGTCAACACCATTTTCATCTGAGCCGGCGTCGTATTTTGAGCTTCGTCCAAAATGACAAAAGCATTACTGAGAGTGCGCCCGCGCATATAAGCTAAAGGAGCTACTTCTATCAGTCCTCTTTCCATTAAATCGGCCATTTTTTCCGAGTCCATCATTTCCTGGAGGGCATCGTAAAGCGGGCGCAAATAGGGATCGACTTTTTGCTGTAAATCTCCTGGCAAAAAGCCTAATTTTTCGCCTGCTTCTACGGCCGGTCGTGTTAAAATTAGCCGTTCGTACTGCTTGCTCAATAGCGCTTGGACGGCGATAATAGCTGCTAGAAACGTCTTGCCAGTACCAGCGGGGCCGATGCAAAATGTCAAGTCGTGGGTGCGTACAGCTTGGACGTACTGTCGCTGCTTGAAGGTTTTAGCTCTTATTTCTTCGCCCCGGCGGGTTTTAGCAAGTACGTCTCGCTGCAAGTCTTGCAAATCGTCTTGGCGGTTGGTATCCAATGCGTAGCGAGCTGTCTGGATTTCTACTCCGGTAATAGTTTTGCCGGATTTCCAAAAGTCGGAGAGCGATCGAACTAATTTCTGACATAATTCTACTTGATTTTTTGTGCCGGAAATCAACAGTTCTTGCCCTCGCATTACCAAGTTAGCGCCGGTTTGTCTAGAAATAATTTTAAGATTTTCTTCTTGATGACCGGCGAGCGACATTGCGCTTTGAGTGCTCGGCAACTCTATTGTTAGTGTTTCAGTCATGCCAACATAATCTCCCTCCAAATAAACAATTAAAAGTGCATAATTAATACCCTTAGGACTTACCCACGGGTGGGCAGAAACCGGGTTTTTTACGAGAATTAGGCGCTGGAACTACGAGATTCGGCCCTATTCCCGGTTTCTTTGATATTGGTGCGTAAGTCCTGACCCTGTACAGTTAAATCAGGCACATCTTGCAAACAAAAAAACGCCTGGTACTAGATTTTACCTAGTATCAAAGGCGTCTTTAATATTTAGCTCCCAAATGAGTTTGGTGCTGGATTCACAAATCAAATCTCCCTAGAGCAGTTAATAGCCTGGACTATTTCTGCTAGTTCTAAACGTAGGTGTGTTAGTACGGCGAGGTTGTTCTCTTGGGGGGCGGCTGCCCAATTGAGTTGGGGGCGTTCGGGGTCGGAAGTCGCCCCGAACGCGCGAGCTGCGATCGGGACGATCGCCCCTGGGGGGACCCGATCGCGTATCGCCTGCTTCGCCATCATATATGTCTAAGTAGAGCGACTGACCTGCCGTTTGTGCGACCGCTTCGAGGGTAGTTCTAATTGCCTGAATATTGCGCCCGCCTCTGCCATACACCCGCCCCTTGTCCGGATCGTCAAAAGCAAGCCGAACCCAGACCCGCGACTGGCGCGGGTGCATTTCACAATCAACCCGCAAAGACGCGGGCGACTCTAAAAAAGGCCCAATTAAAAACTGTACCAGTCCAGCGTAGTTGGGGCTAGCTGACTGCTGCTGGGTTGCTGGATTCAAGGTTGGCTCCGGCTCCGAGTTGTTCAAATACATTCGCTTTTCTCAGGATGTCACGCACTGTGTCAGTTGGCTGAGCGCCTTGTTGGAGGCGCTTGACAATCGCTGGAACATCCAGCCTGGTTTCGTTATTTCTGGGGTTGTAAAAGCCGAGCTCTTCTAGAGGACGGCCATCGCGGCGGGTTGAACTGTTCATCGCTACAATCCGGTAGCTGGTCTCGCGTTTTTTGCCGTATCGTTTCAATCGCAGTTTGATCATCTTCTTGCACAATAGTCCTGTCCCAATTGTGACATACTCCACGTGCGAAATCTCAGATTATGATGTGGGGAATTGGGAATTGGGAATTGGGAATTGGGCATCGGGCATCCGGAATTGGGCATCCGGAATTGGGAATTGGGAATTAGTAGCCGTCTCTTTCCCCCTCTCCCACTCTCCCCCTCTCCCCTCAACCTCCCAGTAAAATATCGCTACGATTTGCCGCGCCCAAGGCTGGTCGATCGCCGTCAATATGGGGTGTAATGGCGAGTGGCAAGGTTGATGCAGTTCCCCACTGTCGCACCAGTTGTTGCAAAAACAAATCTTGCTGCGCTCTTAAAGCATCCCAATCCGTCCCACGGTTGATAATTGCAAACCACACTAAACCCTGATCGTAGGTCGGTATCGCTCCAGCCAAAGCAATCACGCTGTCCAAAGTACCTGTTTTTACCACAGCCGATCGCGGAATGTGCCGGTGTTCCACAGTTCCTCGATCGCGGCCCGACACGGGAAACAAGTCAGCGATTGTCAGCCCAGTAGTCTGAAGATAGCGTCCGATCGCCTGCATCATCGCACAAGCCGCCCTCGGAGATACCCGATTTTCCACGCCCAATCCCGAACCGTTAACTAATTGAACTTCCTTCGCAGGCACTCCTGCCGCCCAAGTCGCTTGCTGCTGCACTATTTTTACCCCGCCTAAATTATCTGCCAGCATTTGGGCAATTTCATTGTCACTGTGGACGTTCATATATTTGATAATTTCTGCTAAAGGGAGCGATCGGCGTTTTAGCAGCAAAGGAAAAGCAGGCAAAGACTTCTCGGCAATTACAAACCCAGCCACCGTCACTTGTGGCTTTTTAGTTCCCGCAGGCATCTTAGAATGGATCTTCTGGATATCCCGTGGCCAACTGCGACCATCGATCGCCTGTCGCAGCATTTCACCTGCGGCCACAGGATCGGACTGAGAATTCATGCGGAAATTACCAGTTACAATTAAATTGCCCGCCACGCGAGTAATACCCATTTGATTGAGAGCATGGCCCACTGCGATCGCCTCTTCCCACACAAACAGCGGATCGCCTCCTCCGCCCACCACCAGATCCCCCCGTAACACGCCATTTCTAATTGGCCCCGTCCCGCGAAACCGCGTTTCAAACTGATAATCCGCGCCCCAAGTTTCCAGCGACGCCAAAGAAGTTGCAATCTTAGTCAACGAAGCCCCAGGCATTAGGGCTGTCCCCTGCTGGCTCACCAGCGGCACCATTCCCGACTGCACCCAAACTCCCTGAGTGCCGTCAATCAACCCTTTCGCCTTCAAATCTTTTAAAAATCCGTCCACCGCCGCGGCTGTCGGCAAATCTGGATTTACCAGCGGCACTCCCCCAAAAGCCAAATCGCCCGCCAAAACCAATCCGGGCATCCCCCCCTGCCAAGCCAGCACTGACGCAGCATTCAGCCCCACACTGCGTATCCCAGCCATCTCCAGCCACAGAGACATAATTCCCGAACTCAATAAATCCAGCATTGTTTACTCCTCAAGTCAAAATCACTATTACATTCCACTTTTCAATTTGCAGCCTGAATGCATAAAGAACTGCATCAGTCATTCTCCAATCTCAAATTGCGAAGCATTGTTCGCGCTCGCGTGGCAACCTCTAAAATCTAAAATCGTCAGACTTCTAAATACAGGCTCCTGACTTCCTGGTAGAATTTTTAAGGTTTCTCAAACATTGGTCAGTCACAAACCCCAGCCTAAGGCATGGGGCTTGGAAGAGGAAGATTCACCACCTTCTTAATCTGAGACTAAAACAGTGTCTAGCTTACGGGGCCCGAACCCAAACTGAACTATTTGGTGGTGGTACACCAGAAGACGTTACTGGACGCCTCCCTAATCTGTAACCTCTCTGATAGTCAGTAGCGAAGGGATGTATACACACGGGCTTATCGCCACTTGTTATGCGATCGCGAACAAACAGTGTCAGTCGGTAATTGTCCCGGCGAAAGTGCAATACAAAAGCACCCGGCATTTAGTAGTTTCAAGGCGGTAGCAAGATATCGCTTGTGGGTGGGTAATTCCACCCCTAACACCAACCTAAAACTAAGATGTAAAGCCGTCCTAAAAGGACGGCGTTTCAAACCCATTTTTCTGATGAGCTCGACTCGCGCAAGAATTGCAATAGACGCTATGGGTGGGGATCATGCCCCCGCCGAAGTTGTGGCTGGAGCGCTTAAGGCACAAGAAGAATTAGGTGTGGAAATTTTGCTAGTGGGCGATCCGCAGCAAATAGAAGCCTCGCTTCAGCAGCAAGACGCGATCGGCCGCGTCTCTACAGGTCAGTTAGAAATCGTTCCTTCTGAAGGAACGGTGGAAATGCATGAAGAACCTTTAAGTGCCCTCAAACGCAAGCCCAAAGCTTCGATTAACGTAGCGATGAACTTGGTGAAGCAGCAGCAAGCCGATGCTGTGGTATCTGCCGGTCACTCCGGCGCTGCTATGGCTGCTGCTCTGCTGAGATTAGGACGACTGCCCGGAATCGATCGCCCCGCGATCGGTGCGGTTTTGCCGACAATGGTACCGGGTCGATCGGTACTGATTCTGGATGTCGGCGCTAATGTGGACTGCCGCCCCAAATTTTTGGAGCAGTTCGCTGTCATGGGAACAATTTACAGCCAGTTCGTGCTCGGCGTTGGCAAACCCAAAGTCGGTCTGCTGAATATTGGCGAAGAACCTTCTAAAGGTAACGACGCTGCGGTGCGCACCCACCAATTGTTGGTGGACAACCCTCACATTCCTTTTGTGGGGAATGCCGAAGGTCGTGACGTGCTGTCGGGTAACTTCGACGTGATTGTTTGTGATGGATTTGTCGGCAACGTTTTGTTGAAGTTTGCCGAAGCGGTGGGCGAAGTTGTGGTGCAAGTGCTCAAGGAAGAATTGGCTGCTGGATTGCAAAATCAAGTTAGCGCTCCCTTGCTGCAAGAAAGCCTCAAAGGGTTCAAGCAACGAGTAGATCACGTCGAACACGGCGGCGGTTTGCTGTTGGGTGTTGCTGGAGTTTGCATTATCAGTCACGGTTCGTCTCAAGCTGCTTCTATTTTCAATGCCATTCGTTTGGCGAAAGGAGCTATTGACAACCAAGTGCTGGAGCGAATTCAATCAGAAAGTCGCCCAACCGTTTTGGAACAAGAAGCTAGGAATTAGAAGCAGTACGCGGAAATTAAAAATTAAAAATCTAAAATTAAAAATGTAAGCTTAAACAAGCTGTTTTGCTTAAACAGTTGACAGTTAACAGTTGACAGTTGCGAGCGGAGTTTTTAGGCTAAGGATTTAAACCCCGCCCTCAAAACAATCCGCCGACCTGGGGATGTGACACCCTTGTTACTGGGTAAAAGTTGACTGCAAAACGTAAGTTATGTAAAAGTAATTTCAGCCGTGTAAAAAAGACTTTTAATTGATAGTTTTTAATTTTTAATTTCTCGATCGAACGCTCATACATGGAGAAGAATGTTGCAACAATCAGGGTTCGGCATAGCCGTCACGGGTAGCGGCTCTTGTACGCCACAGGTTTCGCTTGATAATAACGGTTTGAGTCAGATGGTGGAAACCTCTGATGAGTGGATTTCAGCCCGAACGGGAATTCGATCCCGCAGGCTGGCGGACGATCGAATGTCTCTGTGTGATTTAGCCACGGAGGCATCGCGAAGGGCGATCGAAATGGCACAAATTTCGCCTACAGATATCGATTTGATTATTCTGGCAACCTCAAGTCCTGACGATTTGTTTGGCAGCGCCAGTCAAATTCAGTATCAGTTGGGTGCGACAAAAGCTGTGGCTTTTGATTTGACAGCAGCTTGTTCTGGCTTTGTTTTTGGTTTAGTGACAGCCTCGCAGTTCATTCGGACAGGGGCTTATCAAAATGTTTTGCTGATCGGAGCAGATCTTTTATCTCGCTGGGTGAATTGGAGCGATCGAGGTACTTGCATTCTATTTGGAGACGGTGCGGGTGCGGTAGTATTGCAAGCTTCAGAAAGCGATAGTTTTTTGGGATTTGAAATTCGCAGCGATGGCACTCAAAATGCTTCTCTCAATTTGGCTTACAAAGCGCAGTCAAAAGAATTAATTGAAGGCGTAAGTATTGGAGCGGGTGCATTTGAGCCTATCACCATGAACGGTCAAGAAATTTATCGCTTTGCGGTAAGAAAAGTGCCGGAAGTCATAGAAAAAGCGATGTTTCGGGCAAATATCACCGTCGCAGAAATTGACTGGCTGCTGCTGCACCAAGCTAATCAGCGGATTCTCGATGCAGTGGCGCAGAGGCTCAATATTCCCGCCGAAAAAGTAATCAGTAATTTGGCAAATTACGGCAATACTTCAGCAGCTTCAATTCCTTTGGCCCTAGATGAAGCCGTGCGTCAGGGGAAAGTTAAAGCGGGCGATACGATTGCTGCGGCTGGCTTCGGTGCCGGTTTGACTTGGGGGGCGGTGATTTTTAAATGGGGAAGGTAAAATTTGACAACCTTCATGGGATTTGAGATTTGAAATTTGAGATTTGAGATTGCTCCCACTGCTGGTATTGTTTAGTTGGTGAGTGGGAGACTGAAAATCCTATTTTCGGGCGATCGACTGTCCTTGGCTTGAAGGTTGGGCATTTTGCTGCAAATATTAATTTGATTCCAGCACCCCAAATAAATTATCATATAAATTCCCGTAAAAATCGCATTTGTATGCTACAATAGTGAGTCCCTAGCCAATAGTTCGTTAACCGAAATAGAGCGGATACAAGCTAGTGAATTTAGGAGCGGGAAACAAAAAATTTTTGCAATCACCAGTTAGCAATCACCAATTAGCAAATTACCGGAACAATGACTAAAACAGCATGGGTATTTCCCGGACAAGGTTCCCAGGCGATCGGGATGGGTGCAGACTTATTAAACTTGCCAAAAGCCAAAGCCAAATTTGAGCTAGCAGAAGAGATATTAGGCTGGTCTGTCCCGGAAATTTGCCAAAAAGAAGAAGCAAAACTGTCTCGTACTCTCTACACTCAGCCTTGCTTGTACGTGGTAGAAAGCATTTTGACCGATTTAGTGCGCGAAAAGTTCGATCGACCCGCACTAGTTGCAGGTCACAGTTTAGGAGAATATGTTGCCCTTTACGCAGCAGGTGTCTTTGACTTTGAAACAGGATTGCGCTTAGTTAAACGTCGCGCCGAACTGATGGACAGTGTATCTGGCGGACAAATGGTGGCTTTGATCGGGTTCGACAGACAGGAACTAGAACTGCAAATTCAATACAGTCGAGACGTGGTACTCGCCAACGATAATAGCGAAGCACAAGTCGTCATTTCGGGAACGCCGATCGCAGTAGAAGAATTGCTGGCGAAAATCAAAGTCAAACGCGCTGTAAAATTGAATGTTTCCGGTGCGTTTCACTCTCCGTTGATGTCATCAGTGGCGGCAGAATTTCAACCAGTTTTAAAGTCTGCAAGGTTTTCAGACGCTAAGATGCTGGTGCTCTCTAATGCTGAACCAACTGCCACTACCAGCGGAGCTATTTTGAAGCAGCGGTTGACTCAGCAGATGACTAAAGGCGTGCGTTGGCGAGAAATTTCGATGCAATTGCCACAACAAGGAATCGATCGAGTCGTAGAAATTGGTCCCGGCAAAGTTCTGACTGGTTTGATTAAACGAACTTGTCCCGATTTAGAACTGGTAAATGTGAGTAGTTTTGCAGATTTGCCAAGTTGATTCATAGACATCCCCAGAAAATCCAGTCTTGAACAGGCATCCTGCCTGTTCCACAATAATTATTGGAGATGTCTATTAGTTATTGGTTATTGTTATTGGTAGCCTTTAACAAATAACAAATAACTACTAACTCATGAAAAATGTCAACTGTCAACTGTCAACTGCTTGACTGTCAACAAACTTAAATATTGCCTAATTAAGCCGATCGTCACAGCGGGAATTTCTAGCTGCGGGGTCAAACCCACATTTTCCAGAGGTTGAAAAACTTTGATTGCTGCGGGGTTTAGATTTGCCAATCTCTGCCCAATATCGGGGCCAGTAAACTGTGACTTTTCTCCCCAAATAATGGCTGTAGGTGTGGTTAACTCAGTGACATACAGCGACAAATCAAAGCATAAGTCTCCTCGCACAAAAGAAAGGGCTGCGTATTCTGCATTTGGCTGCGAAGCAGATTCCAGATAAGCGTCTACAATTTCTCGATCAATTCGGCGCGAATCGGCAAATTGCCGCTGTTCTAGAAAGCTGCGGATGCCCGCATCCGTGGCAATTCCGGTACTGTAGAGCAATCTGTCTAAAATTGGCGTGCTGACTATTTTGGCAAAGAAACTGCCGGTATAATCTTCTCCGAAATCCGACAAACCAGCGGGTGTTGTCAAAATCAGCGATTTGAAAAGATCGGGACGGGCAATAGCAGCTCGAATCGCGATCGCCCCCGTCAGTGAAGAGGCAATCACATCTGTCGGGCTACCGCAAGTTTTTTCGAGAAACTCAATCAAAGTTGTGATATAATCTTCGACTTTGTAATTTCTGGGCGGATGTTCGGAGCGTCCCCAGCCAATTAAATCTGGTGCTAAAACTCGATATTCAGCGGCAAAAGCTGGATAAACTTTAGACCATTCGTAAGCACTGGAACCGCCACCAAAACCGTGGAAAAATACCAAATTTGGCAAATTGTCCGAGATTGAGGGCGACAACCTCATCCAAGGCAATTTTTCGGCAGTGTAGTATACCATTCTGCCGAGGCAAGTAACTGTCGATCGCTGACCGAATCCCAGAGGTACAAGCATAAGAAAACCTCAATAGCTGTTAGAGTTTAGATTTTGTCCGTGACTCGTCTTTGCGTTTGAAAAATTTGCAAAGTCGGCGGTATTTTTGTAAAGATTTAGTAATGATTAAAATCCATTTTAGTACAGGTAAAGCGTGAAACTACAGGCAGGAAGTAAGTTTTGAGATTTTGGTAGTTCAATCTATGTAGTTTTCCTCTCTCTTGCAAACTACCTCCGATCGGAGATAATGGCAAAGTGATGGGTAACGACCCCTCACCAAAGTCGGTTCGCCGACCCGGAAAGCGGATGCCTGGGAAGCTGGAGTGTTAAAGCTCGCTTTCACAGCCGACGCTATGTCTGCTATCGATCGCACATAACCAATACTAATCATCATATTTTGCGGAGCAGTGGCTTTTGATGTCGAAGGTCTTTGTTGAAAGGATCACGATCGGTTGTTTATCCCTAATTGGAGGTTTGGCAATCATTATCTACCCCGTTATATATTCCACAACACAAAAAATAACTACTCCCAGGGAGGCTTAGTAACGATGCAACTACTAAAGAAACGGGATCGCGAGGATTTTATGGTTGAGGCAGAAAGTCTGCAATATGACGAATTCCCAGAATTCGATACTCCTTGTCGAAGCACGGATTTAAACGGCAAAGGGGCTTTTATTGCTAAGCCAGACCGCTCTTTGGCAGGGTCAGATGTTCGAGTACCCCCTGCTTTGCCTGCTTGCGTCCGCCTAGCATTAGAACAGTTGAAATGCTTTGAAGTAGTAGAACACCAGTTTGGCAATTGGGGGATCACTTTTAGTAATACAGTCGCTATCCAACCTTCAAACCCAGCATTTTTAAATACTTCAGAGAAAACAATTTTAATGGGAGCTCCCAAAAGTGGACTGATAGAAGTCACTTTCAAGCATCCTGTTCACTGGGTGTCAGGACTGGTCACCAGTTCGCGTCGGACAGTTTTATCTGCTTGCGACCTCGACGGTAACTCAATAGCTCAAGCAGAAATGCCTGCACCCAATCTGGCAGGGTCTAATTCTCCTATTGCTCCAGCTACTCCGCTGCGCGTAACAGCCCCGAATATTTATCGAATTACTTTTTACGCTTTTGACGGTCAGCTAGTGGTCGATGATTTTACTGTTGGTTTTAATTGACACTCCTCGGCCTAAAGGCACGAGGATTCTTGATTCACGGAACCGACTTGCCGGTGCAGAATTACTTCAACATCGGTAGCGGTCAATTCTCCACAAGAGTTCGGATCTAAGATCCAAGTTGTTGAACTCAGGACAGGGAATCGCTCCCCTGCCTGGTCTACAGAACCGTACATGAGACTTTCGTTCATACGGCTCCTCAATAATTAGGCACTTGTCTTGTGTACCTCATCATGACAATGGCGATGTATTAATGTTAGGTTCTCCCATTTGTTATGGCGATGATTCCAGTCGATATGATGGATTTCCATCAGGTCTTCCATGTTGAATCTTAGTCCGCAGTGAGAGCATTTCCCTTTCTGTTGGTTAAGCAAGTACGCTGTTTTTTTGTTGATTTCAGGGTGTCGTCCCATTCTAGTTGACCAGTAAACCCAGTCTCCGTCGTATGGGCTTCTGTCCTGAGTCACCTTAACCCATCTGTTAATTTTGGTTTCGGAGTGTCTTATGACTTTGGATTGCTCCTTCATGAAAATCCATTGATATCCATCCTGGGTGCCGAAATATTTCCGGTATATCCAATGCAGGGATTTCTTTGGATGTCTTCTCCTAGCCCATTTCATTAGGGTTTGCACCGTAAAGTGGGTGAGATAATTGAAGGCTTTAGAGCTAACCTCTGTGGAGTAGTAGTTACACCACCCCTTAATGATTGGATTTAGCTCTTTTATGATTGCCAACTGTGGTTTGGCTTTGCCTCCGTTGACTACTTCTTTGATTCGGTCTTTGTGCCTTTGAATGCCGTCCTTGCTGGGTTTGATTAGGGTTTTGAATCCCTTTTTTCTTTTCCCAGAGTTGTTTTTGCTGACTTTGTATTGTCGTACATTAAAGCCAAGAAAATCGAAACCAGGTTGTTGACCATTCCAAACTTCGAGGGTATTTGCCACTCTAGTTTTTGAAAGTTTTAATTCCAGTCCTATTTCTTTCAACCACTCTTCAATTGCCTGTTTGCATTTCTCAATTATTTTGAGTTCGTTGTGGAGTATTACGAAATCATCAGCATATCTCACCATGTAGGCGTTTTTGTTAATGCTTTTGACTAGATTTTCCAGCCCGTGCAATGCAATATTGGCTAAAAGTGGCGAGATTACCCCGCCTTGAGGTGTTCCTTTTTCGTTGCGGTGGAATGCCCCCTGGTCTAAGATTCCGGCTTTGAGCCATTGTCTGATTATCTTTTTGATGTGGGGACTTACTTCCATCTTCTCGATTAGGATTTCATGGTTGATGTTGTCGAAACACCCTGCGATATCGGCATCAAGAACGTATTTGTCATGATGTCTGAGCATATCATGCAGTGCTTGGATGGCATCGTGACATGACCTCCCTGGTCTAAAACCGTAACTATTTGGTTCAAATTTGGCTTCCCATTGAGGTTCTATTGCCATTTTTAATAGGGCTTGGGTTGCCCTGTCGCGCATGACTGGTATTCCCAGGGGTCGCTTTTCGGTTTTCCCAGGTTTTGGTATCCAAACTCTTCTGATAGGTTTAGCCTTTTCTTTCAAGTCGAGATTACGGATAAGTTCTAACCGTTGCTTCGGTGTTAATGATTTAACTCCATCGATTCCGGCAGTTTTCTTGCCCGTATTTTCCTGAGTTACCCGTCTAACCGCTAGTGTTTTGGCTGACCAGGATTTAATCAGTAGTCTCTGTAATCGCCGTACTTGCCGACTGTCGCCACGTCTTGAGGCTTGATAGATTCTCTTTTGGAGCTTAAACACGTTTCGCTCTAGCTTGCGCCAGGGGATTGCGTTCCATTCATACGTCGGTTGTGCCGCGTTCATAACGTTTTCACCCTACTTGGTAACTCTACCTTCCTAATTACCGTGTCTCTGTCTGCTTATCCCAAGGCTTTCCCAAAGGCTTTGGCTTTTGAGACAATCCCTCTCATTACATTACTTGCGGATGACTTCCTGCTTGGGTATCGACCACACCAAGAGTAAATGTAAGAGTTACTTCGTTCCCAGTGTCCGTTTTTCGTTAGATTTAGGTTCCTACTATGAGCCGAGTTACTTTTAGGGGCTTGCTTTCCACCTACCGAACTGTGTAAGCCTTTTCACTGTGTCCTTTTGGACGTAGCTTATCAGCCTGATTTAGCTACTTTAGGGATGACGACTCTTAAAACGCAGGTTTCTTGCGTAACCATGTCTAACTGTGCTTGGAGGGATTCCAGTTTGGGCTACCAGTTACCTCCTTTTAACCCATGCGCTGCAAGTTATAGGTTGTC
>JAAUPI010000063.1 GCA_012035135.1 Microcoleus sp. CSU_2_2
GACACAGATGATACCAGAAAAACGCGATTGATTGGGCGCTCTTACTTAACTGCTGGGTACTCCTACCTCACCGGAGTTGAGGTAACAACCGCACCTGACAACAAAGCGATGTGTTTAGCGTCTTTTTCCACTCTCTCTAGCGAGAGTAAGAATGCTCCCGCTAGTATTTAACCCGCTATTTGCCTTCGCGATATCAAGTCGCGAACCACTTTTCCTCTTTGTCCAAAGTCCAAAAATTAGTCACGTCGTTATTAACCTGCTGCAAATCGAGATTTCGAGTGCGCAGTTCCTCGACAGTGGTAATCAGTTCTTCGTTAGTCGCTTGAATTTCTTCTTTTGCCGTTTCTAGTTCTTCGTTAATGCTTTGCAGCTCTTCATTGCTCGATATAATTTCTTCGTTGGCAACTCTCAGATCTTGATTGAGATTGTCTTGCTCCTCTATCACCGCTTGCAGGTGCGCTTGAGCCATTGTTTTCTCTTGGTTGGCGATCGCCGCCTCGCTGATATCTGTGGCAAAAATCTGAATCGGCAGCGATCGGCCTCGATCGCCCAAATACTCTAACAAGCAAATGGCGATCGAGTAAACCTCTTCACCAGTCGAGCATCCCGCCACCCAAATCCTAATCGGAACCTCTGCTGACTTATTTTGGGTAATCGTGGGAAAAACCTGCTCTTTTAAGTGTTGAAAAACTTCTAAGTCGCGGAAAAAACTCGTGACGTGGATCAGAATTTCTTCATACAAAGCTTTGACTTCCGCCGGATGTTCCAGCAGATATTGGGCGTAAGCTTCCAAGCTTTCGAGCTTGTACAGCAGCATCCGCCGCTGCATTCGCCGGTTCAGGGTGGCCGGTTTGTATTGGGTGAAATCAAAGCCTGCGGTCGATTTTAGCAGGGCAAAAATAGTCTCCAGGGCCGTTCCGGGTTCGGGCAATTCTTCAGGGATGGTGAGGGGGATCGGCCGTTGATATGAACTTAAAACTAAAATCCTTGATATTTCTCGCTTGTAGCTTAGTCTAGATCCCCCATCACAAAAATCAAAACTTATTCAAATGAAATCAGCTTCTCCAATAGTGGGAATTATTCACTCTTTAAAAGAAGAGTTTCACCAATATTTGAGAGTCGTAAAAGTTTGGGTTTAGGAACTTTAGACCTCGTTGATTGGCTCAAGAAATTTGTATAAAAATAGCCCGCGCAGACGGGCTTTATTTTTGTAGCCACAGGTTGAAACCTGTGGATTTTGATCGTAGATTTCAACGATCGCCCAATTTAGCTTTTTGGCGCTGGCGAATACGGGCGCGAATCGTCGCATGATCCACAGGAAAGCCAACGACAGGAATCACCTGATCCTTGCGTTCATTTTCCAGATTCTTGAGTTCGGTATAATCCACCCAGTGAATGCAATTCACCGGACAAGTGTCGATCGCCTCAGCAATCAACTCTTGGGAATCACCATCCTGGCGCACCACGCGCGATCGCCCGTAATCTGGTTCAATATAAAATGTATTGCGAGCAACATGAGCGCAATGTTTGCAACCGATGCAGGTAATCTCATCAACGTAAACACCTTTTTGTCGCAGCGCACCGCCCAACTCCGGTTCTAAACCACTGCGATCGGGTGCGTCTCGCAAAAATCCACCCAATTCCGGTTCTAAACCGGAGCGATCGTCACTGTTGTCGGTTTGGAATGAAGAAAACTCAGACATTTAACTCTCTTCCAATAATAAATAAGTCCGCGGGCGCGGACTTCGATCGAACAAAATTGCAAAACTATCAAAAAACTCTTTTGTAGTAAGGACTTTAGTCCTTGCTTACCCAATTGAGTACCAAAGATTAAAGTCCTGACTGCAAACGAATGGAACGATCGAACACCCAGACTTAGCTGAACGTATCTAAGCGCACCAACGTTGCACCACCAAGCGAATCGAACCATCTTGATTTTGCTTTTGTTCGGAAACTTGGAAACCCTTTTTAGCGCTCTCATTCACCACCGTATGGTAAGCGTAGCGCTGAGTCACCTTATTCAGAAAACGGTCTACAGACCAAGCTTGCTGCCAAAATTGCAAATCAGCCACCAATTCATACTCAGTCCCGTTCCAGCTAAAACCTAAGTCATAGCCATTTTCTTGCTCGATAACTACTTCTGCGGTACTGGTGAGGCCGCGATAGCCCCGCACCTGTGTCGGGCCCGACTTCCAGTCGATACCCAAGTCAGTTAAAGCAGCTTCCAAAGAATTCAAATTGCGGATCTGGGTCTTGATTTGGCTAAAATGTGACATGGTAATTCCAAAAAAATTTAAGTGAACTCTACAAAAAAAGTTACCAATCGCTAAAAGCGACTTGGGCTGTCGCTTCGGCTGACTGATGCAGCACCTGGGCGAAATATTCTGATGTTGACTCTTGATGAAGCACCACTCCAAGCTGAGCTTCGATCGCAGCCGTTACCTCAGCACAGGATGCGCCAATAATGCCGGTGACTGTTTCCTGTACCCGACCATCTGGATAAATCACAAACTCTAGTGTTTCCATAGTGTGTTATCGAAGAGTGGCTGACTGAATAGGACTAGTGGGACTAGACATCGGTAGCAGTAAGCTAGCGACGATGCCTGCTGAAGTCGCTTCTTGAGATTGGCGTTCCTCGCGAACCTCTAAATCAATTTTGACTAATTGATAGGTTGCGAGTCACAACTTAACAAAACTTATTAATATCTAGAAGCATTACGTCAGTTATCTGTAAAGTTTCGCGTACTTTGTGACATCAGTCAATGGATTTTAGATTTGAGATTTGAGATTTTAGAGGCGAGCCCGCAGTCTGTAACCTTCTTCGATCGATCAGACGTGGAGCTTTTTTCTCGATCCCGGCCTGTATCGGGCTTTCAGCCTCGATGCTCGATCTTCAGTTACAGCGCGATCCTGTGTTGGTTATCGCATAGCTATTTTTAGTATTCACAAAAATTTTTAAAAAACAACAATTGACACAAATTTTAAATTATGATATTTTTGGAAACATAGCTTAATTATATAAAAACTCCTAATGAACTACCCAGCGGATGACCTCGCTAGCAAATTATTAGAAAAAGAAAATAGCGATCGCCAAAAAATCGCACTGTTATTAGATAATTATTTAGGCAAGGACGATCGCATTTTTGTCCAAAAAACCCAGATGGGAAATAGCGAAGCCTACATTGGTTCAGTCACCTTGGAATGGCTGGATTCCCGCGTGCGTTTCGCATCACAAATGCCACTTTTCCGGCAAAAATTCGACCTCCAAACTAACAACATTATTCGCGACGACGAAACCATCGACGAAATTATTCAACGCCCCTTAGATTGGTCCCGTCAAGCAGCCCTAACTCAATATCTCGCAGCTAGAAAATCGCACAAATTCCCCGCAGTTTTAGTAGTAGTCAGTCCCCCGTGGGTAGACAACCCTCTCGCCGATGAATGGGATGAAAATGGAGTCGCAACCAAATCCGCTGCTGAATTCACATCCTTTGATATAAACGAAAATCTAGGACTATTGAATGTTTCTAAAGAAGTTGCAATTTTTGCTTTGGATGGCCAGCATCGATTGATGGGAGTTCAAGGTTTGATGAGTTTAATTAAAACTGGAATCCTGCAAAGATACAACAAAAATAAAAAAGCTGTCGGCGCCGCCATTACCCTCGAAGATTTAGCCGAAGAGTATCAAATAAACCCCAACGCAGTACAAAAATTAGCCCACGAAAAAATCGGAATTGAGTTTATTCCGGCGGCAGTAGTAGGGGAAACTCGACAGCAGGCTCAGCGGCGGGTGCGATCGATCTTTGTGCACGTTAACTTAATGGCGGTGACACTGAGTCAGGGGCAGTTAGCCTTATTAAATGAGGACAACGGATTTGCAATATGCGCTCGCAAAATTGCCGTCACTCATCCCTTATTAAAAGAACAAGATGATAGAAATCCCCGTGTTAATTGGGACAGCGCCACAGTCGCAGCCAAATCAACTGTGTTAACCACATTGCAAGCGCTGCAAGATATGTCGGAACGGTATTTAGAATACAAATTCCCACATTGGAAGCCGGAAAAAAAGGTTTAATTCCGATGCGTCCTGAAGATGAGGAATTGAAAGAAGGCATTGAAGAATTTAATAAATTGTTCGATCTTTTAGCAACTTTGCCTAGCTATCAAAGGATTGAAAGTGGCGAAGAAACCACAGAATTACGCCGATTTAGTTTTGAAAAGCCTGGAGGTGAGGGAAATATATTGTTTCGCCCAGTGGGTCAAATTGCTTTAGCTAATGCTTTAGGAATTCTCACTTTTAGAAAAAAACTTTCGCTGAAATCAACTTTCGATAAACTCCGCAGATACGATGTGGATGAAGGATTTAGCCACATGGACAATCCTAAGTCGGCGTGGTACGGGATTTTGTACGATCCTAATAAAAAGCGAATGCTAGTTTCTGGAAAGGATTTAGCGACGAAGTTAATTGTATATTTGGTAGCGGGAATTGAGGACGATATGGATCGAGCTCATTTACGGAAAGCTGTGGCGGAAGCGAGAACTTTTGAGGATAAAGCTGTTAGTTTTAATGCTAAGTTTGTGCATCCTAAGGAGGTAGGATTACCACCGATGCTAAGTTGATTTTGTCACCGCAGATTCACGAGAATGGGCTTCGGATCGGACTATCCACATTAGAACAGATAAAATACCATAAGATATTCAGGCTATTTGTATTTTATAACCATCCGTCAAGCGGGGCAGCTAACATGGCTTATAGCGATTTTACTTTGGATCGAGTAGGAAAAGTGTTTGGGTTAACGATTTCTGACAATGTTAATCTATTTGCTAATATCCCCGAATTATCAAGCAGTAATTGGCTGAAAGAAACGCTGGATTATAATGTGCCTATCGCCTTGGGCAGCAATACAGAAAAAGCGCGTTCCGAACTGATTATTGCTCCCATTTTAGTAGAATTGAGAAAGCAGTTAAATTCTCAAATAGCTCTGTTTTCAGGAATTGATTTTACTGTAGATCCAGACAAAGGATTAAATGGAAGTTGTGATTTTATCATCAGTCAATCGGCTCAATTATTAATTCTAAGAGCACCTGCTATTATGTTAGTCGAAGCCAAAAAAGAAAATATTAATGCAGGCTTGGGGCAGTGCATTGCTGAAATGCTGGCGGCTCAAATTTTTAACCAACGGGAAGAATATGAAGTTGCCGAGATTTATGGAGTCGTTACCACCGGAGAAATTTGGAAATTTCTCAAACTAACCGGACAATTAGTGCAAATTGATTTAGCCGAATACTTTCTGAATAATGTCAATAAAATTTTAGGCATTTTAGCCAGTGCTGTTCCAAGCGTGTAAGTAATTGTTCTTCGAGACTTAATGCTCATTTTTTACCCGATCTACTCTATGTTATTGTAACAAAATCAATTCTGCTTCTACAGGCAAGTGATCGGACTCTGTTGCCCCTAAAACTGCACTCGATTTAGCACCCCAATGCTGTGAATACCAAATATAATCAATGCGGCAAAGCGGATAAGTTAATCTCAAGTTAAACCTTTGCGCAAAGAAACCGTGAGGCCAGGTAAAACCAAATCCAAATCCGGATTTTAGGAACGCATCTTGCAAAACTTGCTGCACTCTGTAGTAGTCTTGAGTTTCATCTGTCAGATTAAAGTCACCCGCCACAATTACGGGTAAAGTCTCTTTCTGAATTCGCTCTACTAAATCTTGAATTTCTGGAAAACGATGTGCATATTTGTAAACGGGGATTTTGATAAAACGCAATGTTTTATGAATTTTAACCCACGGCCCGGTTGCTTGCATATTGTAAATGACTATCTCTTGTCCCGCGAATTTTATAATTGCTCGCTGCTGAGTTTCTCGATGATTGGCTAAATGTAATATTTCACTGGATAAAACTGGATATTTACTCAGAATGCCTACAGGTGGAGTATCAATTTGATAGGGATAGTCGGATTTTAATAAATCAAAAACTCTTTTCCTATGTTTTTGAACAGTTTCTTGTAAAAATACAATATCTGCTTGCTCTTGGTTTATCAGTTTAACTAAAGTTGGCGACTTGGTGATATACCAACCAACGTTATGGGATAATATTTTGAGGCTGGGTTGCGAACCTGTGATGTTTATTGGTTCTGGCGAAAAGTATTTTATGTGCAGCCAACTCAATAGTAAAATACAAGCAATTGATGAAATAATAGAGAACCAGCGGTTTTTGATAATTGAAAATGATAGGAATGGCAACAATAAAATCGGCAAGAAAATTAAGGGAGTGAAAGTGCCAATAAAAGCCACAATCCACAGCCGATCCCAAAATATTAATCGGAGAATTAAATAGCAGAGAAGGAATGTCGAATAGCTGTAAGCGAAAAAACTTACAGCTTGTTTTAAATATTTATGAGTCATAATTTCAGTTAATTCAGAATAAGAACTTGCTTAAATCGAATTCTTCAGTCGATCGCTCTTGTTTGTCTCTTTCCGTAATTAAAAATAACAACAGTCGATCTGTATAATCTGCCGCACCCCGAAACTCTTCCCGCAATATCTCCAGACCGCCGTTAGCATACTCTTCAAAAATTTGCAAGCGTTGTGCTTCCAATTCTCCGTCAAGATGGGAGAGAATTTGAGGATTTTTAGTTTCGGCGATCGCAATTAATTTAATAGCCATATCGTAACCCCTCGACACAAAAATATCAAGGTCGATCGCCCCTGGTTCTCGTTTAGAAATTTCCCCCAAGGGTAAGCGTTTTTTCCGCTTATTTCCCAAGGATGCGGCGAAGGCGATGACATCGGCGTAAGTCTGGAAAGGCCCGGATCTGCTGTCAGATAAAGTTAATGATTTAACTAAATCGGCTTTATCTTTAGCAATTCTAATTTTGCTAGCACTCATTGCAGTTAATATCTAGTTTATAACTATTATATATCCTTTGAAAACCCCTCTGAAGTTTGTATAGCCTTTATCGGGTAGGTAAGGTGCGTCGCCCGAAACAATTTGCAAGTTCAATCGAACATCTCACAGCGACGCACCCTACAGATTAGCCTCGTG
Organism: Microcoleus sp. CSU_2_2; assembly: GCA_012035135.1. Classification (GTDB taxonomy): domain Bacteria; phylum Cyanobacteriota; class Cyanobacteriia; order Cyanobacteriales; family Microcoleaceae; genus Microcoleus. The sequence continues at coordinate 7,054 of JAAUPI010000063.1, forward strand.
AGGTACCTCACTTCGAGAGACAACTGCTATAGTCAGGACTTTAGTCTTTATATTGCTTTACAATGTCCGCAACAGCATAATTTTTTGTGCAAAACCACCTCTTGTTTCCCGGCGCTTGACTTGTGCATTCAAAACCTTACTAAAAGCCATAATCTACCTCGACAATTTCCGTATATTCAAACTCATTAGGACTTTGCTTAACTAAAGGATAGCGCGAACCGCCCAGTTCGATCGCATCTTCTTCACACTCAGGTTTAGGAGAATTGTAGACAAGTACGTATTCCCTACCCGTGCAGCCTTCCATCTCTTGCGCGACTTCCCCCCGCCATTGAGTTTTAGTAACTAAAACGATTAATTGATTTGCTAATTTCGGCAATTTATTTGCAATTTGCTTGCGATAAATCTCGTCCAAACTGCCAAACGGAGAATCCATAACGATCGGAAACGTACTGCTATCCGGGCCCATCAAAGTATTCTTTTGACTCCACTCCCGCACGCCGTCAATAATTCCGCCAATAAATGACAAACTGAGTATTTGATTTTCCCCGGTAGAAGCAGCAACCAAAGCTTCTTTTCCCGAAGTTTTTTCTACCAATGTCAGTTCGTATTTATCGCTCAGTTTGGGAATGTAAGGAGTAAAAGAAATTTGACTAAAAATATCCTGTACTCGCTGTTCTAGCTGAGAACAAAACTGTTTTTCCAAGCGCGATCGCACTTCAATTAGGCGATCGATCGCATCCTGAGTTGCAGCAATCCGGCGCTGAACCAATACTTGTTTTTCTTCATTCATTTGCTGCTTGTCGATTTGCTTATCAAAACCCGAAACCTGCGCGTTCAAACTCTCAATCTGCTGCTGGTTAGAGCCAGTTTCCCGGTGCAAATCGCCAACTTTTGCCTCAATTTCATCCAACCGTTTTTGCAAGCGGCTGACATCGCCGTCAGGAAAATTTCGCAGCTTGCTATGGATATCGTCTAACTGATTTTCCACCCGAGAAAGTTCGGTTCTGCTCCGATTAAGATTAGATTGCTGACTGTCGATTTCCTCCCAGAAATCAGCGACTTGCTTGTCAATTTCCTTAACTCGATCACTAATCCGAATTGTAGTTTCTTCCACATCCCCAACTCCCGCTCGATCCATCCATCCGCTAACATTTTCGTGAGCTTCGGAACCCTCAATTAATTCCGATCCGCAGATGCACCGTTCCCTCGCTAATAACTCTGACAAAAACGGTCGCTGAATCCCCGAAAGCAGCGAGCCATCTTCCCGCAAATCCTCAACAATCACTTGAAAATCCGCCGCCGCCTCCAACAAAAATACTCCATAACCCCGCAGAGAGATTGCTCGTTTCAGAGCATCTGTAGCCCGGACAATTTGTTGCTTGAATAAATCTTGCTGCATTTCCAATTCATCTCGCAACTTTTGTAAATCCCCGACACCGCTGAGTTCCAGTAAGCTACCATTAACTGCTTTTTTTAATTCTCCTTGATTAGCCAGTTCGCGATCAATTTCTACTTGTCTTCTCGAAAGTTGCTCGACTTCTTGCTCTAATTTTTGCTTAGCTTCTAAAATTTTCTTTGTTTCAGCATTCCCAATTATATTTAAATCGGTCTCTAGAGATTTTTTGGCTTCTCCCAAATGTCTGATCGATCGATTCAAGACTTCTACACCCAGCAATTCCTTAGTAGCTTCCGCTATTTCGGCTTTTTTGTCATAGCGGACAATTTGCTCGATTCGTTCGCCGTCAAAAAAGAAATATTGATGCAAACTTTCCGGCAAAATCCGCCCGATAATATCATCTGGATGCTGCTCCGGCTTCAGCCAGCGACCGTCATCCTTTGCTATATTCAGAAACAATTCGCTCTTGCCGTGTTCTACAGTATTTTCACTTTTGTAAGCGCGACAAATGCGTCTTGCTTGATAGCGGGTGCTGTCATGTTCAAACACAACTTCCGCCCAACAACCGACTCCTTTTCCCATTTCTGCCTCTGCCAGAGCGCGCTTATTTACTAATTGCTCTTCCGCAGCAAAAGCAGCGCTAAACTTTTCGTAAAGTACCCAAGTAAAGGCATTCATCAAAGCAGTTTTTCCGGAGCCATTATTGCCGTGAATCACTGTAGTATTTCGATCGCCACAAGCCAGCTTTATTTCGGGACTTTTGCCGTAAAACTGCCGAAAATTACACAGAGTAATTGAAATTAACTTCATAAAACCGCTTCCTTAATAATTTTCAAAATGTCATCGCTGATATAGCGCGGAGATTTCATGTATAGCTTATCTTTTTCAATTTCCAATACCCGCTCAATAATTTGTCGCACTTCCGGCGGCGCGCTAGTAATTGGTTCTTGCACGTCGCTCAAATTTTTTTCAGTTTGATAAGAAGCACGCTTTTCTGCTAAAATATCTATTGTTCTTGTCGGAGTAGCGTTGTTTCCATATCTAAATGTCGCGATCGGATTTTCTAGCAGATTGTCGATCGGATTTTCCATCAAATTTTACCTCAGATTTTTTGAAATAAAAAAAATTACAGCTAAAACTGCGTTCAAATAATCCTACATTATCAAAATAAACCCAACCCAAAAAAATGTCAAATATCTAACAGCCCGTACCGCCTCTGAACTTGTAGCAATTTCACCCTAGCTTCCCCAGCATTGTCAGCCAAATCGGCAAATTCTAAGAACCGCTTCAACTCCTTTCGCAGTAAATTGCGCTCGACTTCTAAAGTTTCCCTGCCCAAGTCTGGAGGCAAAACAATCATGTCAAATAAAGTCGCCCTTTCTTTCCCCGGATGCGGCCGCAAAATGCGCCCCCGGCGCTGAATAAATTGACGCGGATTGCTGCTGCTTGCTAAAATTACTGCATGGCGAATTGCCGGAATATCAACGCCCTCATCCAAACACCGAATTGCTACCAAACCTTGCAATTCTCCCGTTTCAAATTGCTGGCGTAACTTTTCTCTTTCTTCTAAAGGTGTCTCGGCTGTATAAGTGTTAACTCGGTAGCCCAATTCTGCACCCAATAATTGGACAGTTGCTGTTAGTTGATGGTGGTTATTGTGGCGTGCGCTTCCTTCGATCGCACCGTCGCCGCAGTAAAATAAAGTGTGTGCAGTACCGAGTCTATCGCTCATTAATTCGCGCAAAGCTGTTAACTTATTAGCCGCCGCCCCAATCAACCGAGCCCGCTGCATCAACAAAGGCGTTAAAGCGCCGTTATCTGCGACTTTTTCATCGCCCCACAGCGCCCAGCCAATTTTTTTAGTTAAATAACCATATTTGCGAGTTTCGGCTTCAGTTAATTCTACTAAAATCGGATAGTATAAATAATGTACTAATGCTTTCTGGCGGATGGCATCAGCTAAAGTGAGCTCCGGCTGCAAAACTAAGCCGAAATAATCTAAAATAGCTTCAGTACCCTGTTCGTCATAATGCCTTTCCGGGGTGGCAGAAAGGGCAAGACGCAGCCCGATATTACGGGGCAAACTTTGTTCCAAACGAGGTGCGCCTAAGTTATGAACTTCGTCTCCCACGATGAGAGTTTTTTCTGGGAAATAGCGCAATTGCGACTGCAAGCTATCCGACATTAATGTAGCGTTAGTAGTTATAATTGTCAGAAATAGCCGATCGCCCGTTAGCGAATCCCTCAAAGAGGAGCGCACTTCATACAAACCAGCAGATAACTGATTTTGCCAACTGCGACTATCTTCAAAAGCCAAAATAGGTTTTAAACCAAATTTCTGAGCTTCGCGCGCCCACTGATTCACCAGGTGGCAGTAAGGGCAAATTACAAGCAGGACTTGCAAGCCGATTTTTTGATATAATTCAGTGGCGATCGTCAGTGCAGTAATCGTCTTGCCGCTACCCGTCGCCATCTTCAGCGTACCGCGCCCCTGATTCGCAAACCAATTAGCAACCGCTTCTCGCTGATACGGCCGCAATTGCAGCGTTGGCGGCATTCTCGGAAATCCAAATTGCGAATTATCAGCGGTCGATCGATTCACTTTTAAATACAGTTAGATGCAATATAATCCTAATTAAACTGTAACTCATTTCTCATTAAAACTTTAACAGCTCCAACAAATCCTCCGCCGACAGTTGCAAATCCGACAGCACATCGAGTACAGGCAAAACATCTTCATTCTCTTTGATTTAACGTACTGTGTTTTCCTTGTGGCAGATCTTTTTGATAAATTGCACCATCCACATACTCGCTAGCCGGCTTAGTTTCTGGAAGCAACAAAAACTCTGCCAGAGAAATCTTTGACGGAGACTGAATTGACGTTACCATAAGCCATTAATCCTTCTCAAACTTCAAAATTCCATATCGCTTTCAGCTTCCCAATCAGGGCAACTTTCATCGGATTCCACACCAGTAGGGTGCATCGCACAAACCAACAAATTTCCCCCATAAACTTGACCATGATAGTTGCGACAACCCCGACAAGCTGGCTGTTGCGTCGGTGAAGGGTCTACATAAGTCACCAAAGACAAATCTATCTCGTCAAACCCCCCATCAAACTCCTCGCAAACCTGAATTATTGGTTCTATAAATTCATGAAATAAACCATCAAATTCAGTAAAATAACCGTCAATGTCGTTAATTAGATTGTTTTGTACTTGTTCTGCAAACTCTTCGGACATCTTTGCCAGAACATCCAGCATTTCCACAAATTCATCGCTCACATCGCTGAAAAAATGCTCTACTTCAGAAGCAGCATTTTCCATAACTTCAAAAAAACCTTTTGACCAATCTTCCATTGATTTGCAAGTTTACTGTTGAAAAGTCTTTTATGAGGACTGAAGTCCTCTGTTTGACCGCTCGTCAATAAGGACTAAAATCCTTACTACAAACGAATTTGACTGCGGGTAATTAAGCGGGCGCGAGCGATCTCACAGGGATGTATAGCCAGCCTCTAGGAAAGTACGCTTGTACCCTACTCTCAATTCTATTACCTATTGCTTCCGATCGGTCTAAATTTGAGCGGATTTTAGATTTTGGATTTGGGACATTGTACTAATTCTCGGAAATCATGCATGCAACAGTAGCCTTCGGGTGCGTCGCCATCTACAATCCTCAAAAAAAGCGACAATCTCGCAGCGAGTCCACCTACCAACTAGTTTAGGAAACAAACCGAACGCTCATCATTGTTGCAAAACTTTGGCAAATTGGTATGAGATGGTGAGAGATACTCAAGAAGGGAACTCAAGAGCTTGATTCTGAGTTCCCTTCATGATCTGCTAACTTTTCCCAGCTCAATCCTGCTTCAGTCGTCGCAGTTCTTCTTGTAAATTCTGCACCTGTTCGCGGAGCTTGTCTACGCCACCAGCATCTTTAGCCTCTTTTTTGGAAGTATCTTCATCCTCAGAAACAATTTCAATGCGGCGCGGTTCCGCAGGTTTGTCATCTTTAACGGGCCCTACTGGCGGCTGTTGCTGCTGAGCCTGCTGTACCATATCTTCGACAAAGCGACGAGCTTCTTCCGTTGACATCTCGCCTCGCTTCACCAATTCATCTGCCAGCTTTTGGGCTTCAGTGCGCAACTCAGTTAACTTGCTACCTGCTTTTTCACCAGCGTAGGAAGCTAGCCCAACGCCCAGGTAAACTGCTTTCTGTAAAATATCTCCAAAACCAGGCATAGGAACTACACCTCATAAAACAGGGTGAACCGGAGACCACGCCTATTACAAGCATCCCGTGTTGCTGCTACCTTCCGGTCCTGACAAGATTTGGGCGTTGGAATCGCGTGGGTCCAGTTCATTGACAAGTATAACACAGTTATTTATTCTTGAACCACACACCAGTGATAAATTTCATAAATAACGCAACCGTTCTTGACCAGCGGGTCTTCAGCGACGATCGCCTTTGCCTCCTCCATCGAACCCGCCTCAAACATCAACATACTTATCCAGTTGAGTTAATCAAACGAGTTCGGGTGATCCGTCGTGCTGATGGATACATTGATGCACGATGGCAGTCAGTCGAATGTTAGCGATGAGTTTTTATTTGCTGGCAATTAGTCAATCAAAGGTGTTGCATAATAAATGGTCGGAATATCTGATAGGTCAAAACTAGGACGATCGGCACAATGATCGGAATAGCAACTAGCAGCCCCCATTTGCCAAACTTAATTTTTTGACCGTCGGACTTGAGGAGGGTAATCACAGCCACAATTCCCATAAATACCCAGAAAAATCCGAAGCCAATAAAGACTGTATATCCTGCATCTTCCATATTTTTACCCCTGCTTTATTTATGAGTTTATCTTGAGGTTAGTTCAATCTTTTTTGGATTAACCAGATTCGATGTAATTGTCAACTGTCAAATCTCTTTTAAATCTGATCATTTACCCGACAGCGGATCGGATTTTCGCACTCAATCCGTTTAGTTCGATCGCTCACAATCGTTGCTAAATCCGGCCTACCCGTCACAGCCAATCGCCAATGGGCCCAAATTTCATACAGCCAATTGGCGATCGACCCAACCACCGGCAATTTAGTCACAGCATAAATCCAGCCCATCCCTAATATCTCGTAGATCCTGCGAAACACCTCTACATTTTTAATTGTCGTACCGTCTGGTAACACTGCGTGAATTCGACCCATTGCCGTTTCGTAATCGATTCCGCCGTGGGCTTCCGGGTTGTAGCGATCGTCGGCAATATCCACAAATGCCACCAAACCTCGGCCGCCATCCCGTTTCTGCAAAAAATTTACTTCTGGCACGCACAGGGGACATTGACCGTCGTACAGCAGCTCAATCTGCCAGGATGGTGGACGCTTAATTTCAACAGATTCGGGAAACTCAGTTTTAGAAACAGGCATAGGAAGTTCTCGATCGATGGGAGCAGAAACAAACCCGCACCAATATTTTACCGAAAAACGAGCTAAAGCCCCCGCGATCGGAGCCGTGGGGAGTATGTCAAAATAATTAACACTTGGAGAGCAACGCTCCGGTCAAGCGAAAACCAGTGTACTTGCTGGAGAGATCCGCAGCATTCCTGTTGCCAGAAGCACTACGACAATTGACCGAATAATTGCCCCTTTCCTGGACTTTTGGTGCTAATTGTTTAACCACACAGCGTTCATTTAATTTATCAATATCTTCAGCTAAATAGGTTTTGCCAAAACCGCCTCGGCCGAGGAGTTCAACAATGCAATAACGCCCCAATCTGTAGGGGGAAGTTCGCCAAAATCTTATATTCCTAACCAAAATATCAATAAACCGACCCCACCCCAACGCCCGCCACACTTGCCACATACCCCATCGGGAGGAATTTTCCCAAAAATCGCACTTACCAGTGACTGAATATAATAGAATTTGAAATCTAGTATCAGCGATTACTCCAGCCAGCCAAATCGCCACCAATCTAAAAGCAAAATATACATGAATGTCAGAGTTCGCCTAGCCCCCAGTCCCACCGGAAACCTACACATCGGTACCGCCAGAACTGCCGTCTTCAACTGGTTGTTTGCCCGCAACCAAGGCGGCCAATTCATCCTGCGGGTAGAAGACACCGACTTAGAACGTTCCAAGAGCGAATACACCGACAACATCCTCGCAGGACTGACTTGGCTGGGTATGAACTGGGACGAAGGCCCTTCTTTCCAATCGCAGCGTCTGGAAACATACCGGCAAACAGTCCAAACTCTGCTAGATAAAGGACTTGCCTACCGCTGCTACACCACCTCTGAAGAACTCGACAAGATGCGGGAAGAGCAAAAAGCCAACAAACAGGCTCCCCGCTACGACAACCGCCATCGCCACCTGACTCCCGAACAGCGCGAAGCCTTTGAAGCCCAAGGGCGACAAGCAGTGATTCGGTTTATTATTGAGGACGATCGCACGATATCTTGGAACGACACGGTACGCGGCACTGTTACCTGGAAAGGCAGTGACCTTGGCGGAGATATGGTAATTGCTCGCGCATCCAGCGGTGGGGAAATCGGTCAGCCTCTCTACAACCTCGCCGTAGTAGCCGATGACATCGACATGGGCATCACCCACGTTATCCGCGGCGAAGATCACATCGGGAATACTCCCAAACAAATCTTGCTCTACGAAGCTTTGGGGGCCACACTGCCGGAATTTGCCCACACGCCGCTGATTTTAAACACCCAAGGGCAAAAACTTTCTAAACGCGACGGTGTTACTTCGATTTCCGACTTCAAAGACATGGGCTACATCCCTGAAGCTTTGGTCAATTACATGACTTTGCTGGGTTGGACTGCGCCGGATTCTACGCAAGAAATATTTACATTGTCCGAAGCTGCGCCATTATTTAGCTTTGAGCGAGTCAATAAAGCTGGTGCGAAATTTGATTGGGATAAACTTAACTGGCTGAACAGTCAATACCTGCATAAAATGCCGGTGCCGCAATTGACAGATTTGCTGATACCTTATTGGCAGAAAGCTGGTTATGAGTTTGACCCTGTGGTCGATCGCTCCTGGCTCGAACAAATAGCTGCTTTAATCGGCCCGAGTCTCGTCCGCTTAAACGATGCTGTCGATATGTGCAAGTTGTTCTTCTCCACCACGGTGGAATACGAAGAAGAAGCACTCGCGCAATTGCAGCAGCCAAATGTAGCAGAGGCTTTGCTTGCTGTTCTAAAAGTTGTGGAAAGTCATTCAACGCTGATCTCAGCCGAAGCTCAGAAAATCACTAAAAAGCTCAGTAAAGAGAAAAATCTTAACAAAGGGCTGATTATGCGATCGCTCCGAGCGGCTTTGACTGGCGCAATGCACGGCCCCGACCTGATAGAATCTTGGGTAATCCTTCACCAGCGGGGAACGGATAAAACCCGCTTGCAAGAGGCTATTAGCAACTTGAATTTGCCGCTTGTTGGTGTCGTAGCCCCAACTTCAACCCCAGAACAAGCAAATGCAGAAACAGCAACTGAAACTCAGGCCCAGGAACAGCCAGCAGTCGAGGTAACATCAGTTGAACAACTGTCTGTTGAAACAGCACCAGCGGAGGTGACAGCAGTCGAAATATCGGCTGTTGAAACAGTCGAAACAGAGACTCCAGAAGCAGCGGCACCGGAGGTTTCAGGAGTCGAAATACCGACTGTTGAAGCAGTCGGAACGGAGGTTTCAGGAGTCGAAATACCGACTGTTGAAGCAGCAGAAGCAGTTGAAATAGCTGCCGCCCACCAACCAGAAACTATTGCGAGTGGAGAAATGACTTCATCAAACGAACCAGAAACAACTGTTACTATCACTGAAGTTTCTTCGGGAACCGATCCTGAAAGTTCGATCGGTACAACAAAAGTTACCATCACCGAAGAATCGCCAAGTCAGACCCAGCAGATCAAAGAACAAATTATCTCAATTTTGTCGGAACTTCCCGCTTATATCGGTGGTTTTTACGAACAATACAAAAGTCCCTTGACAGTTGTAGGCGTAATTATCGCCTCAATTATCTCTTTGAAAGTGCTTTTGGGCGTAGTAGATGAACTCAACGATATTCCCCTGCTAGCACCCACATTCGAGCTAATTGGTATCGGATATACTGCGTGGTTTATCTATCGGTATTTGCTGCGATCGTCCAATCGGCAACAGTTGGGTCAAGAAATTCAAGCTTTGAAAGAACAAATTTTCGGCAAGAAATCTTAGATTTTTGCTGACAAGTTGTTAATTTGTACTCGACACTGACAATTTTTTATGCGTTGTTGGTGTCGAGTTTTTTGTGCGAAGGAAGAAGGAAGAAGAACCCACCCCTACAGGAATTATGAATTATATCTATTTAACCGAACCAGATATTATTTATATCAAGATCGATGTGGCGGTTGCTATAGTAGGGACTTTAGTCCTGAAAAACTCAGCTTTCAGGACTAAAGTCCTGACTACAAACTTTTTTTACACCTTCAAATTTAATCATCGAAAATATCCAGTTGTTCGCCCTCAGACTCTGGTTTTCCCTCTTTTTTAACACCCTTCCGCAGTCCGATCGCAATTTTACTATGTTTCTCAATCTGTTTCATCACCTGTCTCGCCCTTTCAATTACCGACGGCGGCAAACCGGCTAATCTCCCCGCTTCAATTCCGTAGGACTTGTCAGCGCCCCCAGGCTGCACTTGGTGTAAAAATACAATTTGATCCGGCAATTCCTTGACTGTTACCTGATAATTTGCGACATTATTCAAGATTGAAGCTAACTCGTTCAATTCGTGATAGTGCGTAGCAAAAATTGTTCTCGATCGAATCTCGTTTGCCAAATATTCTGCTACAGACCAAGCAATCGAAAGTCCGTCAAATGTCGCCGTTCCCCGACCAATTTCATCTAACAAAACTAACGACTGGGGCGTCGCGTGATTGAGAATATTTGCAGTTTCATTCATTTCTACCATGAACGTAGATTGACCGGTTGCCAAATCGTCTACTGCGCCAACGCGAGTAAAAATGCGATCGCAAATTCCTAAAGTAGCAGCTTTCGCAGGCACAAAACTCCCCATCTGTGCCATCAACTGAATCAAACCCACCTGCCGCAAATAACAGCTTTTCCCGCTAGCATTCGGCCCGGTTAAAATAATTAAATCCGGGCGGTTTAGCGATTCTTCTCGACCCAAAAAAGCTGAATTAGGCACAAAAAATCCCGGAGGTAAAGACTTTTCTACCACCGGATGACACCCTTCAATAATTTTAATTTCCCGACTTTCTACCATATTCGGGCGACAGTAATTCTGATAAACTGCCACTTCTGCTAAGCCGCACAAAACGTCTGCCGCTGCCACCGCGCGGGAAACATTGCGAATAATTTCGGCGTGTTCTCCTACCTCGGCACGTACTCCAGCAAAAATATCGTATTCCAACTGATTTAAATCTTCCCGCGCTGTCAGAATTCGCACTTCTCTTTCTTTTAATTCTTCTGTGCTATAGCGTTCTTCATTAGTCAGAGTTTGTTTGCGGGTGTAGTCATTTGGCACTTGGTCTATCTTCGATTTGGTAATACTAATATAATATCCAAAAGCTTTATTATAGCCTACTTTTAAATTAGAAATTCCGGTGCGCTTTCTCTCATTTGCCTCCAAATTGGCAATCCATTCTTGGTCGCCTGAAGCAGTTTCCCGCATTTCATCGAGTAGGGGATTCATGCCCGATCGAATCAAACCTCCTTCTTTTAAATGAATCGGTGGTTCGTCAACTAAATAGGAATGAATTTTTGCTGCCAGTTCTTCTAAAATGGGCGGTACATTTTGCAGTGCTTTTAAATAAGGCGATCGCCCTTGAGCGGCAATAACAGCTAATTCCGGCAGTTTTCCCAAAGAATCAGCTAAAGCGACCAAATCCCGCGCGCTAGCCGTCCCAGAACCAGCGCGACCTGTCAGTCTTTCGATGTCGTAAATTTGGCGCAACAACTGCTGCAAATCTTGGCGCAGGGGGTTATTTTCTACTAATTCTTGAATCGTGTCGTGTCGGGCGCCAATACCTTTAATATTGAGCAAAGGTTGCAGCACCCAGCGACGCAAAGCGCGACCTCCCATTGCAGTGCTGGTTTTGTCGATCGCCCACAATAAAGAACCATGAAAAACCCCATCTCTCACAGTTTGAGTAATTTCAAGATTGCGACGAGTTTGGTAGTCTAATATTAGAAAATCGGTGAGAGTATAAGTGTGCAATCTTTGCAAAGGTACTGCATTTTCCTTTTGAGTTTCTTCGAGATATTGCAGCAAACCGCCGGCGGCACGAACGCTGAGAGGAAGGTGGGCGCATCCCATACCTTCGAGCGATCGCACTTTGAATTTTTGCAGTATTCTCTGTTTAGCTTCTCCCAAAGTAAAGGGGATTTGCGATCGCAAAGAATAGCAAAAGGAAGTCGGCAAACAATCGGGCAAATGCTCGGATTTCTCTCCTGGCCTCAACATACTTACTAAATCCGGCGCATTAGTTGGTACTAGAACTTCCGAAGGCTGCAAGCGCAGCAATTCTAGAGTTAATAGTTCTAAACTATCCGCTTGGGTAGTGACAAATTCTCCAGTAGAAATATCTGTATAAGCCAATCCCCAATGTTCCCCAGCTATCACAATTGCTGCTAAAAAATTATTTTGACGGGGTTTGAGCATTCCGTCGTCTGTTAAAGTTCCGGGAGTGAGAATGCGGGTAATTTCTCGCTTGACTTGACGGCCTTCTCTAGCCGCGATCGCAGCATCTTCTACTTGATCGCAAACTACCACAGCATAGCCTTTTTCTACTAACATTGAACTGTAGCGATCGAGCGCGTGGTGCGGCACTCCCGTCATCGGCACTCTTCCTATTTCTTTGCCTCCTTCTTTGCTGGTGCAAACAAGTTCTAATTCCCGCGAAATTGTAACTGCATCTTGAAAAAAGCATTCAAAAAAATCGCCGACTCGAAATACTAATAGTGCTTGGGGATATTGTTCTTTAACATCAACATAGCGCTGCAACATCGGCGTCAGCTTGGTATATTCTAGCTCGCTGTAGTTGGCATTGCGGATGTTGGGTTGATTGGGGTCTGTAGGGGTAGATGTAGTGTAAGGCATAGAGGCGATCGATAAACTTTAATCTTTAACAACTGTACCGCAAGATTGGTATTTCAGTATAACTTTCAAGCCAAAACCCGCCCAGCCTCGGATATCGATGGTTTTCGGCATAAATTGTCGCCCGTTCTTGGGCGGGCTCTCTTGGCACCGCCTACCCCCTACATTTATCAAATGGCAAGAGATTCTTTTTACCAGATGTCTATTGGAGAATTGAAAAAGACGATAAAATCTGGCTGTAAAGTGAATGAAGCATTGCGGGTAATGTTTGAAAGAAATTAATAGATATTCTACTCCCTTCCCGATCGAAGATGATCTACTTCCTCCTGATTTTTACTTCGTGTTTTTCGCGTCTTCGCGGTTCAATAATACTAATTATTTTAGCGCAAAAAGAGTAGTCTCGTAAGCGTTTCTCACTTTGACTTTGGGAAACAGCCAAAAGATAGATTTTTCAATCATACCTTGGATAGAGAGATCTAAAATTCCCTGTATTTAAAATAAAAAAAAATACAGAGTAATTTATCTGCGGGGTTAATCTAATATTTAAAATTTAACATCAAAAAAATGTGAGCAGTTAAGTAGGTAGGTGCAAAGAAATCTGGCTCGATCGCAGAATTAGGACTTACGCACGGGTGGCCAGAAACGGGGTTTTGTACGAAAATTATTCGCTGAAATTACGAGATTAGGCAAAAAATTCGGTTTCTTTGATATTGGTGCGTAAGTCCTGAGAATGTAAAGCGAGGATAACCTTTGCGATTGCTTCGTTTCACTGCGTTTCACTCGCAATGACATACCTATGTATGTATTTTCCCACTCATCTACTTAACTAGAGGAGAACAAAACATGAAAGCAGTTTGCTGGCACGGAGCAAATGACGTGCGGGTTGACAATGTACCCGACCCAACAATTATTAATCCGCGAGATGCGATCGTCAAAATTACGTCCACGGCAATATGCGGCTCGGATTTGCACCTCTATAACGGCTACATCCCCACAATGCAATCCGGTGACATTTTGGGTCACGAATTCATGGGGGAAGTTGTCGAAGTTGGTAGCGAAGTCAAGAATCTAAAAAAGGGCGATCGCGCAGTGATTCCTTTTACTATTTCTTGCGGTAGTTGCTTCTTTTGCAACAGAGATTTGTGGTCGCTGTGCGACAACTCCAATCCCAATGCTGGATTGGCTGAAAAAATCTACGGCCATTCGCCGGCAGGATTGTTTGGCTACTCGCATTTAACGGGCGGCTATGCAGGCGGACAAGCAGAATATGCGCGTGTTCCGTTTGCAGATGTTGGGCCTTTGAAAATTCCCGATGGACTATCTGACGAGCAAGTATTGTTTCTCACCGATATTTTTCCCACAGGCTACATGGCGGCCGAAAACTGCAACATTCAGCCGGGTGATACAGTAGCGGTTTGGGGCTGCGGGCCGGTTGGACAATTTGCGATCAGAAGCGCGTTTATGCTGGGGGCCGATCGAGTAATTGCGATCGACCGCGTACCCGAACGTTTGCAAATGGCCGCAGCGGCCAAAGCTGAAATCATCAACTACGAAGAAATTGACGCCGGGGAAGCCGTCACCGAAATGACCGGGGGGCGCGGGCCTGATGCCTGTATCGACGCTGTAGGGATGGAAGCCCACGGCACCGGTCTCGATGCTTTGTACGACAAAGCAAAGCAGGCTGTGCGCTTGGAGAGCGATCGACCCACCGCATTACGGCAAGTGATTCTCGCTTGTCGGAAAGGTGGCACAGTCTCGATTCCAGGCGTTTATGGCGGCTTCGTAGACAAAGTACCCTTAGGTGCAGCTTTCAACAAAGGTTTGACCATGAAAATGGGACAGACCCACGTTCAGCGCTATTTGCGGCCTTTGCTCGATCGCGTTCAAAAAGGCGAAATTGACCCCAGCTTCGTAATTACGCACCGCATGAACTTGTCAGAAGCGCCACACGCTTACGAAATTTTCAAACAGAAACAAGACAACTGCATCAAAGTAGTCCTCAAACCGTAAATCCGATTCAATTAACAAGGAGAAACTATGCTTTTACAAGAAAAAGAATCAGGCGACTTGGTAGAAATCCTCGATATCGATGGTTTAATCAGCCCTGCCAAAAATGAGGTTTTGGGACGAAATCAAGCAGGTGAAGAAGAGCAAGAACCGGCCAATTTTCCGAAGGGTAAATTAGTTTTTCCGTCGGGCGAAATCTTGCCGCGCTGTTGGACTGAGGAAAATTACAAAACTAACTGATATCAAATCCGTTAGCCTCAGAATTATTCATCTCTCTCATTCTATGACTCTGTGTTCTCTGCGTCCTCTGTGGTTTAATCATTCCAATACAACAAGATCTCTCGGATCGATCGACGATTTGTCGGATTTCTTCACCCATCAATGCCTCTAGATTTCGGGCGAGGCCATGTAATACTGGTGTCGGCTGCAAGTAGACGAGAAACCGCGATCGCCCCAAATTTATTAAGATGGCTAGGGTCAAAAAAATATTCGTTGCGGTTGGGCCACCGCTGAGAAAAGTCGCGGAAAGCGAAGCCTTTTTGTCGCGATAGTTGCTGCATTCGTTGTCGGAATTGTTGTTCGGCCGATCGACGAGTGCCGTCTAAATAGTCTTCGGTAAGTGGTAAATTGACGAAAACCAGGGGAATTTTGCGACTTTTGACAAAAGCGATGACTGAATTGAAAGCTTGGGCCTGTTTGCCTCCGAGGTTGAAGTCTTCGTAGTCGCGATCGTACTGGCCAGAAACGTAAGCGCGATCGTCATAATAGGTGTTGGGATTGTAGCGGGCCGACAGAGGCATAAATCCGTTAGAGTCGATCGAGTCTGCCAATTCGCTGACGGGCCTGATTGCCATAGTGGCGGGCGTCGAGAGGGGAATATATTGTGCATTTTGGAATGCTATAGAAGTGGCGATCGGTTTTAATTCATATTTTTTGGCACTATTGTCACTAAGCCCAAAGAAACCGGGTTTCTGATCGATAAATCTAGGTTTAGATGCAAAGTCTTTGCCAGAAACCCGGTTTCTAACATTGGTGTCCGATCTCGCTTTTAATTCAGATTTTGTACCAAGAGAGGCAGTTGAAAGCTGCGATTTCTGGAAATTGCCACGGCAGGGCTGCGGGAATCGGTAACACTGGGGAATAATAATGGGTTCATCTTCCGACAATTTAGGACGAATACCAGCAGCTAAAAGTTGATTCCCCTCAGAAGCGACAATCGAGTTAAAAGTTCGATCGGCCCTACCGCTGTTGAAAGCCCGCACCCCGTCAGCCCAGACAATCATTTGGGGTAAATGCTGTGGTTTTAACAGTCGGCGCAGTTGAAAATCAACTACTTGTGCAGTTGCACCGTTGACTGCAAAGTTAAATATTGTTAACCCCGGACGCCCGTTAGCAGCCAAAGATTGTTTTAGCTGTTTGGGATCGACACCTTGCAAAGCGCGGGAACTACCGACAATCAAAACATCTGGCGGACCGACAGTAGCAACGTAAGATAGGTAAAGTTCTAGCTGTTCGTTGAGCAAATCGCTGCTAAAGCTGGCGGAAGTTTGACGGTTTGCGCCTGCTTGTTGTTGGGAATAAGCCAGGTTCCTCATGTACTCCACCACTTTTTTCTCAGCGAAAGCCCGTTTGGGACTGCCGGGAGGAACGGCTTGCATCCAAGCTACGGCTTGCACCCACAGGCCGGCGACTTCATCCCAGTCTTGTTTTGAATTGGCTGATTGAGCCAAATTAGAAGCTTGGGTAGCAAAGCTAATTGCCTCTGTGAAGCCGTCGTTTTGGGTGCATGAGGACACGCTGACGGATTTTTTGGTTTTTTTGGGGTTTCGAGCAAGGAGAGGCTCAAGGGACTGTGCCTGGACTTCGGATACGATCGCCCCGGAGGCCGCTTCGGTGTTGGGCGGCTTGGTTGACGAACATCCCAAAGTTAAGGCTAGTACAGTGCCTGCGGCGCAAGTACGTTTGAAGATGTTAGTGCTGAGGTTAGCAATGTAGCGACGAATCATACAGCTTTCAGCGATCGTGAAACATGACTAAATATTACCAAGAAATTGATGTGGGACAAGCATTTGAACTGTGTCAAACTTCAGAGTCATATTGCCAAACTACGCAAACGTAACCCTTTCTGGCAGTCAGTAGGCTCTCAAGCAGTGCAGGATATCTGCCAACGTATTATAAAACTTTATTAAGTTTGTAAGCAAGAGTAAGCAAGGGTAGTATCATATAGTCAAAAGGGGGAACTGAGAGAATGATTGCAATCGTTAAAAAATGGAGAGTCTGAATGCAACTAGCAGAG
>JAAUPI010000064.1 GCA_012035135.1 Microcoleus sp. CSU_2_2
AAGGGTTTTCTCGCCCGAGAAAAACCGCCCCTAAGTCCCCCTAATCAGAAGTTTTCGATCGCTCGTCTTTTCGTGCATTCAATCGAAAGTAATGCACCTCTTAGTTTTGTCTTAGTCTAAACTCCAGTCATTAACAAAAATGGCAACAATTACCATACTCACTCCAATGGAAAGACCAGAATTAGATGTTTGCGAACAGCTCGAACATCTGATGATTTTACTTAAAGCCAGAGCCTATTCAGAGATTTGATAAATGACTTCTACTTCTGTTTCATCCACGCCGTCAGCTATGGGACGAACATTTTGTTCTTAATAGACATCTCCCAAAAAGAAATTGTGTACCGCTCGCTCTTAAATTATAATGGAACTTTACCCCGTACAAACATGAGCTTTCCTTCGGGAATATCTGGACTAGCATCCATCTCAAACCAAACGGCTGTTGGGCATGGACTACGACCAACTAATGGAACTAATATCGAGCGCACAAAATCTGTTGCCTGCTTCATTCACAAAGATTTCAGGGTGATCAAGCTTATGTAGGAGAACCATCGATCGACACTCCTCATAAAAAACCTCGCGGTGGAGATATTACACCAGCTCAAAAAAGATCAAATAAGGCAAAAGCCCAAAAAAGAATCGTGGTAGAACATTTAATTAGATTGCTGAATTTTTTTCGAGTGGCATCAGAAAGATTTCGCTTGAAAGCAGCAAATTACAAATCAACAATTCTGGTAATATGTGGATTAGTAAGGTGGCGAATAGGTGCGATCGTTATGTGTTGCTAAAAGTCCCTACAAGCTGGGAAAAAACCGTAACAATTAGGTTCTAATATTTGGTCAGTTCTGATCGACAAACTGTTGAAACCCTTAGGAAGCGCGTTGGTTTTACCGTTGTCAGTCCCTCAAGGACTGACAACAGTAAAACCAAGCGGGGTAAGGGATTGGGAATTATTGAAGAGGTCTAATCGTCATGACTTTATCAGTTGTTAAACGTTATTTAATTGCTTTTGACCAATACAAGTGGGTGGGATTGGCCACTCTGGCGGTGACTGTGGGCGTGTCGGGAGTAGTTGCTTTGCAGCCAACTCCGCCGCCGGTCTACGTTGCAACAGGCTTGCTGAGGTACGATCGCCCGCCGGTAATTTTTTCATCTACTACTACGAAAATTCAACAGGAAGGACAAGAAATAACTAAAGAGATGCTGCTAGATAAAGAGGTAATCGAAGCAGTAGCAAAAAAACTCATCAAAGAAGCAGAAAAAATTTTAAATGAAGAAGTGGCAAATTTAAATGAAGAAGAAACGGAAAAAATAAATAAAGAAAAAGCGGAAAAAATAAAAGCTTTGGCTAAAAAGCTGGCAGACAATGTGCAAATAAAGATGCCGAGTAAGAATAATGACCCCAATGCGTTGATTCAAGTATTGTACAAAGATACCAATCGCGAAAAAGCAAAAAAGGTAGTAATGACGCTGATGGAAGAAATGGTGGCTGACAGCGAAGCAAGTAATTCTTCTAAATTGCAAAAGGCGATCAACAAAATTAACGAGCGTTTGCCGAAAGTTACTCAGGAACTTAGAGAGGCAGAAAAAAAGTTAGAAGCCTACGAAAAACGAGAAGGAGTGTCTATTTTAGCAGCTCAGAGCGGTAGTCTGCCACAAGCGATTATAGGTAGCGCACAGCAACAGCGGCAACTGCTGGTGATGTTGGGAGGAATTGATGCTCAAATTAAAAGCTTGCAGGATCGCTTGGGATTGAATGCCGATCAAGCTTACGTCGCTCAAGCACTTTCTGCCGATCCAATTATTGCGCAACTGCGAGTACAACTGTTTTCGATCGAATCTCAACTCAAAATTCTCCGCAGCGACTTGCAGGAAGAACACCCAAAAGTTTTAGAATTGCTCAAACAAAAACAAGCTTTTGAGCAACAGTTGCAACAGCGACAATCTGAGGTACTCGGCGGTAATGGGGTGGCAGCTCCGCTCAGAAGTGCCGATCGAATTCGGATAGATTCTTCGTTAGATCCCGCCCGACAGCAGCTAGCTCAAAGCTTGATTGCTTTGCAAACACAGCGGGAAATGGTGCAGCAGCAACTCCAAGGAGTCCAGAAAACAGAACAAGAATTGCGCCGGGAACACGCAACTATTCCCAACAAGCAATTGGAACAAGCGCGGTTGGCACAGCAAGTAGCACTCAAAAAATCTCTCTACGATAAGATGCAGTCGGCTTTGGTAGATGCTGAAGCGGCAAAGGTGGAGACAATGGGTAGTCTGGCAATCGCCCAGGAGGAGCCGAAAACTGATGACGTTGAGTCAACCAAGAGAGGTTTGCCGGTGATGCTGGCGGTGGGGGGATTTGTAGGAGTGCTGTTGGGTGGCGGGTTGATATTTTTATTGGGGATGCTCAACGGCAAGTTTTACAGTTGGGAAGAAGTGCGGGCGGCTTTGGTGGAAAAAGAGGTACCGGTGCTGGCTGTTTTGCCTGAAGTGACAGTGTTTGACTTCTACAGCGATGAGATGCCCATCGCCCTGGATGCCAATTCTCCGTATTTGGAATTTTACGAGCGTCTACGCACTAATTTACGTCGGATTGGGGATAAACCGGTGAAGGTGGTGTTGCTGACTTCGGCGGCTGATTCCGAGGGGAAAACATTTAGTGCTTACAATTTGGCAATTGCGTCGGCTCGATCGGGTAAACGGACTTTGTTAATTGAAGCAGATTTGCGATCGGCTTCTAACGTTGAATCTTTGAAAATTGCTGTTGATCCTCTGGCGATGGTGGAACCTTTGCACTATTACGGCAATATCAGTGAGTGCGTCCGTTTGGTTCCCGATGTAGAAAATCTATACGCCGTGCCGAGTCCGGGTTTTTTACGACAGGCGTCTGCCGTACTTGAATCGAGCGAAATGCGGAGGCTGTTCGATGATGTTCGCAACCGTTTTGATTTTGTGGTTGTGGACTCTCCGGCTTTGAGCGAGTGCAACGACGCCCTGACGCTGGAACCGTACACTGACGGGATCATTTTGGTGGCGAGGCCGGGTTACACTATGTCTAGTATGTTGTCGGAAGCTGCTGACCAGTTGCTGGAATCTGAGGACGAGGAGTCGAATAAATCGGGGCCGCGGCTGTTGGGAGCGATTATTAATGGTGCTGATATTGCGGTGAAGTTCCGCAACGATATTGATGAATTGGAGTTGCCTTTAAGTGCGATCGCTGATGGGGCTATAGAAGTGCGATCGCGTCGATTACCCCAGCATTCTAAGCCCAAAAGCAATGTTAGTCATAGTAAATCTAGCTAATTTTACCCCCGCTATGATCGTTAAGTTCGATCAACCGCAGGGTTAATTCTCCAACACCTTGAAGAGCGGGCATTCTGGAAGGGGCTACGTTTATTCCTTGGATTCAGGTCGTTTTGGCTGCTTGTTCTGGATAAACTGTTCCAAATCCGCGATCGCATCTTCAAAATCCGACAAATTAATTTTGGCAGGTCTAGCCTTCTTTGGGGGACTAGAAGGCTTAGCCTGAGGCGGTGGAGATTTAGCCTGTGCAGATCGATCGTTAGAAGATTCGATCGAATCTAACAGCTCATCAAGAGAGTCAAAAAATGCTTGAGCCGAGGCCCGGCGAAAATTTTTCTGGTCGTCGTCATCCGTCATACATCACCGCTCTGTAAAACATATGCAAATTTTGAACAGGCTGAACTGAACGGGTTTGCTGTTTGCTTTTTGCTTCAACGCAATCTCAACCTAACTCTTGAGAGGTCGATCAGCTCGATCGGCAATCTCGGCTCTTTTTGCCTTTCTATCCGAACGAATCGGTACAAAAATACCTTCAAACCATCCTTCGATCGAGTCCCGCTGTACTTCACTTAGTATAGTACACGCCGATTCAAATCGGTCGATCGCGTTTAACCCCCCACTTAAAATAAGATATAGGTGGTTTTAACCGTCCGTTGAAATTTTCTCCCCGACCTAAAGATACGGGGCTTCCATTCTTAATTGAGGTACTTCTTGTGAGCCAGGGATTTGATTACGATTTAGCAATTATCGGCGCTGGCGTGGGCGGACACGGGGCGGCGATACACGCGGTTAGCTGCGGGCTGAAAGTGGCAATTATCGAAGCCGGAGACATGGGCGGAACTTGTGTGAACCGCGGCTGCATTCCCTCTAAGGCGCTGTTGGCGGCTTCGGGACGGGTGCGGGATTTGCGGAATGCTCACCATTTGAAGACTTTGGGAATTCAGTTAGGGAGCGTGGATTTCGATCGAGGGGCGATCGCTAATCATGCTAACACCATTGTCAGCAAACTTCGCGGCGATCTAACAAACAGCCTCAAGCGTTTGAATGTCGATACGATCCAAGGTTGGGGTAAAGTAGCCGGTTCTCAAAAAATTACGATCGAAACCGACACAGGCGAGAAAACAATTACTGCCAAGGATATTATTCTCGCTCCCGGTTCAATTCCTTTTGTCCCTCCTGGGATAGAAATTGACGGCAAAACAGTGTTTACCAGCGATGATGCTGTCAGGTTGGAATCGCTGCCGAAATGGGTTGCCATTATTGGTAGTGGCTATATTGGTTTGGAATTTTCCGATATTTACACTGCACTCGGCTGTGAAATCACGATGATCGAGGCATTAGATAAGTTGATGCCGACTTTTGACCCGGACATTGCTAAGTTAGCAGAACGGGTATTAATTACACCCCGCGATATTGAAACAAAAGTGGGTTTGCTAGCAATGAAGGTGACTCCGGGTTCGCCAGTAATTGTGGAATTAGCAGATGCCAAAACTAAGGAAATTGTCGAAGTTTTGGAAGTAGACGCTTGTTTAGTAGCAACTGGCAGAGTTCCGGTTAGTAAGAATTTGGGGTTAGAATCTGTAGGCGTGGAAACGATGCGCGGTTATATCCCAGTTAACGATAAAATGCAGGTTTTATCCGGGGGAGAACCGGTGAAAAATTTGTGGGCGATCGGCGATGTGAATGGCAAAATGATGTTAGCGCACGCTGCATCTGCTCAGGGAATTGCCGCAGTTGAAAATATTTGCGGGCGGACTCGCGAAGTTGACTATTTGAGCATCCCGGCCGCGGCTTTTACTCACCCAGAAATTAGCTATGTAGGGATGACAGAACCTGCGGCTAAAGAATTAGGTAAAACTGAGGGTTTTGAAGTAGCTTCGGTTAAAACTTATTTTAAGGGGAATTCTAAAGCTATTGCCGAAGGAGAAACTGACGGTACGGCGAAGGTGATTTACCGACAAGATACTGGGGAATTGCTGGGAGTTCATATTTTTGGATTGCACGCTTCCGATTTAATTCAAGAGGCAGCAAATGCGATCGCGCAACGCGATTCAGTACGAGATTTAGCATTCCGAGTTCACACTCACCCGACTCTTTCGGAAGTGCTGGATGAGGCTTTTAAACGGGCGGCAGGCACTGGTAGTCATTAATTAGTAGGGGCGTTGCTCTGATTTCAAATCCCCGACTTCTTGAATAAGTCGGGGATTTGGGTATGCAGCTACGCTTGTCGGTTTTGGTCGGAGCCAGAATCGTCGCTTCGCTCGCATTCCTCCCACCACCAAACGGAGTACCGTTCTGGTGGGGGCATCCTGCTGTTCTAGGTGAAATCTGTAGCTAAGCTTAACTAGATTACTTGCGTAAAACGCCCACTCGCTGAGGAGGAATTTCTGCCTTAAAAGCAGATGTATCCAAAGACGGAATTGTTTCTATTTCCTCATCTGCTGCGGGTTTAGCAATCCAACTCAAAACTAGAGCCGGAACTACACCTAGAAACACGGCTAGCAGTGTTGGGAACCAAAACCGAGAATCTAAAGAAGTTACAGTGATGATTGCTCCGAAAGCAAAATTTACCAAATAAACAATTAAGGGTAAACTCAATTCCGATCGCTCCAATTGAATCGGTATTTTCCTCCAGCAAAAAGCTGCCACAGACATAAACAGTGCCCCCGTACCCATCCATCCCGCCAAATTGCGGTAAGGCATCCCGAAGAAAACTCCAACTTCTTCAAACTCCCAAAAAGGGACGGAAGTCTGACTCATCGCCGGATCGAGTACGAAATCCCAAGCTGTCAGTAACAAAGCACCAAGGACGATCGCGCCAATTTGGCGGACCCAGTTGAGTTCAACCTTACCACGAGACAATCCAGCCCTGGCGATCGCATAAGACACGAATCCCAGATAAAACCACGACAGCGGGATGGTAAACGGAACCAGTCCAGCAATTTTGTAGCCCAAACCGCTCAAGTAGTGATAATGGCCAAAGGGAAAACCCGTACTTGTCCCCAACAACTCGCTACCCAGGGACAAAAACACAGAAGGCAGCAAAAAGGTCAAAGTTGCACCCAGCCCCAACGTGCGATAGGCATAGAGAGCAACCGCTGCTGCACCAAAAATGATATAAACTACTCCACCCCCAGCCATCCCCCATTGGAACAAAGTTTGCCCCGCTGGCGGCAAACTCATCACCAATTCGGGACGGGGTAAAACTATCAGCAACCCTGCCAATCCAAAAGCCATTGACACAATGTGGGCCATCAGGCAGACGCGCTCAGCAATTAAAAGTTGCTTCATGGGACTCCTTGAAAAAATATCAGATGCGTAAAGCATTCTTAACAGTTTACAAACTTTAACAAAAAACCAACTGCTTTTGAGTTATCTGACTGTTGAGAGTTTGCAGGAAAGCAGTTGACAGTTGACAGTTGACAGATTCCAATTACCAATTACTCATTACCCGATGCCCAATGCCCATGCCCCATGCCCCCTCTGAGATTATTGCCAATTACCAACGAGGAGAAAAGGGGCCCAGAAATAGGGATTTTGATACTGTCGGTTGTTCAGCAGCAAGAGTTGAGCATTGCGGAGGGCTTCAGCGGTGCTGACTTTGGAGTTGGCTAGTTGCTGATAAAACTCAGCCATCAAAATAGAGGTAGATTCATCGTTGACTTGCCAAAGAGTACCAACTGTGCTTCTGGCGCCCGATCGAATTGCGGCCCCAGCTAAACCTAAAGCTGCCCTAGAATCACCAGAAGCAGTTTCGCAAGCACTCAGCACCAAAAGTTCGATCGGCCTTTTTTGAGCTCCATTACGCGAGCGCAGCAGTCGATCGAAATCCTTAACATTTACCCGATCGTCCCAAGCCAAAATAAAAGTATCCGCTGCATTCGAGCTAAACTGACCGTGAGTTGCCAAATGGACGATCGGATAAGACAAGGCTTGAATGCGAGCTTGCAACTCCCTAGTGACAAACTGTTCGTTTAACAGCCCCTTCGTCGGTAGCAGCGCAGAAATTTGCTCAACTTCCCGCACCACTCCCGGCAAAGGGGAGAAGCCTTGACGGGCTTCTGAGAGAGCAGCAGTGAACACTTTTAACTGTACTTCCCTCAGTGGTCGAGGTTCGAGTAATTGCAATCCAGGAGCGATCGCCAAATTGTATTTTTGGATCAGAAATTGTTTACCATCGTGGAGTACGGCCATCGGCAGATTCCGCAAATAGCCATCCAGAACAAATACTAAAGTTTGCGTCCCATTCTGAATCAAATCTGACTCCGCAGGACGAATTAACCAGTCGTATATTTGTTTAATTGGTGGCAATCTCTGTTTGGGAAAAGCAGCGGGGCGAATCGAATTTTTAGCTCTTTTAAAAGCAGTTTCTAATTCTGTTTGAGACTTCTGAGTGCTGTAGTGGCGTAGAGGTTTACCAGGAATCGACAAAATTACCTCCAAACGATCGCTCAAAATAATGGGATAGATTACCGCCGCTGTGCGATCGATATCATCAATCAGTTGAGGTTTAGCATCCGCACAAGCATCTCGAAAAAAGTTATCCAATTCCGCCAACTGCAAAGATTCAACGGTTTGGCGAGCCAGTTTCAATTTAGCTTGACTCGGCGATGCTTCTTGCAAAAGCAGCCCAACTAATTCCCGATAAACTGGTTCGGCACTTTCCCGAAACGAGAATTGTACTTCGGGATTGACTGTCACCAAATCGCCGCGCAGAGCAGACAGTAAATTAACAGCTTGAGTATATAGATCGATCGCCCCTTCTATATTTCCCTCAGCTTTCCGAATCCGTCCGAGTTGCCATAATAATTGATAAGCAATATCAGGAGACTCAAACCCAGACGCCAAACTCAAAGCCTGATTTGTGAGATTGTCGGCTTTCTGATACTGTTTTTGGATTTCCGATAGTTTGCCTTGAGCTGCCAGAATGTAAGCTTGTATCCGTTTGTCGCCCAAATTGTTTGCTGGTTCCAGAGTGCGATCGAGCATTTTGTCAATATCGCTCAAACTCAAAGTTTTCGCAGGCGACTGAGCTAATTTCATCAAGCTTTGAGCTAAATTAATTTGAGCGTAAAGTCCCGCGCGATTCGACGGAAATTGAGTAATTTCAGGTGCAAGCGAGCGCCACAAAACAACAGCTTCCGACCAATTTTCTCGATCAACCAACAGGCTCAATTGATTCAACCTTGCCTGAATCCGCAGGGGCGATGTCTCCGCAGTCGCCTCTGCCGATCGGGCATAATAATCTAAAGCCGATCGTTCCAACTCCCCTCGCTCTTCGGGAGTTAAACCAGGTTTATTGCTTTTAGCCCGCGCCGTATTGCCGATATTGAGATAAATTGCAGCCTCCTCTTGCCCACCCAACTGCCTGCTTGCTGCAACTCCAACTAACAGCAACTCTTCCGACTTTTCCAGTTGTCCCAAAACCCGCATTACCCGACCTAAAGCATTAATTGCACGAACATCTTCCAGGGAAAACTGCCGATTTTTCAAACTTGGCAAAGCCGCAGCCGAAACTTCGCAAGTTTGGTTTTCCAAGCTCAAAGAACCTAACAGAATTTTGCAAGCTTTCGGGTAAAGTCCTAAAGATTCCCAAGCCCTACTTTGATTAATTTTAACTTGTACGATTTGGTCTTTTCCATCAATTCGATTAAAAATTTTAGCTGCTTCCTCAAAAGTATCGATCGCCTCTTGAGTCCGTCCCCGTTCCAGTTGCAACTGCCCTTTAATATTCAAAACTTGGCCTAAAATTCGCTGCTGCTGCGGAAAAACAGGCTGCGATCGGACCACCGACAAACTCGAATTTATAGCAACTTCAGCTTGCTCCCACTCAGCCAATTGCCCAAAAGTTGCAGCCAAATTGCTCAAAACAGCAGCGCGATCGAGATTTTCACCTTTTGCCTCAAAAGCCGCCGTCGCTTGCTGTAACAGCGGTACAGCCTCCGAAAACCGTTCTAAATTGTACAAACTCCGAGCTTGTCGGACAAGCTGCATGGCATCTAGTGAATTAACCTGAGCAACCGTGGGAGGAATTGCAATTACTAACAGACACGAAAACAAAAATAATAGAATTGCCTGTCGGAGCGATCGGGTAAATTTCATAAAAACTTAAAACACTTGAATTTTATATTTATCCGCGTTTATCCGCGTTTATCTGCGGTTAAAAACATCATGTCAACGCGGAACACAAACAGAATTCGATCGAGGAACGCGAGAATCAGTAATATTACCCAGATTGTATCCAACAAGCATAACTTCCCCTCGCGCATTCACCACCCAACCTTGAGCCGGAACAATTTCCTCTTGCCGAATACCTTCTTTTCTCGAACCTCTATCCATTACAGAATCTGTTGCCGAACTTCTTCCTTCTCTTCCTTCGATTTCCACCCACGGAAACGCCACGGATTCACTACTAAGAGCATCATTGGGACTCGGTGGCACGCCCCCTTTACCTGTTACCGTAAACGCACTCTCGGCTCCTTGGATGCAGGGATTTGCAACAATTAACTCCGCTGGATTAACAACATTTTGTGGCAATTCCACTAACCCTTGAGCGGGATTCACGCCAGAGGAACTAAACGTTACAGTCCCTTGGAAAGCCGGGCCAGAGTTTTGGGAAATAGCGGCGATGTCGCTCGTAGGCAGCAGAGAAGTAGGATTTACCTGTAACTGTGTAAATTGAGCATCTGTCAACCCCAAACGACTTCTTACCTCTTCGCGGCCAACGGCCCTCAAGCCAAAGATATTAGCTACGTTGAGATTAACACCACCACCACTTGCCGATCGAGCATTAGCTGTAATATCGCTATTTTCTTGCGGTAGGGCGAGCAGCAAGTTACTATTGATGTTGATATTGCCACCTTCGGAATTACCTGCATCGGTGGTAATTTGGCTGCCACGTCGCAACTGGATATCCTGTGCTTTTAAGTTAATATTTGCTCCAGTACCGGATGCTGTTGAACCGTCAATACGACTTTTGTTGTCGAGGGAAATTGAGTCAGCGACAACATTAATATTACCAGCCCTTCCCGTTCCCGAAGCTTTTACCGTGACAGTTGCTCCATCTCGGACAATTAATTTACCAGCATTGATATTCAACTCACCGGCATTAGCTGTAGCATTGGGATTATTACCGAATACTTGACCTACTGAAGCATCGATCGCACTCACAAATAAACCGTTATTCCCACTACCAATTACTTCGATGCGATCGGCATTAATCGTGATATTGCCCCCATTTCCTGTACCCAAAGAATCCGTAGTAATTATCCCCCCATCCCGCACCGTCAACCTCGGCGTATCCACCCGGATATTCCCGCTGCGACTCGAACTCAAAGTTCCAGAAGTTAAAGCACTAGCATTTTGAGTACCGCTGGTCAAAATTTGAGAAATGCCTGCAATTTCTACTGATTCGCTAGCCCTAACAGTTAAATTTCCTGCTGGTCCTCCCTTCTGAGAAAATAGGAATCTGCCGACTAATACACCTGTCCCCATTGTGAAAGAAGATCCGCCAGAAAGACTCAAGCGCTTGGTGTCAACCGTAATGTCGCCCGCCCTACCGTCAGCACCAATACTCAGCGTGCTGATGCCAGTTGATACAACAGTTCTGGGGCCGGCATTCAACAATTCCACCGATTCAGTAGCTTTAATCGTAATATTTCCTGAGGCGCCGGTGCTGTAACTGGTGCTAGCAAGAAGGGAACCATCAGTCATAATTAATCGCTGCAAATTAAGATTGAGACTTCCTCCGGCACCACTACTCTCTTTAGCAGTTGCGTTGTTAATTGCAGAACTCACCATTTCAAAAGTGTTAGCACGGATGTTGAGATTTCCGGCATTTGCAGCACCAAAAGTAATGCCACTACCTACTACGCCATCGCGCATCAGCAGGCGTCCGGTATCCATGTTGGTACTTCCCCCATTTCCAGTGCCAGCAGTACCATTAAAAAATACAAATTGCGGGTCAAAGGGGTCAATTGTTCCCGATACTAGATAATTAATCACAACTTGTTGGTAGCCGTCTATTCCCAGTCCGCTCATTTCTATTGAGTCGGTAGCGCGGAGGTTGATATTACCGCCCATACCACTGCCTAAAGTAAAAGTAGAAAGTTGCGAACCGCCCTCTATACGCAAGTTTCTGGCGTTGATATCAATGCCTCTACCGTCAATATTTGCCAGCGTCAGCGCGTAAATTTGCGAACCGCTGACGGTGACATTTCCACCTTTGATATCTACTTTGCCACCACCGATGCCGCTGGTATTTAGGAGCGATCCTCCGGATATTTGAATGTTGCCGAAGTTGGAAATACTGTCAGAGTTTAAATTTAGGCCCAGTGGAGTTTGTGCGAAATTAACAGTACCGGGACTGGCAACGCTGCTGAGGATAATTTGTCCGTTATTAGCAGTTAAATTTCCACCTTCGAGTTGAATATCGCCACCAATTAAAGCTAACGTTTGATCTGGAGCTACTGCTAAACCGATGTTGTTGGTAATAGGAATTGGTATGGGAGATGGCGGTAAATTTATTTGTCCTGTAGCAGTCGATCGATTGACAATTGCACCGGGAGTTTCTCGAAATCTCAAACCGATGGGAATATTAACTGTTAATAATGATGCTGTTTGCGGGTTGGTGCTGCTAAATTCCCATCCGTTGTTAAATACAACGCTGTCGGCAGTTGAACTTAAAAAAGAACCGCGCAAATCTAATCGAGCATTCGGACCGAATACAATTCCTTTCGGGTTAATTAAAAATAAGTTGCTGTTACCTAAAACTCCGAGCGTTCCTAAAATATTTGAAGAGTTGCCACCGGTGACGCGGGTGAAGATGTTAGTAATGCCATTAGGATTTTCAAAATATGCTCCTCGTCCTTGACCGATGTTGAATTCTCGGAAACTGTGAAAGAGATTTGATCCACGAGTTGCGCCGCCGGAAATACGATCGCTCGGCAAGCTATTAATTGTATCGGAAACCGTGCGTGAACTTTCATTGCCTAAACTGCTGTCTGGGATGATTTGGGCCAAGGTTTTCGAGGGAAATAGCAGTAAGCAAATAAAAACTAGGGCGGAAGATAGGCGAGACATAGCTGAAATCCTGTTATATAAATAATATCGTTTCCGGTTCCATCAGAATTATATATTTGGATTATATCAGTGCGATCGCCGAGGGGGTTCGATCGACTCTCTTTCACCCCTAAAGTGGACTTTTCCCTATAATAAAGATAGCTTTTACAATATTAAAATGGAAAATAATTGATTCTAAAGTAGATGCCTTTTTCTTGCAAAGTTCGATCGCCCGATCGAGCATTAATCAAAGGAATACCATAATCTAGGCGCGCATTAAATCGATCGCCCATTTGCCAAACCAATCCGACACCTGCACCCAAAAGCTTGTCCGAATCAGGATTCGGCTTTTCTCCAGAATGATTCCAGCCTAAACCAAAATCAATAAACGGAGCGACTTGTAACACTCCTTTAACTTTCGGTGCTCGCCAAACCGGGATGCGCACCTCCGCGCCCAGAATCGCACCATTGTCAGTTAACAGGAAATCTTGGCGGTATCCGCGCACGGTGGCGCTACCGCCAATCCCGATTTGTTCCAGGGAAAGCAAGGATCGATCGGCTAGTTGAATGTCGGAACGTACAATCAGTAAGGTTTCTGGCGCTAACAACCGCACGTATTGAGCTTGTTGGCGCCACGCCAAAAAGCGGCTGTCAGGCCCGCTATTATTTGTAGTCGCGCCCAAGAAACTGGTGCCGAGAGAGAATTGCGATCTCACTGCGAACACTTGACTGGAGCTCCGTTGCACGTAATCTTGAAAAAAGCGCACAGCGGAAACTCGCGTTTCGCCCTGCTCATTTGCTCCCGCCGACAGCCCAAATCCCTCGCCCAGCAATGATGTGTCGCTTTCTTGCCGTGATAAAGTGACTCCTAAAGCCAAATTGCGATCGGGCTTTTCCAGAATCGGTTGGCGGTAAGTTAATTCGTAGGTGCGCGATTTACCCTCAATCTCAGCAGCAGCAAAGGGTTCCTCGATTACATTAGTGCTAGCAGCACCCACCCCCAACCGAATTGTGCCATTGCGCGGATTGATAGGAAAAGTATAGCTGCCATTGACTTCATTGCTGCCGTTGGTGTTAGCATAGGATACCTCCAGCCCGTCGCCGAAACCGAGCAAATTGCTTTGTTCGATCCGCACGCCCCGCCGAAAACTGCCAACGCTGGGAGAGCGATTATTATCGACAAACACTTCACCCTGAAAGCTATCTGCTTCTTTTACCCGAACTTGCAAGCGGCTGTTTTCCGGGCGGCTTCCGGCTTGGAGTTCGGCTGAAATATTGGCAATTAAGGGGTCAAGTTGTAGCAGTTGCAAGGCTTCTAGGAGTCGATCGCGATTTAGTGGCCGCCTAGTGGCAATTTCCAAGCGCGATCGCACATAATTTGAATTTAACCGACGGTTGCCACTAATCTGAATGTCTTCCAATCCGCCTTCGACAATCTGAATTTTCACCACCGCCCCCTCTCTGATAAAGGTTTGATTCGCGGGGATTACAGCACCAGAATTGATGTATCCTGCTGCTACGTATTTTTGAGTGACTGCTGATTCCGCTGCGATCAATTCGGCAAAAGTGATTTCACGCCCCGTGAAGGTTTTGGTAACTTCCGCCAGTTCACGATCGCTAAAAGCTGTGTTGCCCTCAAACTCAAAGCGATCGACCCGAATTGTACCCGGAATCTCCGGTCTAAAATCGCTCTCAACGGGTGTTGGCTGGGTGGGTTGGAGGGGAGACGGCTCTGGCGGTTGCGGTGGCGTAGGAGGCGGTAATTCGGGTTCTCTGGGCTGTATTGGGTTGGGCAGTTGAGTGAGTTGCGAGTTTGGGCGATCGAGCTCGTTGGGATTTAGGGGGAGGGGGCGATCGATCGTAGCAACTTCTAAATCTTCCTGATTTGCAGCCACTTCTTCAAGTGTGGTAGCTATTGTTTTATTTGGATTTGACAACAGCAAAAAGAACAAACTGAGGGTGAAGAAAATTATTTTGCTTTTTTTACAATTCATGTTAGATAAGTATTAAATTAGATAATATTTATTATTTATTATAGGAATTACGCACGAGTGGTCAGAAACCGGGTTTTTTCCGAAAATTCTTCGCTGTAGTATGCCGATTAAATAAAAAACCCGGTTTCTTTGGTTTTGATGCGTAAGTTCTGACTTCAATTACACCCGCAGAAACGGCCAAAAACCCGGTTTCTTTGGTTTTGATGAAATCCTACGCAGAACGGCCGGCACCAGCAGCACTGACTTGAGCACCATCAGCCAATCCAACTAACTTAGCACTCAGTTTCCACATTCGATCGCCCTTTTCATCATCACGGGCTTGAGGAGAAACCTTTTGCACAAAAGACTGACCATTTTTTTTCTGGCGGTTTCCCCAACTCCAGTAAGCCCCAGATAGCTTGTATTCAGGATCGGCAACTACCATCGCCAATCTTTCCCCAGCCAATTCCTGGGACACATATCCTCCCGTAATATTCTTCTGAAACAACGGGAAAAGTTTTTGGAATAGGGGATAGTGGTTGCGAAATAGCGGCGTGTCAGCAACGCATCCCGGATAAAACGAAGTGAAAGTAATACCCGTCGATTCGTGATAGCGACGGTGCAATTCCCGCATCGTCAACACGTTGCAAACTTTGCTATCTTTGTAAGCCTTAACAGGTTCAAACTGCTTGCCATCAGCCATCGAAACAGGGTCTTTAAAACCAGCTTCAAAACCCTCGAAATTGCCCAAATTAGGTTGTGGCGGAATCTTCCCACCCAACTCATCTGGATTGTGCGTCACAGTTCCCAAAATCACTACCCTTGCATCGGAATAGTAAGAAGGCTTGAGATTTTCCATCATCAAATTGCACAACAGGAAATGGCCGAGGTGATTGGTAGTCATCGTCAACTCAAATCCCTCTGGGCTGCGTTGCGGTTCCTTAATCAAAGGCATATAAATGGCGGCGTTGCACACCAAAGCATCCAGGGGCCTGCCGCTAGCCTTGAATTCCCTGGCAAACTTGCGCACGCTTTCCAAATCGCCTAAGTCGATGTGCATGATGGAGTAGCTACCTTGGGGGATTCCTAACTCTTGCGCTGCGTCTCCGGCTTTTCGCACATCTCGACAGGCCATGACTACGTGCCATCCCTTATCTACAAGGGATTTTGCGCCGTACAAACCGACACCTGAGGAGGCGCCGGTGATGATAACTGTTGACTTCTGATTTTCTGTCATTTTGTTAAAATCGCTATTGATTATTTTCAGAGTCTCAAAGCCCTAAGCTCTTAGCTCGGATGTTTTCAGATGTCCTACGCTACTTAGGATAGAAGGAAATGTTCTCAATCTCAACTGCCTTTTGGTCATTCCATTGTTAAAATGGCGTTTCTGCCTGTAAGTGTAGTTTTTTCCCTAACACCGGATGTTCAAAAGAAAGTTCTCTAGCGTGCAAATGTAGCCGACTCGCATCAGCGCTGCATCCGTAAAGCCGATCGCCCAAAATCGGTCTTCCCAATCCTCTCACATCCGCCGCATGAACTCTCAATTGATGGGTACGACCAGTGAGCGGCAAAAACTCAATGCGATCGCAATTTCCCTGTCTCCCAATCACCTGAAAGCCTGTCATACTCGGTTTTCCGCACTGCAAATTAACTTCCTGCACTGGACGATTTTCGGGATTTCCCCAAAGTGGAAGTTCGATCGTTCCTGCATCAATGGCGATCGTACCCGAAAGCACGGCTTCATAAACCTTGTGAACCTGCCTTTTTTCAAATTGCTGACTGAGTTGGCTACTGGTTTGTTGGTCTTTTCCTAACAGCAAAATTCCCGATGTTTCCCAATCTAATCGATGCACCGCAGTAATTTCTAAGCCATCTGGTAATAAATTTTGCAACCGACTCATAACACTATCTTGATTTGCCAAATATCGACCCGGAACAGATAGTAATCCTGAAGGCTTATTGATGGCAATCAACCATTTATCTTCATAAATAATTGGTGGCATTTGTCTGCGATCTGCAACAGGCAAGATGCCCGTTTCACAAGCAAAATCATTGTTTGTGGGGTGGGCTTCTAGCCCGCCCGTAAAATCTTCATCTAGAACGGGCATCTTGCCCGTTCCACAAGCAAAATTATTGCCCATATCGTTCCCAGGCAGAGCCTGAGAATGAATATTGGGAGGCTCTGCCTCCAAATCATTATTAGAAACAATCTGATTTTGAGATAATCCTGATAGTAAAAACCCCATCAATGGTTGACATCGATCGGCACAAGCACCATAAAATTCTCCCTGAATTTTGCCACCAGATGACGGCCCCCACCAAAACTCAGCCATTGCCAGCGGTTTTAAATTATGTACTGCCGCACAGTGAAGCAATTTTGGCGCGCAACAGTCGCCGGTTCCAGTTGGCATAGAACCCTCAGGCATCAATTGCTGGATCGATCGCGATTTTCCCGAAAAATTAACCAAAGTATAAGCTGCGTGCATCTGGGTTTGAAGTTCGCGAGACAGTTCTTTTCGCTTTTGTTTGAGTTCGCGAATTAGTTCATCCGCAGCTTCAATTAGTCCTTTGAGTGGCTGCAATATTTCATCCCGGTTCCGCTTAAATTGCCGGCGCTCAATTCCCTCAAATTGACTTTCTTGATCGAGTTTGTCTAGGGCAAGAGCCAGTGTTTTTTCAGCAAGATTTTTGGATAGTAATTGACGTTTTTGGTCTCGTTGTTGCTTGTTGTTGCGGTGTCGATCGCTCAAAACTTGTAATTGCCCTTCAAACTCACAACATAACTTTTCATACTGCTGTCGCTGTGGCAGTTGCTTGAGCACAATTAGTTCCTGTTTAATCGCATCCAATTGAGCCAAGGTGCGGGCTTCCTCAAACGCCACTTGAGCTCGTCCAGGAATCGGTGGCGCCCAGCCCTCAAGGATGCTGCAACCGTTCAGTAGCCCGGAAAATGCTTTGAGTATCCGCTTTTCGCCCCAAGGCATTTCCACCAGCAAAACACCATACATCTTACCCTCGCGACTATAACAATCATCCGCAGCAAGGTACTCCATTAAACCACGGGCGATCGCCTCCGACATTCTGGTACGGGGCAATCTCAGGATTTCGCCACTTTGAGGACACTGGC
Organism: Microcoleus sp. CSU_2_2; assembly: GCA_012035135.1. Taxonomy (GTDB): domain Bacteria; phylum Cyanobacteriota; class Cyanobacteriia; order Cyanobacteriales; family Microcoleaceae; genus Microcoleus. The sequence goes on from JAAUPI010000064.1 coordinate 17,455, forward strand.
CTTGATACCAATAGGTGGGGCCAGATTCGATCGACTCCCAATTACCATCCGTAAAATCTAACAGCGCGTGCAAAACTAACATATCAAATATGATTTTAAATCCGGCTGAAAATACATTTATTTTTTTACCTAGACTGCATCTTAAGCTGTTACGCGTTGAAAAAGCATCTTACTGTAGTCCGAACAAGTTGAGAGCGCTTGATGATTGTATAAATATAAAGTTAAGTTAAGATGATTGGTGGCACTAGAGAGCTGATATGCTAAATTTGTTTCAAAACAGCAGCGAGTTCAGAAAAGCACGGGTTAATATATAAGACCGCAAAGCTGGTTATCCAAAAAAATTTTGATGTGCAAGGCCTATGCCAGACCTCTCGACTTCTGCCACTGAAAACTCCTCAAACCCCCAACCTGCTCTGCTGCCGCCCTTTTTGAGAATATTTGCAGCATTTCCAGATTACGATCGGGGCAATAGATTGTACGCATCGGGAAGATACGAAGCGGCAGCAGATTGCTACGGAAAAGCAGTTCAAATTAAACCGGACTGGGCGGGGGCTTGGTTAAAGCTGGGCAAGGCTTACAAGCAATTGCACCAATACACCGAAGCAGTAGCCTGTTGCGATCGAGCTATTGCGATTAACGAGGAAGAATATTGGGCTTGGATGCTGCGTGGCAGTGCGCTGTTAAATCTGCAAAACTACGAAGAAGCGATCGCAGGTTTCGATCGAGCAATTCAAATCGACCCGGAAAAGCACGAAGCTTGGTTCCAGCGAGGGCGAGTTTTGGAAGAATTGCAGGAGTGGGAAGCCTCCGCCAGTTGTTACAAAAGAGCAACGCAAATTCATCCCAATTTGCCCGCAATGTGGTATCGCCAAGGCAATGTACTGCTACAAGCCCAGCGCTACGCTGAGGCTGTCGCTGCTTACGAACGTGTGGTTAAACTCGTCCCCAGAAACTGGGAAGCTTGGTTGAACCGAGGTTTAGCTCTGATGAAGGCAGAACGCTATGCTGAAGCTGTAACTTCTTACGATCGCGCTATTCAACTGCAACCAGAAAATTGTCTAGCTTGGTTTAATCGGGGTATTGCCTCAGCAAAACTGCACCGATATGAAGACGCAATTAGAGCTTACGATCGAGTAATTCAACTACAACCCAACGACTCGGAAGCTTGGTTTTATAAAGGAATGGCCTTTAAACACCAGCAGCGCTACGCGGCACTTGCTTGTTTCGATCGAGCAATTAAAATCAATCCTTTTTATCCAGAAGTATGGATCGGTCGCGGTCAAACTCTGTCAGACTCAGGAGATTATGAAGGGGCGATCGTTGCTTTTGACAAAGCAATTCAAATAAATCCGAATTTCCCCGAAGCTTGGCTAGGTAGAGGCATCGCTCTAGCAGCATTGGAACGCTACAAAGATGCTATTATCGCCTACAGTAATGCCCTACAAATTCAAGGAAATTTTCTAGAAGCTTGGAATTTGCGAGGCGAAGCTCTTGAAAAATTACAGCAGTACGAAGAAGCGATCGCCTGTTTTGATAAAGTAATTGCTCTGAGTTCGGAAGCAGAAATTTCATCAAAAGTTGGCTTGCAGCAAGGCGCAGCGTTGGAAAAATTACAGCGCTACGAAGATGCGATCGCAGCTTACAACCAGGTAATTAAACTCGTACCCGATAATTTTGAAGCTTGGTTCAAACGAGGAAATGCTCTCGAACATTTGCAACAATACGAACAAGCTCTAGCAGCATACGATCGAGCAATCACTATCTGGCCGGACAACCATCAAGGCTGGATACAGCGGGGAATTCTGTTAGGAAAAATGGCAAGATATGCCGAGGCAGTTACAGTTTTCGATCGGGTGATTCAACTCAAACCAGATAGCTGGGAAGCTTGGTCCCATCGGGGCGACGTTTTACAAAAATTGCAGCGGTATCAAGATGCAATTAGCTCTTACGGAGTCGCTCTAGAAATTAAACCAGATTACTACGAAGCTCTAGTAAGTCGAGAAGAATTGAGGCTAAAGGGCTCGATGTTAGGGAAGTAGTATAGCCTTTCTCAGATAGATGAGGTGCTCGCTGGGAATAGGTAATGGGTAAAACGATCCGCAACATCAGCGGCATGACGAAATCCTGGGAAATGACCGGGTGGGCAAGAGAAATTTTAGTCGATCGCAATGTTAAATGCCACTACGCTTATTTCAGCGGCGACATTCCAGCACTGCGGGCAACCGACGAAGCGATTAAAGCGGGGGGATTTGCTTTTGCTTTGATTACCGCTGAAGGAATGTTAGGAAATAAACCGCCACTGATACCTTTGTCAGTTATCATGAATACTTTCTACCGGAACTCGCCCGACGCCCCATCCAAAAGTGAAAATTCTGACAGCCAATGGCTGATTCTGCTGGGTTCATGTTATAGTGAAATTTCAAGAATTAAATTCGGTTGCGTAGTTTGTTGGTGTTTATTTACAAGCGTCTCTCCGAATCTAACTCTCTGCACCCTAATGATTCCGGAGATTTTATGTCGATTTACGTGGGTAATCTTTCTTATGAAGTCACTTCAGATGACCTCAGTGAAGTATTTGCCGAGTACGGTACTGTAAGCCGCGTCCAAGTGCCAGTGGACCGGGAAACAGGCAGGATGCGGGGTTTTGCTTTTGTGGAAATGGCAAGCGAGGCAGAAGAAGCAGCAGCGATCGCAGCTTTAGACGGTGCTGAGTGGATGGGCCGCGACTTGAAAGTCAACAAAGCCAAACCCCGTGAAAACAACAACAAACGCTCTTCGGGTGGCGGTGGCTGGGGCGACAACAATCGCTCTTCGCGACGCTACTAAGCTTTGAAACTGAATATTTGAGTTTCGGTAGTTGACGGCAGGTGCGAATGCTGCTTTTTTTGCGGGTTGTTCGATCGATCCGCACAATACAACTCCCAAATCTTTAACTCAGTTTAGCCCCCTCCTTGGAGGGGGCTTTATTTTTGGCGAAAAACTCCCGCAGTTATAGTAACCGCCACACCGGGCGCAGACATAAATAAGCTCATGAATAGAGTCCCGATCCTTCGCTTCATCAACGGTTTGATTCGGGTACTAGAACTGTCCACTGTCCACTGTCCACTGCTAACAGCCGGAATCCGCACCACAGCAGGCTATATTCCCCTCAAAGATTATCTCCCTCAACAGGATGCAACGGCTGTTGCCAGATTGCGCTACTTCTAGATAATTAATGACTAATGATTAATGACTAATACTGACGATCGGCTCCCAACCGATCACATCTTCCAATAAAGATTGATACCCGGCAACATTGGGATGCAGCCCGTCTGAAATCAAGCGAGATCGCCACCAATCGCTGCCCCGATCGATCCATTTATCAAAAATATCTAAATAAGGAATTCCCCGTAACTGACAAGCTAATTTAGTTGCTTCCTTGTACCGATATTGGTCGGCATGACTGTAATATAAACAATCTTGAAAAGGCATTTTACTGTCATCAATAGGCACCATTCCGACAAATATCACTGGGCAAAGTTGTTTGGAAGTGTCTAATAAATGATCCAAAACTGTTTTAAAATGTTCAAAATCGGTATAATTGCGCCCACTAGGCGATTGGACTCTCGCTGAATCATTCAGACCGACGGAAAGTATGATGGCATCCGGGACGCGATTTCTGAGTTCGCCACGGTGTTTAAACTCGTTTTCCAGCCGCTGGGCGACTTGGTAAGCCCGATCGCCCCGCACTCCCAAATTGTAGAGCACGTGTCCCCGACTCTCCGGCAACATCCACTGTCGCCGTAGCCTTTCTACCCAGCCTCCCCCCACACCGTCGCCGAAACCGTAGATTAAACTGTCTCCGAAGGCTACCAATTTGAGGGGATGAGAATTGATCCGCTGCAAGTGACCAAACGAATATGCTGTTGCTGTCTGCATAAGCGATAATATTTACTTAATAATCTAAGAATCTTGACATAGTATTGCACTCCTCTCTCCTGACACGCATCGCTCTGGCGCTCTTCTCAAAGATGATTATGGCGTGAGGCAACGGGCCGATCGAGCTAAACTAGAATCTAACATCAGATCGAGTGGGTAGTCTCATGCTTAAGCGTCCAACTTTCGATTCAACTCAGCTAACCCGTCGGGCGGAAGAGTTGATCAATGCTGCTTCCAACCGCTATCGGATTACGGTGCAAGTCGCAAACCGCGCCAAACGGCGACGTTATGAAGATTTTGACAACATGGACGATCATCAAATGAAACCGGTGATGCGGGCGATATTTGAGATGTCTGACGAGTTGACTCAGCCGGAAATTATCGGGGATATCTAAGATAGCGATTTTCAGTTGCATGAGAATAGGCTAATTGGTAATTGCTAATTGGTAATTGCTAATTGGTAATTGCTAATTAAGAGTAGTACCTAACCACTTGCAAACTGCTATAGTCCATAGGTGTCAACTTAAGACTAAAACCTCTGTCTTTCTCATTTGGATCGAAGTCTCGATCCCCCTAAATCCCCCACCCCCCCTGCCCCAAGGGGGGAAAGAAGGGGGACTTTGAACGCTCTTGTCCTCCCCTTAAAAAGGGAGACTTCGCTCTTCTAGTCCCCCTCTTGTTAAGGGGGACTAGGGGAGATCGAGACTCGACTACAAGCGACATTTATTATCGGTTTTATAAGCCTCTGCCTGCTTTGTAAGTTGCTGAAATTAGTTTATTTGTGAACAGATTGTCAAAACCGTGAAGAAATTAAAGCTAGCCTTGAGTTTTTTGTTAGTGACTTTAAGTGTGGCGATTTTCACGCTTTTGAGTGGAATATTGGAATCGGGCGAACTCAGTCTTTTGGCTTTGGAACCTTCAAAGATGGCGCATCGCTCGTCTGTTTCCGTGCAGCGAGTTGCTCAACAATCGGCGCGGCAAGAAATTAGAGTGCAAGATGCGTGGAAATTTGTGTACGAACAATTGCCGGATTTGCCGATCGAAAATAATTACATTTCTAAGGAAACTGGAAAAGTCGATCCTAACAATACTTTAGTCGGGCGGTTGATTCGGTATCATGTTTTTGTGAAAGGAAGGCCGCCAAATTACCGCTTCGATTGGAAGTTGAGTTTAGCTGATTATTTGGGGGCGACTCCTGACTATTTGGTAGAAAGCGTGTATCCGGGTAGCGACGTTTTGCGGGAAAATCCAATGGAGCGCGATCGAACTGCTATTCAAAGTTTAAATAGAGTCCAGCGGGATGCTTTGGTTCAAGCTTTGGTTGATGTGTTTACTGAGAATTCCGGGCGAGTGCGCACACCGGCGACAGGAGGAAAACCGGAGGGGCAATCGAACTCACCGGATCTCCCACAGCCACAGCCTGGAGATGCCAAGTTGCTGGCACCTTAAGCTTTTAATGTTGCTATACAAGGAATTCAGGGCTCTGATTCATTTACGCTGAACATTATAGGCTCGATGAGCATCGAAAATAGCATTTTGCCTAATATGACACGGTGTTTCTTTTACCCACTTTCTGGCCACCCCTGAGGCGATCGCACTGCGCCCCCTAGAAACCGGGTTTTTAGCGATTCTACGGGCTGTAACGCCGATTTTCGGAAAAAACCCGGTTTCTGGCCACCCCTGAGGCGATCGCACGCGCGATCGCCCCAACACACAAATTACGAATCGCGATCGAGCTTAAGCACAGCCATAAAAGCCTCCTGCGGCACATCAACAGTACCCACAGACTTCATCCGCTTCTTACCCTTAGCCTGCTTTTGCAGCAACTTCTTCTTCCGCGAAATATCACCGCCGTAACACTTCGCCAACACATCCTTCCGCAAAGCCGGAATATGTTCCGAAGCAATCACCTTAGCCCCAATAGTCGCTTGAATCGGCACCTTAAACTGGTGGCGGGGAATCAACTCCTTGAGTTTTTCCGTCAACCCGCGGCCCACATTGTAAGCCTTATCCCGGTGTACAATCATCGCCAAAGCATCAACCGGATCGCCATTAATTAAAATGTCCAATTTCACCAGCGGATTTTCGCGATAACCGATGAGATGATACTCCATGCTCGCATAACCGCGCGATCGCGATTTCATCTGATCGAAAAAGTCCGTCACCACCTCCGCCAAAGGCAACTCATAAATCAGCGTCGTCCGCCCTTGACTGAGATATTTCATATCCTTAAAAATGCCCCGCCGACTCTG
>JAAUPI010000065.1 GCA_012035135.1 Microcoleus sp. CSU_2_2
ACTGGCATAGGTAGGTCGCTTGACATCCGGTGGAATTATATATTCCGAAACGATACTACAAGCATCGATCTTACACTTCCTAGAGTGAGCCACATCCTTGCGTTCTCTCAGCGCAAAATTCCATACCTCTCGACCGATTTCTAACCATCGATCGAAAGTCTGTATTTGTGCTGGTGTGGGAGCTAATTTATACTCGTAGGTTAGCGTGATCATACAAATATGATATCATATTTGAGAAATTAATTCTTTTTTTTCTAAAAGGATGCTTCGCGTTTGTTTGTTGGTCGGTATTCATCTCACCGCTGACCGGAATGGTACAGCGGGAGCCTTCTGCCGACATTAAGGTAAAAACTTTACGAGGGTAATTTTTATGGATCTGGTTGTACTCCAGAACTGGCTGGACAATATCTCCTTTGCCATCCTGTTTTCGACAATGCTTGTTTACTGGGCTGGCGCAGCCTTTCCCGGCATTCCCTATTTATCGGCATTGGGAACCGCAGGAATGGCGATCGCCAATCTGTCGATCGCCGCTTTACTCGGTTCCCGTTGGATAGAAGCAGGCTACTTTCCCCTCAGCAATCTTTACGAATCACTATTTTTCCTGACTTGGGGCATTACTGCCATCCACCTCGTCGCCGAAAACATGAGCAGATCGCGCTTAGTCGGAGTAGCGACATCGCCCGTAGCCATGGCAATTTCCGCCTTTGCCGCCCTGACACTGCCCGCAACCATGCAGTCAGCAGAACCCCTAGTACCTGCCCTCAAATCAAACTGGCTGATGATGCACGTCAGCGTCATGATGCTCAGTTACGCAACTTTAATGGTAGGAGCATTACTGGCGATCGCCTTCTTGATCGTCACCCGCGGCCAAAAAATCGAACTCACCGGCAGTTCCTTCGGTACCAACGGCACCCGCAACGGCAACTACCGCCTCCAACGCCCTCAAAACTCCGAAACTCAAGCCCTAGAAACCTCTAACGGCTTGGCTTTTAGCGAACCAGCTTTCAACTCCAGCAATAACGGTAACGGCAACACCGCAGTGCTCGAATTGGCAACAGTTCAAACCCCCTCCACCGGCCAATCTCAAACCGCAGAACTTCTCTCGCCCCAGCGCTTGAGTCTAGCAGAAACTCTTGATAACATTAGCTATCGCATCATCGGTTTAGGATTTCCTTTGCTGACGATCGGCATTATTGCCGGCGGTGTTTGGGCTAACGAAGCTTGGGGTTCCTACTGGAGTTGGGACCCGAAAGAAACTTGGGCGCTGATTACTTGGTTGATTTTTGCTGCCTACCTGCACGCCCGCATAACTCGCGGCTGGCAGGGAAGACGCCCAGCAATTTTAGCCGCCACAGGTTTTTTGGTAGTTTGGATTTGCTATCTAGGAGTTAATCTCTTAGGTAAGGGTTTACATTCCTACGGCTGGTTTTTCTAATTGTAAGGTGGGCCTTGCCCACCTGAATTCAGTAAAACTTACGCAGAGAATCTATCTTCCTTCTTTCTTTCTAATAACTACTGACTACTAAACAGGGGTAGCGAGCGTCCCGATCACACTCAAATAATAACTGATTAAGTTGACATGATATTATACGATCGGACACGATCTGACAACTGACAATTAACAACTGACTAAGGACAATTAATATGGAAAATTCGCAAATATTTCTCAAAGAAGACGATGTTTTATCTACTCCTGCCACAGTTTTAATGTATCAATGTACTTTCAAAGTTAGCGAATTTTTGACTATAATGCAGTCAAAAATGATGGAAGAAAAATTGTTTTCAGACGGCATGGATTGCGAGCTTTTAAGTTCGGGTAAAGCTTGGACAAAAGGAAAAGTTAAAGTGCGCCTAGAGTTTTGTCCGATCGACGAGCCTGATGTGTGGGAACAAAAAGCCCTTCCTGCCGCCCCTGAGGAACAAGATATCGCGCCCGACTATGCAGAAGATAGCTCAGATGAAACCGATCCCGATGACGAATTAAATATCAGCGACTCAACAGCAATAAGTAATAATTTTCCTATTTCTAGATACCCAGACAATCACCCTCACAGTGTAGGAATGTGGAGCTAATCTAGAAGTCAGTTGACAGTTGAGTGTTGACCCTTCGACTACGCGAGCGGGTAGGGGCGATGCCTGTGAGTGCGAGCCCTGACAGTTGACAGTTGTATGGTGCGTCGCTACCAACCATCCCAAACAAAAATCGACCATCAATGAGCGACGCACCTGACAGTTGACAGTTGACAGTTGTCAGTTGTCATTTCCAATTACCCAATTCCCCCATTCCCCCCTTGGGGGGCGAGGGGGAGGGGGGTTCCCATTCCCAATACCCAATGCCCAATGCCCCATGCCCGGTTTGTAGTGTGAGTTCGATCAGACATGATATGACTAATGACTAATGCCCAACGATTAATAACTAATGACTACTGATTGGACGCACCTCCATGCTCAACTGCACCGGACATTGTTGCACCGACAAATATTGCCAGCAAATCAGCAATTGTTAGTAGCAGTATCGGGCGGACAAGATTCTATATGCTTAATTAAATTATTGCTAGATTTGCAGCCCAAATGGGGTTGGAATCTAGCAATTGCCCACTGCGATCATCGCTGGCGTTCCGACTCGGAAGCTAATGCAAATCATGTAAAACAATTAGCTAAAAACTGGGGAATATCATATCATCTGCAAATAGCCGATCGCGCCCCGAAAACAGAAGCAGCAGCCAGACATTGGCGATATCAAACTTTAACCAAAATTGCGATCGATTACAACTATACCTACATTGTTACAGGCCACACAGCGAGCGATCGTGCCGAAACTCTTCTCTACAACCTAATTCGCGGTACCGGTGCCGACGGACTTTCCGCATTGACTTGGCAGCGCCCCCTAGCCAATTTAGAATTAGAAAATCCCGATGGCAATCCCCAATCCAAAATCCAAAATCTAAAATCCAAAATCTATTTGGTTCGTCCATTACTAGAAATAACTCGATCGCAAACAGGTCAATTTTGTCAAGAGCAAAAACTACCAATTTGGGAAGATTCCACAAATCAAGACTTAAAATATGCCCGTAACCGGATTCGATCGGAATTATTGCCTTATTTAGAAACTCATTTCAATCCAAGAGTCCAACAAACACTAGCTCAAACAGCCGAACTTCTCCGCGCCGACGTAGAATATCTAGAACTTGCAGCTAGCGAATTGCTACAGCAATCGATCTCGCCAATTAACGAATCAGAACAGATAAATGGCCAACTGCCAGTTAAATTAAACCGCCTCATTTTGCGCTCTTCACCCCAAGCCATACAGCGACGGGCAATGCGACAATTATTGCAACAAATATTATCGGCCGCACCCAGCTTTGAAAGCGTAGAAAACTCACAGGCTTAATAGTAGCCCCCAATAGATCGCAAACCGATCCATTTCCTGGAGGAGCAATCGCCCGAGTCGAACACCCTTCGATCGTGTTGCATTTGAGATGTTAGACTTCCACTTATAAACGGTTTGATTCGGGTACTATGTAACTGTCAACTGCCTGCCCGCTCGCGTAGTCGAAGGGTCAACACTCAACTGTCAACTGCTATAACGGCTCAGACAGATTCATCAAACCAGAAAGAACTTGCCGCAACTGAGCAACTACCTCATCGTGCTGCTCTCCAGTCTGCTGCACCCGATCGAGTTCTCCCGCCACAGCTTCCAGCTTTTGGCGCAGCCCGCTCAAATTATCCTGCACCGGCTGCAACATTTCTTGATAAACATTCACCCGGCCCCACAGTTCAGCCACAGCCCCTTTCTGGTTGAACAAATTCTGCTCTAACTGCTTGAGTTCGTATCGCTTCGCCTCAATTTCTCCAGTTTGACGGTTGACATTACCCTCACTTTGAGTAACCACCTCCCGCAACTGCTGAATTTCATTCTCCACCTTTTGCAACTCACTCCCCTGCTGTTGGCGCTGAGTATCGAGCTGTGCAATTATCGGCGTCAAATCAATCTCTCCATTTTGTTTTGGAGCATTCGCAGTACCCAGACGCCGCCACAGCACCGTCTGGTGCTGCTTCAAAACATTCTCCCGTTCCTGCAAGCGGAGTCGCTGTCCTACGAGAGTTTCATTCAACATCTGATAACTTTCCAGCTCATCTGCCATTTCATTTTCCAAAGCCATTCGATCGTACTCGCTAGCAGCTTGAATCTTGGCTTGCAGCTCCTCGATCGTTTCCCGCTGAAGCGTTAGCTCCTCCTCTTGATCGTTAACAAACCGAAACACCTTTTCCAAATCATGTTGCAGATTTTGCACTAGCCCCTGCAACTCCTCAACCGGCATCTTCTCCAAAGCTTGCACATCTACTTTCTGCTCCGTACCTGCTGCACCCAAACCAGATGCCAGCGCGGAAAGTTGCCTGTAAAGCTCCTCAACTGCCCGCACCTGCACAGACATCAACTCAGCCTGATCTTCCTTAGCACTTAGGATACCTTGCTGCCGGGCCCGATCGGCCTTGGCAATCGCCAAAGCATCAGCCGCTTGATACCATTCCTGCCAGCGGCTCTGGATATTCTGATTTTGTCTATCGACCTCTTCTTGCTGCTGGTTAGCATTTGTCCGTTTTTGCTCCAACTGCTGCCAGTGTACGTCCAGAATTGCTTGCTGAGCCCCCACAGCACCAAAAGACTGATTCAGTTGTTCCCGCACACCTCCTGCTGACGAAATTGCTCCCTTGAGCCTGTTCATCAATTCCTGAATCCGAACTGCCTGCTGCTCGTCAACCACCGCTCCCTGCTGAACTTGAGACTGCTGCTGCTCCACCTGTTGCTGCTCGCCCCGCAACTGTTCCCAAGCCGTCTCCATTTCCAGACGGCTGCGCTCAACCTCCTCACGCAGTCGGTTAGCTTCATCTCGAGTATTTTCAATTTCCGAGCGCTGCGCCTCCAGCCGCTCCAACTCATCTTCCATTTGAGCCAACTGTTCCTCGCGGGCTTGCATTTCCATTTCCCGGCGATTGAGTTCCTGACTCGAAAACGTCAGAGAAGCCTTCCACTGCTCAATTTCCTCTTCCTTGTCCTTAAACTTGTCCTGCAACCGCGAGAAATTTTGCAGAATGCTTACCAACTGGCGGGCTGCCTCCTGAATCCGCTGCACTTGCTTGCTAGCGCTCAGCTCCACCAGTACCAGCGTGCTGTCATTAAACTTATTAGCTTCCTCAACAGGAATTATCTCATCTCCCGGTACAGCGACCCAATTGTGTTCGCCCCGCTGACAAGCTAGCAGTTTCAGTTCAGCCTTACCGCCACCGAGACCACCAAAGCCGCTTCTCTGTTTTTGTACTTCTGCTAGATACAGCACACTAATAGTCCTCTTGAGGTGTCGTTTGCCCAATCCGTCGATAGCATCCCTTCCCAACTTTAGCAGCAACCGAGACTGCTGCCTGAGGAGCGTTAATAAAGCAATGCCCCACCAGTTGTCTCAACTTCAGGTTTGCAGTATTGATGCCACTTAACAAAGAGTAGCAAAACTGCGGGGACTGCCATAGAGTCGCGAAAGGTCAACCAAAAGTATTTGGTCAAAAAGTTTCTATTTATTGTACCAGCCTTTAGTTGCAGGTCGATCGACAACGCATCGAACCTTTTCTTGTCCAAATTTTGCTAGCCGTTAGGTGTAGTAGGGATTTAAACCGCACTGCCTTAGAATAGGGGAATGCCTTAGCCTGTTTTGAGCCACGGGCGAGCAAAAAGCCTTTGTTGTCGGTTGACATCCAGACAGGAAACTCAAGTCATGTCGCGCAAGCACGCAGTCTTTCCGATCTCATACGCAAACGGTCTTAAGGAGAACATTTTAGCTCCATGCAGGGAAATTTGAGTGAAATTGACATCCGCAGCATCCTGCAACTGATTGAGTTAGGTCAGCGAACAGGAGAACTGTTCGTAGAAGCCTACAGCTCGATCGTCAGCAGCACGGGTACTCAACCTACCCAGCGCTCGCTGGCAGAACAATCCTGGTTTGTCTTCTGCTTCAACGGTCAGATTATTTACGCTACTCAGAGTGCGGGCAGTTTGTTTCGCTTGCGCGACTACCTGCGCCGCTACAAAGCAGACACCGCCCTCGACAAAATCCAAGTTCCCTATATGGCATCTACCAACGCCCCAGAGTACGGCTACCTGTGGGCGTTGCTAGAAAACCACATCCTCACCCCAGCTCAAGGGCGCAACATCATCCACAGCATGATCCACGAAACCCTGTTTGACTTGCTTAGTCTTCACCAGGGTTCTTTCACCTTTGAGATGGGTTCGGCTTTAGCTCCTCAATTAACCAGCTTAGAAATTAGCTCCCTACTGGCTAAGATTGTCAAACAGGTGCAGCAGTGGAAGCAGTTTCATCCTCATATTCAGTCGCCCAACCAATGCCCGGTGATTTCAGGCGCCACCGAGCTGCGAGTTGCACTGCCTGTCAATACCTTTAATACTCTCAGACGCTGGGCTGACGGTCACACTTCGATTCGTCAAATGGCACGCTACCTGAACCGAGACGTGTTGACTGTTGCTAAGGCGATTTACCCGTTCGTGCAACAGGGATTGGTGCAGGTATCTTACGAGCCATCTGTTGCCCCGACCAACAACAAAAAAGAATGGTCATCCCCAGAAACCAAGGTTCCTCGAGTTGTCTGTATTGACGACGACAATGTGATTCGCAAAACTGTCGAGTCAATTTTAAACGAACACGGTTACGAAGCTACTGGCATCAGCAGTCCTCTCCAAGCCCTGAGTTTGGTTTTTCAGATCAAGCCAGATTTAATTCTGTGCGACATCGCCATGCCCGAACTCGACGGCTACGAAATTTGCACTATGCTGAGAAGTTCTAGCGCTTTTAGGCAGACGCCGATCGTCATGTTAACCGGCATCGATGGATTTATCGATCGCGTTCAAGCCCGTATGGCTGGAGCCACTGACTACTTCACTAAACCTTTTGGCGAAAACGAGTTATTAATGCTGGTAGAGAAATATATTGGCCCGGGCTATCCTCCACCCCATCTATCTGACAAATTATTAGCTCGAGAACTAGAAAATGAATTAGAAGAGAAGTAGATTCGGAACTCTTGAAACCTAGGACGAGTTGAAGCGACTCCGCATCCCGTTTAATTTTCCATAACATTTGCCCAGACTCTGGGGGCAGCTTTTGATCGCACCGGAAAAAACGTTAGAGCAGCAAGCACCTAAGCTTAAAGTAGAATGTATAGATCAGCCCTTTGGCGGTTGAGCGTCCGCAAAACTCTGTCCAATTTCTCGACATAAGTCAGCCTCGCACTCAAAGTGCAAATATAATAGACTTGTTCTCCAGTCACAACTCCACACACTGACACCCTAGAGGTCAAGTGTGGGCTTGTTTTTTAAATTAAGAGCCGTGTCCGACCGTCTCTGTGCTGCGCCCCACAATAGTGACGGTCAGCTCAAAATGACTCCCAAAATGCAGACCCCTAAAATGCAGAAAGTATCGGCAAGCAGGCGGATTTCCCAACCAAAACGGCGCGATAAGAGCCATCGTATAGTTCAGCGCGTCCGCGCCTCTATTGCCTACATCTGGCAGTCCCACTATTCGCCACTTGGCTGTGTCAAACTTGGCTGTGTCAAGTTGCGATCGTCCAAGTTGCGATCGAGCCTATCAAAAATTTGGGTCTAAAACCCCGTCCCGATCATCCGACTTTGATTTGGGATCGAGAACTTTACATTTTAGAGGTTGGGGTGCAAAGTAAAAGTATGGAAAAAGAGGACTTGGCTATCAAAAATATGGTCAAGAATCACCAGTTGGCTAAGGCGATTAGCGATGCTAGTTGGGGTGAATTGATTAGACAACTTGCTTACAAGTGCCAGTGGTACGGTCGAGAACTGGTCAAAATTGACCGCTGGTTTCCCAGCTCTAAAAGATGTGGAAACTGCGGGTATATGAAAGAAGCAGAAACCCAAATAGCCATGTTTGGGAATCCCTGTGCGTTCGCGCCAGGGTGTATGTCAACAAGTTGCTAGAAAAGCAGGTGTCAGAAAAATGACTATAGGCAGCCCAGATTTTATATTACCAGGACTAGGTGTCGATCAAGGCCCGGAATTCCAAGAACTAGAAACTCCTGAAGGCGAGCTGCACCTGCGGTTCTATGTTCCTTCGGGCAACGAGTTCGCACTGCCAGCCACAGGAATTAAAGAGGTACTTTCCCCGTCGCCAGATAGAATGACACCGATACCAAACGTTTCGTCCTTGCTTTTAGGTACGCTAAACATGAGAGGACGAGTGATTTGGGTCGCAGACCTCGGCCAATTTTTGGGAGACCAAACACCTCTGAATACAGATAGGCCCGAAATCCCGATTATTGCTGTTGAAGACCAAGATACGATTTTGGGGCTAGCAGTCGATCGAATTGTGGGTATGCACTGGCTGGATGTAGAGCAACTGCACTCGCAGAACAATGCACCAGACGGTATGATTCCCTTTCTGAGGGGAGAATGGATGTTAGGCGAACAAGCAAATCAAGCGCTCCGATTGTTAGATCAAGTGAAAATTCTGCGCTCGGCGCGGTGGGCAGCGTGAAATCGATTTTAGATTTGCGATTTGCGATTCAGGTCTAATCACAAACAGTCACAGAGACGCGCATCTAAAAGTCAAGATAAAAATCTAAAATCTAAAATCTAAAATCTAAAATCAAAAGAGAGCGGCAAATGGCAACAAGTACCAACTTTCAGCAGGACTACCAACGAGCAGAAGCGGCATACATGGAGGGCAACTACTCAGAAGCCGCAGCTCTAGTTTATCAATTAGTAGAAGATTTTCCCGAAGACCCTCGGGCGAGGCTACTGTGCGGACACATCTACTGCTACGGACTGCAACAGTACGAAGTAGCGCGGGAACAGTACACGGTTGTGCTCAGCCTGACTGACGATCCCAGTTTGGTCGAACACGCTCATAGCGGAATTAGCTACACAGACGAATTTGTATCGGGAGAATTGCAATCGGAAAATTTCGAGGCTTTGTCTGCTGAAACGGAATTGGAATTTTACCCAGAGATATCTCTTGAGGGAGGGTTAGAAGACCCGGATTTGGGGCTTTTCCAAGGGGATTCTCCACAACTGTCTTGGGAAAGTCAATCGCCAGACCAACAGGAAAACGGTGATTTGGCAGACTTGGGAATGAGTGGCTTGGGGTGGGAGCCAGAAGACGAAAACGCTGGAGGAGTGGAAGATTCAACCCCTTCTAACCCCTTTGCTAGCGACAGTGGTGCTATGGCAGCTTATGCTGAGGAGTCGGCACCGCTAGATGAGTTTGCTGATGCCAACTTTGGAGACCCTTTTGGCTTGGATGATGCAGGGCTTGGCGGTGTTGACCTTCAAGAAAGCAAAGTGTCTCACAAAAAAGAACTGGACCCAGCAGATTTGTTTTCAGAAGCTCCGACTCAGGTCCTCAACGGTCAGAGTTTTCCAGCAGCAGAAATTGGCAACTCAATGGGCCTGGACGAACTAGACTCTCCCACGGGCCCGTCAGATAATTTTGGCGAAGCTTTTTCGCCACTGGAATTGCCAGATGAGCTCGATCTGTACGACGACCCTAATGACTACCAAGCAGTAGCGCCTCAGACTGGTCAGAATCAAAGCCAAAAATCAAGAGCAGCCGCAGCCGAAGATGCAGACCCCTTCGCCGAGCCGATATCGGGCAGTTTCGGGCGTTCTAAATCTCAAAACAGGCAGCCGGAAGGAGAGTCGGACTACTCGTCAAACTATTCGCTGGCTGAAGATGAAACACTGCTGATGGGAGGTGCTGTCCCCAACTCTCAAAATCCCAGGTCGAGTCGGGGACAATTTAATTCGGTCGATCGATCTTCGAGTAGCAACGGTTACGGGAACTCCGAGTCAAGAGCATCGGGTTCGAGAGACAGTTTTGAGTTAGACGCTTTTGACGACGACGCTTTCAGCGATTCTTTCTCTCTAGACGAAGATGAGCAAGCGACATCTTTTGGAGCGGGGGAAAAACACAGCAGCGATTGGTCGTCGTCAAAAACAGGAAGAGCTCAAGAACACAGCGACTTTTTGGACGAATTTGACGAATTTGACGATTTGGGAAATTTGCCGGACTTTGACATATCAGAAGATGCCAACAGTTCGATCCTAACCAGAGGGAATACCAGTTTTGGCAACTCGACCAGCGGCATGATGGGCACGACTGGCAGCAGCCTGGACTTTGACAACAGCGACGGTTCGGCAATTCGGGACGACGAGATTTTTAGCATTTCGGGCCCGGCTGATGCGTCGGTGCCAACTTTTGCTGCGACTGAAATAGAACCGATCGACTCGTCAGTAACTGTAGAACAGGGGGGACTGGCTTTCTTGGAAAATGCCCCTTTGTTTACGAAACAATTGTACACGGCGATCGGGGCGGGACTGGTTTCTCTGGTAGCTGTGGCTTTTGTCACTAACATCGCCTCCTATCAAGCTTTGCGCCAAGATAAACCGGAGGCGATCGTCTATCTGCGCCAAACTGGCTGGGTAATGACCGCAGCCGCAGGCTTTACCAGCTTTTTAACTTCTTGGGGCATCGGCCAGTTGATCGCCAAACAGGTGCGCAAATCGTCGGACAATTTGCAAGCTCAGTTTGATGCCGTATCTCAAGGAAATTTGGACGCTCGATCGACCATTTACTCGGAAGATGAATTTGGCAAAATGGCTGCTAAATTCAACCACATGGTGAAGGTCATGCAGACGACGATTAGCGATGCGAGGCGCAAATCAGACGAGCAAGAACAGGCAAAAGAAGATTTGCAGCGTCAAGTGATTCGTTTGCTGGATGATGTGGAAGGGGCAGCCCGCGGTGACTTGACGGTTCAAGCTGAAGTGACTGCTGACGTGTTGGGCGCTGTTGCTGACTCGTTTAACTTAACTATTCAAAACCTGCGAGAAATCGTTCACCAGGTGAAGCAGGCCGCGAGGGAAGTCAGCAAAGGTGCTACGGATAGTGCCAAGTTTGCGGGGGATTTGTCTTCAGATGCCTTGCGCCAAGCTGAGGAACTGGCGGCGACACTGAATTCGGTGCAGGTGCTGACAGACGCGATTCAACGGGTTGCAGAAAGCGCTAGAGAGGCTGAAGAAGTGGCGCGGGGTGCTGCGGCAACGGCTCTCAAAGGTGGTGAGGCTGTGGAGCGGACGGTGGCCGGGATTTTGGAAATTCGAGAAACTGTAGCAGAAACCACGAGAAAAGTCAAGAGGTTGGCAGAAGCTTCTCAAGAAATTTCTAAGATTGTGGCTCTGATTGCGACGATCGCCTCCCGGACGAATTTGTTGGCATTGAACGCCAGTATTGAGGCGGCAAGAGCTGGGGAAGCGGGCAGAGGATTTGCGATCGTGGCGGACGAGGTGCGACAATTGGCAGATCGATCGGCGAAGTCTTTGAAAGAAATCGAACAGATCGTGATGCAAATTCAAAGTGAAACCGGCGCGGTAATGACGGCAATGGAAGAAGGCACGCAGCAGGTTATTGAAGGGACAAGATTGGCAGAACAAGCGAAGCGATCGCTTGAAGATATCATTCAAGTTACTAATCGAATTGACGTGCTGGTGCGATCGATTACTGCCGACACAGTAGAGCAGAACGAAACAGCTCGTTCAGTGGCCGCGGTGATGCAGGCTGTGGAATTAACTGCTCAGGAAACATCCCAAGAAGCGCAGCGAGTTTCTGGTGCTTTGCAAAACTTGGTAGGCGTTGCCCGCGACCTTTTGACATCGGTGGAAAGATTCAGAGTAGAAACAGCCGAAAGACAATAATTAATTGTCTCATGCTATTTTTACTGGCTGATTTACAAGCACATTGGTGTGGCAATGATGAGAGACAAAAAACACCCTCGCAGTCTTGAAACCACTGCGGGGATGCCAATTCAGCACCTAAATAAACTAGGAGTTGCACAGATGGAAGATCAGATAGTAGAGGTAATTTCTGGCATCTTTGGCGAAATTCAGCCGTTAGGCTGTATGATCTCTACTCTCTCAAAAAATAGCAGGGGCTATGCCACCAAAAGACGGCGCATTAACGGTGAATGGAAAACGTTGACTGTCCACCGTTTAGTATTAGAAAATAGCTTAGGTCGTCCGATAAAACCAGAATATTTTTGTGGCCCTAGTTGCGATGTTCGTAACTGCATTAATCCTAACCATTTATGGGAAGTTTCTAGACTAGAAAATTCTCAATACAGGTTTAAAAAAGGACGGATTAAAGATGTAGGAAGTACATCTGCCCCGAAACCTCAAAAACAACAGAAAGGCATAGAAATAATTCCCGGCATTCGCGGTGAAATACAGCCGAACGGCGGCAGGATTTGTACCTTGGCTAAAAGAAGTGATGGTTACGCAATTAAGTGTACTAAAATTCTTCGCTACCTTTGAGGTCAGGGCGTATCCAAAGCAAAAATAGCCAGGACATTTGCAATATCTAAAAGTCAGATTATTCTGTTGGATAGGGGACAGATATACAAAGACATTCGGTAAAACTACTAACAGACAAATTAAAATAAGGGAAAAAATATGCTGCCGGAACAACAACAGAGGATCATGGGCTACTTTATTGAGGAGGCAAAAGACCACCTCAATACGATCGAACAAGGTTTGCTGAACCTCCAAGCGACGATCGAAGATCCCGAACTAGTTAACGAAGTATTTCGAGCCGCTCACTCTGTCAAAGGAGGAGCGGCAATGCTGGGGTTGACCAGCATTCAGCAAACATCTCACCGACTAGAAGATAGTTTTAAAGTTCTTAAAGAGTGCAGCGTCAAGGTAGACCAACAGCTAGAGTCCCTGTTCCTGCGCATTTTTGATACCCTGCAAGCACTGTTAGAGCAACTGTCAGGTCCTTTTGGGCTCACCGAAGAATTCGGAGAACAAATGGTTCGAGAACTAGAACCAGTATTTGAAGAACTCAACGGTCATTTAGGAGGACTCGTAGGACAATGCGGACGGGATGTAGACGAGAGCAGCCCGCTGCCAGTGCCTCAACAAGTTCTGGCAGGGATTGGGGCCGGGGCATTTGCTTCATCTAACAGTTTTGTGGATTCGCAGCCGGCATACATAGATTCCAGAGAAACAGAAGAAAGCGCGCTCCATTTAGTATTTGATTCAGACGTGCCAGCCCGGATGCGGGAAATGCTGCAAGCGTTCAAACAGCCAGAAGGACGGGAAAGCAAGCGACAGTTAAAGAGCATTTGTCGGAACTTGAAAATGGCAGGTGAGGAATTTGAACTGCCTCATTGGATTGAATTGATTGAATCTGTAGAAAAAGCGATCGCCAACCCAGAGAATACTTACCGCAGTTTAGCGCCAACTGTCATTAAAGATATCAAACAAGCCCAAGAACTGGTACTCTGCGGTCAAGAAGACGAAATCGTAGTGGGCGCAAAACTCAGAGAACTGCTGCCAGCCGAGCAGTCCTTTGAAGCGGATTTTGAAGACTTACTGGCATTTGCTCAACCAAGCACTGGAGACGGAAACATTCACGCAGTCGAGGAGGCAGCCTGGGATTTAACAGGCACTGGCGACTCTAGTGCTAGCGAACAACTGCTACCAACTATTTCTGGGCTCAGCATAGACGAACTGTTTGACAAGCTAGACGGCGACGACAGCGAGGCTGAGGTCGGTGGTCGATCGCCCCAGTTGGATGACTCACAAGGGTTAGGAGAATCAGATGTAGAGACTGGTTCCTTCAGAAACTCGCTCCGCACCGGACCAGAAGTCGGCGCCGCAGAGCTCAACACCTTAGCTGATTTGTTTGACGGTGAAAGCCACGACCTTGAGGATGCTTGGGAAGAAGAAGAAGACCTTGAGGATGCAGTATCTTCTAGGGTGCCGACACAGGGAATTCTAGAGCCAGACGATGAGGACAATTCTGGCGATTTCACAGATTTGCTGTTTGAGGAATACGGTGTAGAACACTCGGAAGCGAATGCCATGCCTCCGATAGACGACCTTACCAATTTATTTGGCGAGGACTTAATGTGGGGCGATTCAGACAATTCGGCAGAGCCTGCGGATCGGGAAGATGGGAATTTGAGGCAGTCTCTAACAGAAGAACAGCCAACAACTAACCGTACTGATGATATCAACCAGGTCGATCGAATCCCCCCCCCAGTTCAGGGCTGGGCCGAAGAAGATGCTCTCGGTACGCTGTTGGACGAGGTGGCAGCCCAAACTCCTGCTCCTGCTGAGAAAGCTGCTGACTTAGATAACCTGTTGAGTGAGTTAGGCAAAACAGACTTCGCAGAAATCCCAACAGACTCATCGGATTATTTACCTAGCCCGAATGCTTTCGACCGAGATTCCTATGAGCCTGAAGACGGAGACCTCAGCCTTAATGATTTAGAGAATGATGCAGAAGCACTCAATCTGCTCGAAATAGACGATTTCGGATCGCAATCTGAGACTGGCGACGACTCAGATTTCAGCGAACTATTAGCCATTACCTCTGGTTTTCTACTTGAGGGCCAAAATGGTGAAAGCAGAAAAGATCCAGGCCTACCTAGCAACGAACTAAACGAAGAAATTGGCAGATCACCTAACATGACATCAGACCCAAATTTAGATATCTCCTCAGATGAAAATTGGCTAGAAGATGCTTTTGGTCTAGAAGATGAGTTAAGCCCCTCGGCAAACCTAGAGCTAGATGATACAGATTTAGATGCGCTATTTGGGGATGTCTCCTCAGGCCCGATTTCCAGTGACGACGAGATACAGCCGGAGCGTCAAAGTGCAGCCACCGCTGCTACCTCGCAAGAGGCAGCCGATTTAGCGGAATTATTTGGCTCAGTATCGACCGGCACTGAGTACGACAGCGAGGAATTAGCTGGCTCAGGTACAGATTGGTTGACTTTAGAGGAAAATTCAGCATCGCTGAGTGCAGATGCCACGCCAGAAGAGGGCGACTTGGCGAGTTGGTTGGACGGTCAAGAGGTAGTCCTGGATGAAAACCTCGAAAACTTAGACGCATTTGGACTCGAGGCATTGTCTGATGGTAGTGACTCTCAAACGTCAACTACCGAATCTGATGACAGCAGTGCTTTGGATTTGTTAGAGGGTATGTTTGGTGAAGAAGCCCTGTTGCCTGACGAGGGTACAAGTGCTGAAGCAGAGGACGCAGTACTTGATTTAGGGGAATTGTCGGCAGAACTTCCCGACGGCTTATTTGATGAGGGTGGCGCGGACTTGTTTGAGGGGCTCGAAATAGATGCTGCTGGCGAGGACGAGGACGACGACTTGTTTGATTCGCTGGAAACAGATGTTTCTGCTAGCGATTTAGACGCCATGTCGGCAGAAGTTCCCGATGAGATGTTTGAGGGTGATGTTGACTTGCTTTCGGCACTGGAAACAGGGGCAACTCTGGGCAGCGAAGACATAGAAGGTTTTGATGATTTGTTGGATTCGATGGATGCAGGAGCTCTGGTAACTTCGGAACTGGCTACGGGCAGTTGGGACACAGACGACCAGCAAGAAGAATTAGAAGGTATGGAACTCTCGGAGTTATTTGAGACTTCAGATGCAAGTTTGGATACTGGCGAAGAAGGCAATTTTGAAGATTTAGAAGCGCTGTTAATTGCAGGCGGTGCTGGGGCTGCAATGGCTGCCTCTGGAGGGACAAGTCAGAGTTCAGTAAGTAGCGAAGTTTTCTCGGATCTAGAAGAATTGTTGAGCGAGAGCGAAACAATGCCCGAAATCCCTGCACCCGTCAAAAATAGAACCCAGGCGCCTGCACGAAATCAGAGCAGCGACGATGAATTTGGCGACTTAGAAAAACTGTTGGAAGAGCCGAAAGAGGTGGGTAGCCCCTCTAACGAAAGCAATATGGGGCCATCGGGTGGCAACAGACGGCCGAAAGGCCCTCGCCCCTTCGGCGACCAAACGATGCGAGTGCCTGTCAAGCAGCTAGACAACCTCAGCAACTTGATGGGGGAACTGGTGGTGAATCGCAACAGCTTGGAGCAAGACCAAGAACGGATGCGACAGTTCTTGGATAATTTACTGCACCAAGTAACGTTGCTGAGCGACGTGAGCCAGCGGACTCAAGATTTCTACGAGCGGAGTCTTTTGGAAATTGCTTTGCTAGCCAACCGCCAAGGAAACCGATCGGCCTGGCGCACTGAGGAGTCTTCCCACCACCACCAAGATAGTGCCTGGAGACCGGAAGAAATGGACAGGTTTACTCCTTTCCACAGTCTGGCTCAAGAGATTATCGAGCTGATCGTGCGGGTGCGCGAGTCGGCCGCTGACATCGAATTTTTGGTGGATGAGGCGGATCAGGTGACTCGCCAACTGCGACAAGTCACGACTCAACTGCAAGAAGGTTTGACCCGCGCCCGGATGAAACCGTTTGCGGAGACGACGGACAGGCTGTTCCGGGCCGTGCGAGAAATTGCGATTAAGTGTGGCAAGCAGGCTCAGCTCCAAGTTGAGGGCAAAGATATTTTGATCGACAAGATGATTGTGGATCAGCTTTATGACCCGATGACTCACTTGGTAAATAATGCGATTACTCACGGGATCGAAGCCCCGGAAGTGCGCCTCGCAGCGGGCAAGCCTGCGGTGGGTCGGATTACGATTCGGGCTTTCCACCAAGGTAATCAGACGGTGATTTCGGTGTCTGACGATGGGGCCGGCATTGACCCGCAAAAGGTGAAGGCGAAGGCGATCAAGCAGGGCTTGTTAACGGCGGCTCAGGCTCAGCGGATGTCTCGAACGGAGGTTTACGATCTGCTGTTTATGCCTGGTTTCAGCACTCAGGAACAGGCTACAGAATATGCTGGCCGGGGGGTCGGTATGGACGTGGTGCGGACTTCCTTGCACGAGATTCGGGGGACTGTGGGCATTGATTCGACGATCGGCAAGGGGACTGTATTTACGATTCGCTTACCTCTGGTATTGAGTATTTCTAAGGCCCTCTGC
The DNA here is from genome assembly GCA_012035135.1 of Microcoleus sp. CSU_2_2. Classification (GTDB taxonomy): domain Bacteria; phylum Cyanobacteriota; class Cyanobacteriia; order Cyanobacteriales; family Microcoleaceae; genus Microcoleus. The sequence goes on from JAAUPI010000065.1 coordinate 16,940, forward strand.
TGTATTAGCGATCGAGCTCGCATTGCTTTCCCGATGGACGGGGTGGAGGACATGATAGACGTGCCTCGCGATCAGGTGACGACGGGGGCTGATGGCCTGCCTTGCATTGAATGGCGTGGCTCGATTCTGCCTTTCCGCCCGCTGCGAGATTTGCTGGCTTACAACCGCCATTTGGGCCGGGGCAGCGTTTACGGGTTTAGTGCTGAGGATGACATGATTTCGGTGATCGTACTGCGATCGGCCGGGAATTTCTTGGCGGTACAGGTTGACCAAGTTTCTACGGAACAGGAAATCGTGATCAAGCAGTTGGAAGGGCCTGTTCCTAAGCCGACCGGGATTGCTGGTGCTACGGTGCTCGGGGACGGTCGGATCGTGGCAATTGCCGACGTTCTGGAACTGATCGATTTGGCTACCGGAAGGCTGCGTAAAGACGCTGGTGGTACGCTTTGGGATGAGAAAGATCGGGCTGGTGCTGAGGCTGCTGAAGAGAAGAATGAGCCGACTGTGCTGATTGTGGATGATTCGATTACGGTGCGATCGTTGCTTTCGATTACTTTTGAAAAATCGGGCTACCGCGTTGAAGAAGCTCGCGATGGTAAGGAAGCTTGGGAAAAGATGAAATCGGGTCTGCCTTGCGATATCGTGTTCTGCGATATTGAAATGCCTCGAATGGATGGTTTAGAGCTACTTTCTCGGATGCAGAAAGATTCGGTTTTGTGCGAATTGCCGATCGCGATGCTAACTTCTCGCGGTGCTGACAGACACCGCCAAATGGCTTACAGTTTGGGCGCGAAGGGCTATTTTACTAAGCCTTATTTGGAGGAGCAATTGCTCGATGCTGCTTCTCGGATGCTGAAGGGTGAGGTTGTTGGTGCTCCGGTTGTTGTGTAATTCGTCTGCGTGAATCAGCGTTTATCTGTCTTTATCTGCGGTTAAAAAAAGACTATTTCTTAACCGCAGATGCCGGCAGATTGACACTGATTTAAATTATGCTGAGTTAGAGCGGGCAACTCTCATAGGAGCAAACTTTAATAACGCTAAATTATTCCGTACCAATTTAGACGAAGCAAATTTTAGCTGTGCAAGTCTAGATAGCGCGGATATACGTTTAGCTTCTTTGTATAAAGCGAACCTAAGTAAAGCGAATCTGAATAAGGCTGATTTGACTGAGGCATACTTGCTGGAAGCTGACTTAACTATGGCAAATTTGACTGAGGCAATATTGAGATCGGCAAGACTTCAAAAAACTAAATTATCGAAAGCTAATCTGCAAGGCGTTGATCTATCAAGAATGAATTTGACTAATGCGAATTTAGAAAGAGCCAATCTGCGATTTTCTAATTTGATCGGAGCTAATCTGATAGCAGCAAACTTAAAAAGGGCAGACTTTACTCGGTGTGAGAGTTATGGGTGGAATATCGAAAATGCAGACTTCACTGGTGCTATAATGCCCGATGGAGAAATCTACGAGCCAGAAACCTCTGACGGAGAACTCTACCAGCCGGAAACTTCGGAAAAATTATCCCAAAAAGTGATATCTATGACGCGCAAAATTATTCGTACTGACAAAGCACCCGCACCGGTGGGCCCTTACAATCAAGCGATCGCCGCAACGGGCACTATGCTGTTTGTAGCCGGTCAAATTGCGATCGACACTAGACTAAACGATATTGTCTACACCGACGATGTGGCAAAACAAACCGAACAAGTTATGGCAAATCTCGAAGCAATTCTTACAGAAGCCGGCGCTACTTGGTTAGATGTCGTAAAAACTACGGTTTTTCTGAAAGATATGAATGATTTCACTGCTGTGAATGCGGTTTATGGGAAATATTTTGATTCTGCAACTGCACCGGCGCGCGCTTGTGTGGAGGTTTCCCGTTTGCCGAAAGATGTGTTAGTTGAAATTGACTGCATTGCTGTTATTTGAATATTTTGAATATAACCTTATCTATCTAAGAAAGGCTATATATCGATATATCGATCGCTCCTGTTCTTGGGAAAGCGATCGATTATTCAGCAAGCCCTACTGAGCTGGGCCCACAGCCTCGATCGCAGCCTCAAGAGCGATCGATACATGAGTCCAATGAGTCCCCCCTTGACAAAAAGCCACATAGGGTTCCCGCAGCGGCCCGTCAGCCGAAAACTCCGACGTACTCCCATCAATAAAAGTACCTCCAGCCATCACCAACTGACTTTCATACCCGTGCATGGGAGCAGCCACCGGATCTAAATACGCACCCACAGGCGAATTTTGCTGAATCGCCCGACAAAAAGCCACCAACTTATCAGGAGAACCAAATTCGATCGCCTGAATCACATCCCGTCTTCTAGCTAAAGGCATAGGATTCACTCGATAACCCAACTTATAAAAAACATAAGCTGTCAAATGATTGCCCTTGATCGCCTCACCCACCAACCCAGGGGCCAAAAACAAACCCTGAAACAGCAATCGATTTAAATCAAAAGTCGCGCCACCGCTGCTGCCAATTCCCGGCGCCGTCAAGCGACAAGTTGCCGCCTCCACTAAATCGGCCCTCCCGGCTACGTAACCGCCAGCAGGGACGATCGTACCCCCCGGATTTTTAATCAAAGAACCAGCCATCAAATCCGCACCCACAGCAGTAGGTTCGCAGTCCTCAACAAATTCCCCGTAACAATTATCAACAAAGCAAATTGTGTTAGGATTCTGATGTTTGACTATCGCGACGATTTTTTGAATCTCAGAAATAGACAGACTGCACCGCCAAGAATAACCGCAAGAACGCTGGATAAAAACCAGGCGAGTCTTTTCTGAAATAGTAGAGCTCAGTGCCTGCCAATCAACACTTCCTGCGGGAGTTAGAGCCAACTCACGGTAAAGGATGCCAAATTCAATCAGTGAACCTTGACCTTGCCCCCGCAAGCCGATCACTTCTTCTAAAGTATCGTAGGGAGAACCAGCCACTGCCAACATTTCGTCACCAGGACGCAGGATGCCAAAAAGAGCACAGGCGATCGCGTGAGTACCCGAAACAAACTGTACCCGTACAGCAGCCGCCTGAGCTCCTACCACTTGGGCAAACACCTTGTCCAAAGTCTCCCGACCCAAATCATCGTGGCCATAACCCGTAACTCCTGCAAAATGGTGGACTCCAACCCGGTGGCTGCGAAAAGCTTTTAGAACTCGTTGGAGATTTTGCTTGACTGCCGCGTCAATACCAGAAAAAATCTGAAAGAGTCCCTGTTCTGCTTCCTGTAGCCGTGAAATGCTATTCATCAAAACCTCGGTCACCATTTGCGTGCGCGATGTTCATTATGGCTTAGATGCGGCCTCTAGTTTGTAAACCTAATATATTCATGACGATCGCAACTTCAAAAAAGAACTCCCCTGATTGGCCTGTCATAGGCTTTATGGCCTTTCTCCATATCGGCGCTTTATTTGCTCTTCTGCCCGTTAATTTTAGCTGGTCAGCAGTTGGGCTAGCAGTATTCCTCCACTGGGTAACAGGTGGTTTAGGAATTACTCTCGGATTTCACCGTCTCGTCACCCACCGCAGTTTTCAGACACCCAAATGGCTGGAATATTTCCTGGTTATCTGCGGTACTCTTTCCTGCGAAGGTGGACCGATCGACTGGGTAGGAATGCACCGCTTGCACCACGTACATTCTGATACCGAACCAGATCCCCACGATTCCAATCAAGGCTTCTGGTGGAGCCATATGGGCTGGATGCTCTCGGATCTGCCAATCCGAGTAGAAATCCCCCGCTTTACAAAAGACATAGGCGACGACCCAGTATACAAGTTTCTCCAAGCATATTTTATTCCCATCCAAGTTGTATTCGGTTTGTTGCTCTATTTACTAGGCGGCTGGTCATTCGTGGTTTGGGGCGTGTTTATGCGGATTGTAGTGGTATTCCACTGCACTTGGCTGGTCAACAGCGCTACCCACAAATTCGGCTACCGTACCTACGAATCGGGCGATCGATCCACAAACTGCTGGTGGGTAGCTCTACTCACCTACGGCGAAGGCTGGCACAACAACCACCACGCTTTTCAATACTCTGCTCGCCACGGCCTCCAATGGTGGGAAATCGATTTTACCTGGATGACTATTCAACTACTGCAAGGACTTGGTTTAGCCACCAAAGTAAAATTAGCAGAAAAATAGCGATCGGCAATTAGTTATTGGTTATCGGCCATCCGTTCAAGACTAATGACTCATGACCAATGACTAATCCTGTTTTTGCGATCGAGAGTAGGTTGGGTTGAACTCAGCTCAAAATAAAAGAGTGCGATCGACCCAACCAAAACCAGAATCAGTTACGATCGAACTGAGAGCAAAAATTTTTGTTTAGCAGCACAAATTTTTATTTTCAAACTTAAACTTTTCATTCATTATTTATGAGCTCTGGTCAGCACGCAGCGAAGAGTTAGCTCGCTCAATCCAACCTGCTATAAGTTAATTCAAATCAGCATAAAATATCAAACGCATGACAATTGCAACACAAGAAAAACTCGAATACAATTGGATACACATCATTAGTTTAGCAGGAGTTCACATCGGCGCTTTGTTCGCCCTACTTCCTGCGAACTTCAACTGGACAGCAGTTGGTTTAACCGTATTTATGCACTGGATAACAGGCGGTTTAGGAATAACTTTGGGATGGCATCGTATGCTTACCCATCGCAGTTTTCAGGCGCCCAAATTCGTAGAATATTTTCTCGCTTTTTGCGGAGCTCTCGCTTGTCAAGGAGGCATAATTCATTGGGTTGGATTGCACCGCTTGCACCACACTCACTCCGACGAAAGCGCCCTCGACCCCCACAATGCCCAGCAAGGTTTTTGGTGGAGTCACCTAGGTTGGATGTTCTACAAAGGCCCCGCCCACGATGAAATTCCCCGCTGCACAAAAGACATTTCGAGCGACCCATTTTACCAATTTTTGCAAAATTACTTTCTCCCAATGCAAATCGCCTTAGGCGTGTTGCTTTACTTGGCCGCAGGTTGGTCTTTTGTAGTTTGGGTGATTTTTGTGCGCTTAGTTTTCGTGTATCACTGTACATGGTTTGTGAACAGCGCCACTCACAAATTTGGCTACCGTACCTACGAAACAAAGGATAGTTCTACTAACTGTTGGTGGGTGGCTGTATTAACTTACGGCGAAGGCTGGCACAACAACCACCACGCTTATCAATACTCCGCCCGTCACGGTATGGAATGGTGGGAAATTGACTTTACTTGGATGACAATTCAATTCCTGGAAGCGCTAGGTTTGGCAAGTAAAATCAAATTACCAGCCAAATAGGGCATTGGGCATTGGGCTACTGATCGGATCAAATTCGTTAGCATCGAAATTATTGAGATATCTCCGATCTTCATCTGCGTGAATCCGCGTCCATCCGCTATCATCTGCGGTGAATAAATTCTCTTTTTTTTGACCGCAGATATAGGCTGATAAACACAGATTAACGCAGATTAATGAGATCAATAACTAATGACTAATGACTAATGACTAATTAGCCCGTTTTTGCTCGCTACGCCCCCGCAAATATTCCGCTGCAAATGCCAATCCTCCTGAACCTACGATCAATAACACACTCAGAGCATTAATATCGGGTTTCACCCCAGTCCGAATCCGGCTAAATATTTCCATCGGTAGAGTTGTAGTCCCGCTACCTGCGGTAAAACTCGCAATCAAAAAGTCATCCATGCTGAGTACAAAAGACAGCAGACAACCCGAAACAATTCCGGGGATTAATTGAGGGAGCAAAACCTTAATAAAAGCCTCAACAGGCGTCGCACCCAAATCCAAAGCAGCCTCTTCTAAGTATGGGTTGAGATCTGCTAATCTAGTAGAAACAGCTAGAGCAATATAAGCCAAACAAAACACAATGTGAGCCGCTACAATTGTCCACAAACTTAGAGGAATAGCCAGGGCTGCTAAAAATACCAGAGTTGCAACCGCACTCGCAATATCTGGAATAATAATTGGTAAATAGGCAACTCCCTGATATAAACCCTTGCCGGGAAATCGATAACGCGACAAACCCACGGCCATTAAAGTACCGAGTACAGCCGAGATAGCAACCGCACAGATAGCAACTGTCAAACTATTTCTTAGCGCGATCAAAATCCGACTATCGCTAAATAATTTAACGTACCAATCTAAAGTAAATCCTTCCCAGCCAGCGCTAAAACGCGATTTATTAAAGCTGTAAAAAGTCAGTACCAAAATGGGCAGGTACATATAAAAAAACATCAAAACGGCAAACACAACCTGCCAAGAAACCTTGAATTTAGGCTTTAAGTACAACATATCGGCGGGTATTTCCTCCTGTGGATTTTCGGCAGTATTTTCCATGTCTCGGTAATTAGAAATTGGTAATAGGTAATGGGTAATTTGTAATTAGTTATTGAAACTAACAACTGATAACTGTCAACTGTCAACTGTCAACTAATACCAAATCCGGGTTACTTACCCCTTTTATAATCTCGTAAATGTAGTAAATGTAGGGTGCGTCGCTACGAACAACTCTCGTTGCTATTGGGAGATCTCATAGCGACGCACCATACCAATTATAA
>JAAUPI010000066.1 GCA_012035135.1 Microcoleus sp. CSU_2_2
AAGAATCAACTGTAAAAGATTGACCGTCCCGACGGCTGGCAAACTTCGGATGACTTGCTTTTCCCTCTCGATACCTCGCGAACGCTTTCTTTAGATCGATTAAAGCGTTCTGATAGACACGAGAAGACAAATGGTTCATCCAATCGCACTCGGGTTGTTTTTTGACATAGTTGGTCAGAACTTTCTTGACTTCGTTGATGACTTTTGAGTCGGAAAACTCACCTTCACCGTACATCTGAGTTCGCAAGCTCAGCCCCATATTGAAGACAACCCGCCGAAATCCTGCGTGTTTTGTCATCAAGGTCGCTTCCCGATTATTTAATTTCAGCGCTCGCTTGATGGCAAACATGGTTAAACTTGGTTGGATGTGGTTACTTGCCTAAAGTCCTGCGGGGGAATTAATTTGCCTTCCCTTTCCCAGCGCCTCAATGTTGAGTCCGATACTCCAGATAATTTTGCAAACTCTGCCACTTTCCACATAAACTCTTTCTCGATAGCTAACTATGGAGAAGTTTAGCAAGCTATTTGCCACTTAAGTCAAACTCTAACCGAAAGCGAGACGCAAGCCCATGATCGCGCCGCCATGTTTTTCCTCGACAATCTGACGTGCGATCGCCAATCCCAATCCCGTTCCTTTCCCGACTTCTTTGGTAGTAAATAAATACATAAATCTTGTCTCATTTTTTATTTGGACTGTTTTGCTATGTATCATCTGCGATCGGTGGCGAGATATTTTTCAATTAATTTCTCAATTTTTTCAGACTGAAATTGCTTGGATAGCTCCATAATTTGATGCAGAAATGGTTGGTAACGATCGCTCTTTTTTCCAATCTGTTCGGCAACTTCCCCAAGCTTTTTCAACCGTCCTTCTTGAGCTAGTTTGAGTAAGATATTTAAGTCCTCTGGATCGGGGGTAATTAGTTCTAAATTTGAGGAGGATACTGGCGCGACATTCGCTGCTGTTTCTTCATAATTCCAAGATATTTGCAGATAGTTGGCGATCGTATTAAATAACTCCTGTGCTTGAATAGGTTTTGCTAGAAAATCGTCGCTTCCGGCTGCTTTACTCATCTGTCTATCCAGTTCTGTTACCGATGCTGATGAAACAATTACTGCTAACTGTTGGAGATTGCTATCGTTGCGTAACTGTTTGAGCATTTCCAAACCATCCATCACTGGCATCGATAAGTCTGTAATCACTAAATCCGGTAGATTTTCTCGCATCTTATTTAAGCCGTCTTGACCGTTTTCGGCTTCTGCGATCGCAAAACCTAGAGGTGAAAGCAGATTCACAATTACGGCTCGATTTTCCCAGCGATCGTCCACAATTAAGATATGTCGCCGTCTGCCATTATAGCCGACCATACGATCCGCAGCCCTTATTTGTTGTTGTATCCAGTCCACGGCCAGCGGTAATTCTATTTCAAAGCCGAAATTACTTCCCACTCCCAGTTGACTTGTTACTTGAATCTGTCCGCCCATTAACTGGACAATTTGTTGGCTGATGGTGAGTCCTAAGCCTGTTCCTTGGTTTTTGCGGTTTTGCTCTCCCACTTGCTCGAAAGGCAGGAATAGTTTGGTGACATCTTCTGGGGCAATACCAATGCCTGTATCTGATACTAAAAAGCTCAGACGGATCGATGAATCATTACAGGATAGTCGATCGACCTTCAAAGTGACACTGCCTTTGTCAGTAAATTTGAGGGCATTTCCCAAAAGGTTAATCAGTACCTGACGCAACCGTTTTTCATCTGCTTCGATACCAGGTGGCAAGTTAGCATCTGGTTGGTAGTAGAAGTCGATGCCTTTTTGGTTGGCGGGGATTTGGAAAATTTCTACAACTCCTTGCAGCAGTGAAGGTAGATTGATGGCTTTGGGAATGAGTTCGAGTTTGCCAGCTTCGATTTTAGAGAGATCTAGAATGTCGTTAATTAGAGTCAGTAAGTGAGAGCCGCATTGATAAATAATGTTAATCGCGTGGCGTTCTTTTTCCGGCAGAGTTTTAGAACGTTCTAGGATTTGGGCATAGCCGAGGATGCCGTTGAGTGGAGTTCGCAATTCGTGGCTCATGTTGGCAAGAAATTTACTTTTAGCTTGGTTAGCGCTATCTGCGATTTCTTTTGCTGACTGAATTTCTTGGTTCGCCTGCTGAATTTCTTGGAACTTCTCCTGGAGAGCACCTGCCATGATTTGGAAGTTGTTTGTCAGCACATTGATTTCAGTCACTGGGCTGGTGGGTAATTGTAATTCTTTAGGTTCAATTAGCTTATCTGGTAGATTAGTAGTGAAGTTAGCCAGTTGCAGCAAAGGTTGAACTAGACGGTGGCCGATCGGTTTAGTCAGCAGAGGTGTCAACATCGCGATCGCCATTAAGATTGCAAAACTATTTGTGTACAGCCTATCTAAGAGAACTAAATGGGGAGCACTCGCTAATTCGATGACTAATTGCCAGGGCAAATTCTCCTCGATCGTTGCTTTTTTAATATAGAATGATTTTCGCCAGCGTACCACCTTCGGCATATTCTGAACAGTTGGAATCCAACGGTAAGTCGTGTCATCGAGCCGCTGAATTTCGCCATTGTCATTGCGATCGAATGGTTGCAATAATTTGAGATCTTGACGAGTGCTGATAATCACCTGCTGCTGCGAATTCAGCACGGTAATTAGATCTGTGTCGGCTGGATGATTTTGGGTTAACCAGCGAGCGAGTGCATTGACATCAATTTCAGCTAATACCTGACCAATTAGACTGTCACCTTCAAAGATTGGCACGCTCTGAATCATGCTAGAGAAGTTAGTGCGATCGATCGATATACTCTCAGAAAGTTTGGGTTGTTTCTCCATCAAAAACGAATTGTATTTTAAGCGCTCCAGCTCGATCGACTTTGTGGCAATAGCCGAGACGATAATTTTTCCTTGAGTATCAGTGATGTAAATATTGCGGAATTCTGGAAAGGCTTGCTCGACTAACTCGATGGATTTTTGGAGGGCATTTGATTGAGACAAATTGCTATTTTTGGCAATGACTGCTAGTTCTGCCATCATGCTTTGGCTGTCCTGATGCCAGTTCCGCAGTTCTCTGCTGACACTCTTGGTAGTAGTGTCTAGATTTGCTAAAATATAACGTTCTTGCTGAGCGGTAGCCCCCTGGCAGTTCCAAATCGTGAGAATGAGAGTTGGGATAAACACAAAAGCAACGAACAAATTTAAGAGAGTTTGCTCAAAACTCATGGTTTTCGTTGTTTGGGAACGACCGCTCCACTGAGCAATGGGGGTATGATTGAAAATTAAACTTGCCACTAGGGCGTTACAAATTTGATTAACTGGGTTTTTCAGTGAAATAAGTAGCACCGAACTGGGTTCAATTTTGCCGACGCCAGCATAGAGTAACCACAACAAGGGAAACCCAATTAATCCCCAATACATCACGTCGATCAAAAGTAAGTTATTGCTGCGCCGTCGTAGTCCCCAGCCGACAAAAAATGCTTCTAGGGTAAACAGAATAAAGCCGTAGGGATGTTTCCAGAGTAGGATTGTATAGAAAGCGCCGATCGCCCCTGCGATCGTCCCCCAGCCCCATCCGTACAGTCTGACAACCAGCATGGCAAACACGCTGCCAAATAGCCAGTCTATATGAAAAATTATCGGAATTCTGAAGTAGTTACCTGCATAACTCAGGATGAGCAGGATGAGCAGGATGAGGATGTTTGGCGATCGATACAGTGATTTTAGAGGACTCGATTCGAGTGTAGTATTTAGCTGAGAAATCATAGGATTAAACTGATTATATTGAATCAATACAGATAGTTTTTTTAGTTAGGTTGCGATCGCGATCGGATATGTAGTTACCTTAAACGATATTCTCGCTTTTCCTGGGACAGGAGCGCAACTGTGCCGATCGAAGTAGAATTCAGCAGGCCTCAAAACAGCCCCAATCTGCTAAAACAGACATAGGACTAAAGCTCCTGGCATACTAAAATCAAGTTGTAGGGTGCGTCAGGTCAGTTTCTCGAAGTACAATCGGGTATTGATAGATCTGACGCACCTTACTAATTGTGACAATTGCGTCCAAGATTGAGAAAGATGAGGACGCAGAAGACAACAGTTGTTTTTGGCTCCTCAAATTTTCTATGTCAGATTTGCATATATTCTTGAAAACTATAATTATGCGGTCGGTTACACTATTTCTATGCACCCAGCCAGTCCTCCTCCTGACCGCAACGGGCTTGATGCCCTACTGAGAAACCGCCCCTTCCTCGCCTTGTGGACGGGCCAGTTGTTGGCCCAAGTGGCGGATAAAGTGTTTTATGTATTACTGATTATCCTCCTGAAAACAGGCGATTACAGACCTTGGCCAGTGTCTTGGCAGCATTCTGAAAATTCGATGCTGTCAGCGGTGATGATTGCCTACACCCTGCCGGCGATTTTTTTTGGTTCGGCGGCAGGTATCTTTGTAGATCGGTTTTCCAAAAAGCAAATGCTGATCGGCTGCAACGTAATTCGAGCCTTACTGATCGTAGCGCTGCCGTTTTTGTCTAAATCCTTTGTCGTTTTGTTGGGGATTACGTTTTTGGTTTCCACCGTAACCCAATTTTTTGCTCCCGCAGAAGCCGCCGCGATCCCGCTGGTGGTGGGACGAGAGGGACTGATGTCGGCAAATGCTCTATTCGCCTCGTCCACAATGGGTGGCATTATTGTTGGTATGACGATCGGCGAACCGATGTTGAGTTTGATGAGATACAGATGGGGAGAAGGATCTCAGGAGTTCTTGTTGGGCGGACTTTATCTGGTATCTGCTATTTTGATTTATGCCATGCGGGTAAAAGAAATTCACCCAGGCGGTAGTGCCCGAAACACTCATCCTTGGCAAGACCTGAAAGAAGGTTTGCGGTATCTCAAGTACAATAAGCTCGTCAGCAATGCGATGGTGCAGCTCACGATTTTGTATTCTGTGTTTGCGGCGCTTCAGGTACTGGCGATCGGTCTTTCGGGCAAAATAGGTCTTAAAGAAACTCAATTTGGCTTTTTGTTGGCGGCTGCTGGAGTCGGAATGGTATTCGGCGCGGCGTTTTTGGGACACTGGGGCGATCGAATGTACAACAAACCTTTGCCATTAATTGGTTTCTTGATGATGGGTTGTGTGTTGGCAATGTTTGCTTTTACCAGACAACTATGGCTGGGATTTGGTTTGAGCGCTTTGTTTGGTTTTGGTGCTTCCCTGATCAACGGGCCGATGCAAGCCCTAATTCAAGAGAAAACCCCAGAATCTATGCGTGGCAAAGTCTTTGGATTGGAGAACAATGCAATTAACATTGCCCTCAGCCTGCCTTTAGCAATTACTGGCCCGCTGACAGATGCCGTTAGCAAAGCTGTCGGTTCGGATGACTTGGGTTTGAGAGTTGTGCTGATGAGTTTGGGCTTTTTGGTTTCGGTGATGGGAATTGCAGCTTGGCAGCATACTCGCAAAGTTCTGCAAGATGTTGTTTAGTCATTAGTCATCAGTCATCAGTCATTAGTCATTAGTCAGTAGGAAGAGGAAAAATTAGATCAAATCCGGTGGCATCGGAATTAATATTATCCACATCCAGGGCACGGCACTGCCATATCCCTAAAATTAATCGGGCGGTAGGGAGACGGCACTGCCGTGTCCAGAGTTGCCCTGTCGATGGTTATATTTTAAAGCACTATCATTCCGGTGCAGTGTGTCGAAAAATATCAACAGTGAAACTTTTCAAGCTGCAATATGGAGATACAAGTAAAATGAAAGGTCTAATTGTAAATCATTAATTAGTTTAAGGATGGAAATTCTGTGCAACTAAAAACTAAAGTGGCCGTCAGGCGTGCAACTGGTGGATTTGCTCTGATTGACAGTTTGAAGCGCCACGGCGTCAAACATATTTTTGGTTATCCCGGCGGCGCAATTCTGCCGCTTTACGACGAACTCTACCGCGCTGAAGCCGAAGGTGGTATCAAACACATTTTGGTGCGCCACGAGCAAGGTGCTGCTCATGCAGCCGATGGCTATGCCCGCGCTACCGGACAAGTTGGGGTTTGCTTTGCGACTTCCGGGCCGGGCGCGACTAATTTGGTGACGGGGATTGCGACGGCTCATATGGACTCGATCCCGATGGTGGTAATTACTGGTCAAGTACCTCGTCCGGCGATCGGCACTGATGCTTTTCAGGAAACTGATATTTACGGGATTACGCTACCAATTGTCAAGCATTCTTATGTGGTGCGCGACCCCAGAGATATGGCGAAAATTGTGGCAGAGGCTTTCCACATCGCCAGTACGGGGCGTCCGGGCCCTGTGTTGATTGATGTTCCCAAGGATGTCGGCTTGGAGGAATTTGACTATCTGCCGATCGAACGTGGTGCAGTCAGAATTCCTGGCTACCGGCCGACGGTGAAGGGAAATCCGCGCCAGATCAATCAAGCAATTCAGTTGCTGAAAGCAACGTCACGTCCTTTGCTGTATGTGGGCGGTGGGGCGATCGCCTCTGCGGCTCATGAGGAAATTAAGGAACTGGCAGAGTTGTTTCACTTGCCGGTGACTACAACCCTGATGGGCAAAGGTGCGTTTGATGAAAACCATCCTTTGTCGGTGAAGATGTTGGGGATGCACGGGACGGCTTACGCTAATTTTGCCGTTAGCGAGTGCGATTTGCTGATTGCTGTGGGAGCGAGATTTGACGATCGCGTGACTGGCAAATTAGACGAGTTTGCTTCTCGCGCCAAGGTGATTCACATCGATATTGACCCGGCCGAGGTGGGCAAAAATCGCGGCCCTGAGGTGCCAATTGTCGGAGATGTGCGGCAAGTTTTGATCGATTTGCTGCGCCGCTGTCGAGAAATTGGGGTTTCTGGCAATCCCGAACAAACTGCGGAATGGCGACAAAGGATCGATCGCTGGAAACGCGATTATCCGCTGGTTGTGCCTCACTATCCCGAAATTTTGTCTCCGCAAGAGGTGATTTCGGAGTTGGGAATTCAAGCGCCTGATGCTTACTACACGACGGATGTAGGTCAACACCAAATGTGGTCGGCTCAATTTTTGAACAACGGGCCGCGTCGCTGGATTTCGAGCGCTGGTTTGGGAACGATGGGTTACGGGCTACCGGCGGCGATGGGCGCGAAAATGGCGCTGCCTCACGAGCAAGTGATTTGTATTGCTGGCGATGCTAGCATCCAAATGAATATTCAAGAGTTGGGAACCTTAGCACAGCATGGCATTAATGTCAAGACTGTAATTGTCAATAATGGCTGGCAGGGCATGGTGCGACAGTGGCAGGAAGCGTTTTACGGGGAGCGTTATTCGTCGTCGAACATGGAAGTGGGGATGCCGGATTTTGTGATGCTGGCACAAGCTTATGGGGTGAAGGGGATGTTGGTTTCGCATCCTTCGGAGTTGAAAGATGCGATCGCCGAAATGCTAGCTCACGACGGCCCGGTGCTTTTAGATGCCAAGGTGACGAGGAATGAAAACTGTTATCCGATGGTAGCACCCGGTAAGAGCAATGCTCAAATGGTTGGTTTGCCCGATCGCACTAATTTTGAATCAGCGGAGTTAGTTTACTGTGCCAGTTGCGGGGCGAAGAATGTTTCGAGCAATAAGTTTTGCCCGGATTGCGGCGCGAAACTTTAATCCTGTTTTGAGTTTTTTAGGGGCTTTCTCTGAGGGGAAAGCCTTTTTTTGAAGTTAAGCTGTTGTGCATTTAAATTGTATATTTGGATGTAACTATCAACTGTCAACTGCCTGCTGTCACCATTGCCAATGGCGGTGACAATATTGGCATTTATTTACCCTTGTTTGCTAGCAGCGACTTACCGAGTTTGGCCGTAATTTTGGCAGTGTTCTTTTTGTCGATCGCGCTTTGGTGTTATGTGGCTTACCTGTTAACTCGCCAAAGGGCGATCGCGAACATTTTAACTCGCTACAGTCAGGCTCTTGTTCCTTTTGTCTTGATTGGTTTGGGAATATTCATCCTGATAAAAATTAGTATTAATTAGGGTTTGCTGAATAAGCGAACTTTTTTTGAGTTTCCTTTACTTATTCAGCAAGCCAAAGTATTAACCGAAACGACCTTGAATATAATCCCTGGTGCTCGAATTACTTGCAGAAGTAAAAATTCTGCTTGTCGGCCCAAATTCAACCATGCGGCCGATGCGACTTTCATCAGTATTAAAAAATGCAGTGTAATCAGAAACGCGAGCCGCCTGCTGCATATTGTGCGTTACAATCACAACAGTTAACTGTTGCCGCAAAGTCTGAAATAACTCCTCAATCTTCATAGTCGAAATCGGATCGAGAGCCGAACAAGGTTCATCCATCAGCAAAATTTTCGGCTTTACGGCCAAAGCGCGAGCAATACAAAGTCGCTGCTGCTGTCCCCCCGAAATTCCCTGCGCTGATTTCTTCAAATTGTCTTTGACTTCATCCCAAAGCGCAGCACTTTTCAGCGCAGATTCCACAATTTCATCTAATTCTGCTTTGCTTTTGCGACCAAAAATTTTGACTCCGTAAGCAATATTATCGTAGATGCTCAGCGGAAAAGGATTTGGTCTTTGAAACACCATCCCAATTTGGCGTCGCAAACTATTAATATTGACTTTCTTACTGTAAATATCCTGTCCAAAAAATTCAACTCGACCTTTAATTTGAACTTTTCCCTCCAATTCACCAATCCGGTTCAGAGCTTTGAGAAAAGTGGATTTTCCGCAACCTGAAGGGCCAATAATTGCCGTAACTTGCGGGTGAGGAATATTCATCGATAAATTTTCTAGGACTTTGTGAGTACCGTAATAAAAACTCAAGTCCTGAACCCGCAAAGCTGGCATGGCATTGGGGTCAATTTCCGGGGTGGAATCTTCTACGAATTGCTCTGTATACTTTTCGGTTTTCAAGTTAGCTTTAGGTTTCATTATTTGCCTGGTTATAGTGTTAATATTTGACCAATAGATGCACAATTAGGTGTTAAGCGTTAGGTGGGTAACTGTCAACTGTCAACTGTCAACTGTTTAACGATCTTGCAAGCGTTTCCGAGTGACTGTACGGGATATAACGCTAGTAATCAAAACCATAGCCAAGAGAACAGAAGCGGCAGTCCAGGCTAATTCGTTCTGCTCTTTGTAGGGAGAGCTAGCATAGCCATAGATTAATACTGACATCGAAGGAGTCGGAGTCAGCATTGTTTCGGGAATTTCCTTGAGTCTTGAGATAGTTTCTGAACCAATGGGAGACTGCATGATCTCGCCCAATTTATCAACCAAAGGAGGCCAAAATTGACTCGATAAGGCAGTTACAATGAGCGGTGCGGTTTCACCGGCGGCCCGGGAAGCAGATAGTAAAATGCCTGTAGTAATCGTTGGGAGGGCTGAGGGTATAATCACCCGAAGCATAGTTTGAAAGCGTCCGCCTCCCAAACCAGCAGAAGCGAGGCGGTAAGAAGTAGGCACTAATTTTAATGCTTGTTCTGTTGTCAATGCAACAACTGGAAGCATAATAATACCGAGGGCAAAACCACCTGCTAATCCTGAAAATGCCTTAGTAGTGACAACAATTAGGGCGTAGGAAAAGACACCCACTACGATCGAGGGAACGCTGCTGAGAATGACGGTGATAAAGCGGATGCTATTGGCGAGACCTTTGTTTTCTCTACCAAATTCTGACAGAAATATTCCGGTCATTACACCGATTGGCACGCTGATTAATGTAGCAATTCCTACCATTAAAGCTGTGCCAAGAATCGCATTTGCAAAGCCGTTCGGCTGGTCTTCAACTCCCACTGGTGCTGGCAGGGATACTATCACTTCCCAGCTCAAATGCGTTAATCCTTCTCCCAGAATTTTGTATATTATAGCAAACAAAGGTAGCAGTGCGAGAGCTGTCAGAGCGAAAGCAATAACTGTCATTCCCCGACTGAAAAAGTTTCGACCAAGCGACAGAGGATTGTTGATTTCTGCATCCAGAATCACGTCTGAATTTTGTGTTTGAGTCATTTTTAATTCTTAGCTCCCTTGACGCCGATTAGTTGAACTAGCAAGACTGCTACTGCATTCACCAACAGAGTGATGACAAATAAAATTAGGGCTAGATACATTAAAGCGCCGATGTGCAACGGTTCGAGAGCTTCCCGAAATTGACTTGCCAAAACAGCAGGAATTGAGTAGCTGGGAGCTAGCAGGGATTGGTTGATTTGAATTGAGTTACCAATTACCATTGTGACTGCCATTGTTTCGCCTAAAGCACGTCCCAATGCTAAGATAGTAGCGCCGATAATCCCGGAACTAGCCGCCGGTAATAACAGCTTGAATATTGTTTCCCAACGGGTTGCTCCGAGGGACATGGAAGCACTCCGCAAATCTACTGGAACTGACATCAATACATCGCGGCTGATGGCGGCTACTGTTGGCAAAATCATAATCGATAACAGTATTCCGGCCGGCAGCATTCCCGGGCCTAAAGGTTCGCTGCTAAACAGGGGAAACCAACTGAAATTATCGAACAATGATTGCTGTAAAGGTAGTAGAAAGGGAATGAGAACAAAAATTCCCCACAGTCCAACTATGACGCTGGGAATCGCCGAGATTAATTCAACCATGAATCCCAAGGGCGATCGCACCCAAGCGGGTAAGAAGTTCTCGCTAGTAACTATAGCTACCGAAAGTCCTAAAGGAACTGCGATGATAATGCCGATCGCAGAACTAATCAGAGTGCCATAAATAAACGGTAAAGCCCCAAACTGCAACTCGCCGATATCCCACTTGGGATCCCATAAGAATGAGAGTCCAAATTGGCTAATAGCAGGCCAAGCATCTTTGAAGATTACCCCGCTGATCAAGAACAGCGTGCCCGCTGTTGCTAAGGCAAAAGCCCATACAAATAGTGTAAATCCTGACTCCATCCATAAACCTTCACCCTTGGTATCAGTCAAGTCTAGTGCTGTGTTTATTTCTGCCGGTTGCCGAGTCAATTTTTTCGATTTCTTTGAAAAATTGGTCATACCCTAGTTATTGCGTAAAAAGCGAAATATTTGCTGGAAAGAGTAGTAATTGTAATTAGTTCGTAGAATGCACTTTATAGCGAAGTTTTGATCGCCCTAAATCCCCAGGACTTATACCAATTTCATAAAGTAGCGCTAGATATTACCCCGACAACCCCCCTTATTAAGGGGGGGCTAAGACTTCATCAATAGCACATCTTTAGAAAAATGGTATTACACACTCCGCTTAAAAACCGGGTTTTTGAGAGAATCTGCGGGTCACAATGAGTATTCTCGTAAACACCAGGTTTCTGACCTCTCGTGTGTAAGTCCTATCGATCGCCAAAACTAACCTTTGGCAACTACACTCTGATTAACTGTTTGAATTACCTTTTGAGCTGTAGCGGTCGGAATTGTAGTAAACTCTAACTGTCTGTTGATTCCTTGGCCTGTAGTCATCACCCAATTAACCATCTTTTTGATAGCATCTGCTTTCGCAGCAGGATACTCTTTGTAAACTAACAGCCAAGTCAAGCCAACAATCGGATAACCGTCGTTAGGATTTCCTTCCACTAAGAAGAAGTTTGCTGGGAATGTTTCCCCTACAAAAGCTTTGTCTGCTTCTGCCAAGTTAGCATCTACAAACCGGCCAGCTTTATTTTGAATAAGTGCTGTCTGAAGCTTGTTTTGCCGAGCGTAAGTATCTTGAACGTAACCAATTGCACCCGCCGTTTGTCTGACCAAACCTGCTACACCAGCGTTTCCTTGACCGCTGACAGGGCTTCCGGGCCAACTCGGTTGAGTGGCAGCTTTGATGCTGCTGCCGATCGCCTGCAAGTGATTAGCAAAAATAAAGGTAGTACCGCTGCCATCTGCCCGTACAGCTACTCGAATCGCAGTATTTGGCAAATTTTTAGCTTGTCCAGGAATTCCGGCTATTTTCGCATCGTTCCAGCGAGTAATTTTACCTTCAAAGATGCCTTTCAGCGCATCAGGGTTGAGACGTACATTGTTCACTCCTGGCAAGTTGTAAATAACGGCAACAGCGCCACCAGCCGTGGGAACTGCAATGACACCGCGTTTTACTTGACCGATTTGTGCAGCAGTCAGCGGCGCGTCGCTACCTGCGAAGTCAACAGTACCTGCAATTAATGCTTTGATGCCAGCACCACTGCCGGTTGCTTCATAGTTGACAGTAATTTGATTTGCACTTCTCATTTGAGAGAAATAGCGATCGTAAAGAGGTTTGGGGAAAGTTGCTCCCGAACCATTTAGTGTTACAGCAGCTACAGCGGAAGTAACCAATGAGAGCGAAAATGCAGATACCGCTAGCGTAACTATAAAGGCACGTCGCCAACCTTTAGTGAAGAAAACCATAACTCCTCGTCCTCAATATTAATAGCAGGCTTTGCAAATCTCCTCCATAGGATAGACTGAAATCCCGAAATAAAGGCATATAAGAGGATAAGCTTGTTTTAAATTTTGGTTAACAATAGATTAATTAAGAAAAAAATAAGCTTTGTTTAAATTAGGGTTAAAAATATTTAAAATAAAAATTAGCTAAATTAAGTTTTTGATAAATTAGAGAAATACCAAATCATAAATTAACCATAAACAATAGAAACTTATTTGGCGATCGGGCGATCGCCCCTCACCCCCACTCGATCGCCCGAATCGCCCCATAATAGTAAAGACACTTAACATTTCTTTAACAACAATGGCCAGAGACTTGCGGGGATTCCTCAAACTACTCGAAGACAGAGGACAACTGCGCCGGATTAGCGCTTTAGTCGATTCCGACCTAGAAATTGCCGAAATTTCCAACCAAATGTTGCAAAAAGGCGGCCCTGGCTTGCTGTTTGAAAACGTCAAAGGGGCAGAATTCCCCGTAGCCATTAACCTGTTGGGTACGGAACAGCGGGTTTGCTGGGCGATGAACATGGAAAAGCCAGCAGAATTGGAGGAATTGGGCAAAAAATTGGGAATGCTACAACAGCCAAAACCACCGAAAAAGATTTCCCAAGCCATAGAATTTGGCAAAGTGCTGTTTGACGTAGTCAAAGCCAAACCCGGCCGCGACTTTTTCCCGGCTTGTCAGCAAGTGGTACTTGAGGGAGAAGGGTTAGATTTAAACAAAATCCCGATGATTCGCCCTTATTCAGGAGATGCGGGCAAAATTATCACCCTCGGTTTAGTAATTACCAAAGATTGCGAAACGGGTACGCCGAATGTAGGGGTTTATCGGTTGCAGTTGCAATCAAAAAATACGATGACCGTACACTGGTTATCGGTGCGGGGTGGGGCGCGACACTTGCGAAAAGCGGCGCAGGCTGGTAAAAAATTAGAAGTTGCGATCGCCCTGGGAGTCGATCCTTTAATCATCCTCGCAGCAGCAACCCCAATTCCTGTAGATTTATCGGAATGGTTATTTGCCGGACTTTATGGCGGTTCCGGCGTGCAATTGGCGAAGTGCAAAACCGTAGATTTGGAAGTACCGGCGGACTCGGAAATCGTGCTAGAAGGAACGATTACACCGGGGGAAGTTCTGCCCGACGGGCCCTTCGGCGACCACATGGGTTATTACGGCGGTGTGGAAGATTCGCCGCTGGTGCGCTTCAATTGCATGACACACCGCAAAGACCCGATTTATCTGACTACATTTAGCGGGCGGCCGCCGAAAGAAGAAGCTATGATGGCGATCGCGCTAAATCGCATTTATACTCCTATTTTGCGGCAGCAAGTATCGGAAATTGTCGATTTCTTCTTACCAATGGAAGCGCTGAGTTATAAAGCAGCAATTATTTCCATTGATAAAGCCTATCCCGGTCAAGCAAGAAGAGCTGCTTTAGCATTTTGGAGTGCATTGCCCCAGTTTACTTACACTAAGTTTGTGATTGTTGTCGATAAAAGTATCAACATTCGCGACCCGCGTCAAGTAGTGTGGGCAATTAGTTCTAAAGTTGACCCAGTTCGAGATGTATTTATTCTGCCAAATACGCCTTTTGATACGTTAGATTTTGCTAGTGAAAAACTTGGTTTGGGAGGCAGAATGGGGATTGATGCTACTACGAAAATGCCGCCGGAAACCGAGCACGAATGGGGAGAAGCTTTGGAATCCGATCCGGATGTGGCGGCGATGGTAGAAAGGCGTTGGGCTGAGTATGGTTTGGCAGATTTGAATTTGGGAGAAGTCGATCCGAATTTGTTTGGTTATGAAATGAAGTAGGGAAACGACATTGCCGTGTCCGGCGCGAAGAGTAGGGGAGAGTCAGAATTTCTCCCTTTTTTTCGGGAGTTTGATAAACTTATACGACTCTTTCGGATACTTGGGGGAAAATGTATATTATACTAAATCCGGGTTACTTACCCCCTTTATAATCAGCAGTCTCGTAGGGTGCGTCGCCACGAATGATTTTCGCTATAAACCAATATTAAACGAGCGACGCACCATACAGTTTATAACGGGGATGAACAACCCGGATTTGGTATTAGATTAATTTACCACCACAAGTTCAGCAGAGCCGTTTCTGCCTCAGTCAACAGTCAACAGTCATCCCCCCTTGGGGGGGGGTCGTCAATCGTCAACTGTCAACTGTCAACTCTCAACATCAAAATGACATTAAAGGTCGGAAACCATGTTTAACCGATATCTCACCGATTTGCTCCATCTTTTCCACCGTAATTTGATTCCGTCCCCACGAAAAATTGGTGTACAATTTTTCAAATTCCAGCAGCATTGATTCGGCAAAACAAGCAAATAACTGTCGGCCTGGCACATCCATATTGACAATCTTCATAATTTTCCAGTCAATATCTAGGGAATGCTCCACAATGCCACCATTGAGTACATAAATTTCTGGGTGCTGAACCTGAGTTGCCAGATTTTTGGGATAGCCTCCATCAATTAACAAACAAGGTTGCTTCAATGTCTTAGGGTCAATTTCTACTCCCTTTGGCATACTGGCTACCCAGACGACAATATCAGCTTGAGGTAGGGCTTCTTCCAAGTCCATAATTTTGCCTCGTCCTAATTCTGACTGCAAAGATTGCAACCGTTCTTTGTCACGGGCAATTAGTAACAATTCCGCTACATTTGTTTTAACGCTGAGCCAGCGACAGACAGCGCTGCCAATATCGCCGGTAGCACCGCAAACAGCTACGGTAGCTTTTGATAGTTCAATACCCAATTTTGGGGCTGCTTGTTCTACTTGACGGCAGAGAATGTAAGCCGTATGAGTGTTGCCAGTGGTGAAGCGTTCAAATTCCAACTTGAGATTGCGAATTTGCTTAATTTGCTGCAAGTTGAAGGTTTCAAAAATGATCGAAGAAAAGCCTCCTAAAGCAGTGATATTAATCCCGTTTTTTTGAGCATGAGCCATCGCATTCAGGATTTTGCGGGTGGCCGCTTTAATCCGGCGAGTAGCTAGCATTTCTGGTAGAAAACAGGATTCCACATAGCGGCCTTCTATTTTTTGCCCAGTGATGCTAGTGACAGTGATAGTATCAACTATCTGGGGCGGTGCGCTGCACCAAAAATCGAGACCTTGATCGGCGTATTCTGGATAGCCCAGCTCGTTAGCTACTGATTGGGCGTGTTCTAAGCTGGTTAAGTGACCGATTAAACCAAACATTAAGTTGTCAGATGAAGGAAGAAGACAGAAGGAAGAAGAAAGAAGGAAGAAGGAAGAAGGAAAAATTAAAAATTCAAACTTTTTAATTTTGAGTTCATTCCTTGATTTCCAAATTGATTAGGCTGCGAGGCCTTGTGCTGACATTCGCATGATGTCGCGGTTATTAAAGCCTATGTTGCCGAGGGCTTCGCCGTAGGCAATCATGAAGTCTTCAACTAAAGCATCTTTTTCCATCCCCAAGACGCGGGCATCGTCGGCGACGGCATTTAGCAGTCTCCAGATGATGGGCAAGTTTTGGCGGTTGGCAGCTTCGAGTTCAGCTTTGGATTCTTCAAAGTGAGCGTTTAGCCAGACTTCACCAAAGTTGAGGTGACTGTATTCTTCCTTGACGACGCCTTCAGTGATTTTGCGGGCGAAGTCGTCGGCAACGGGGATGTAAATGTTGTAGGCTGCGATCGCAAAACATTCGATAATTAGCGATTGAATCAGCAAGCAAGTTACAATCTGACCGGACGCCGCTGCTGTTTGGAAGTTTCCGTGCAGTTCCGAAAAGAACTTTTTGGCAAATTCCATATCTGGCGTTACCTTGAGATTGCGACCACAAGCTTGGAAGCCTTTCATGTGGCGGTTTTCCATCTTGGACAAGCCAATTAACTCACTCTTTTTGTCAGCCAACATTTCGGCCAGTGTGAGGTAATTGTCATGGGCTTCTTGTTCGCCTTCAATCACAATGGCGTTGATTCGACTGTAAGCGTCTTTGTAAGTTTCGGTTTGAAAGTTAATGGCTGGGCTGGCCTCAAGCTGGGGCATAGATATTTTGTCTCCTGATTGTTATTGAGCAAATACCAAGTAGAGTTTTGGATGTTAAGACAATGTTGACACTCCGGTAGTCGATACACGGGGATTCTTCAGGACAAACTTTTGGGGATGAATCCGCAACAAGTTTAATTCTTAAAGGTCGTGTCGGACGATGGCTACTCACTCGCTCGATCGTAAAAGATGAGGTTGTGGCTGCTTTTAATTGGTAGACTCAAGTCTACTGCTGGCTTTCATCCCCAGATTGAAGTCCCAGGGCTTTCAGCTTTGTTCCTTGTAAAGTTATTTTAACTTCAATGAAGCCATAGTACACTTTAACTATTTTCAATAATAAATTTATCAGTTTTAGGGTGTCTGGGGGCGATCGAGTATGAGACCCCCACAGGCTGACTATTTTAGGTTCATTCAGAAGTTGGTGACGGGTTTCGCGACCAAGTTTCGCGAGAGCCGGCAGTCGTCCCCCGGAGGTTGAGATGGGTAAATGGTTTGACAGGTCTAAAGCACTGCAAATGCTGAGTTTTCTGTTTTTGCTGGCGGGGGCAGCGCTGGTGCTGCTGCCACTAGCTGCTGTATTTTTGGTGTCTATATCACCATCAGGTGTCGGTGTCAATACCACTGGCCTAACTTTTGCGAACTATCAGGAGGCTTGGCGACGAGGAAATTTTTTGTTGGCATTTGCTAATTCTACTTTAGTGGCTCTGGCAGTAACAGCTTTTCAGGTTGTGACTTCTGCTTTGGCTGGTTATGCCTTGGCGAGGCTGAAGTTTCGGGGACGAGGGGCGATTGTTTTGGGGGTTTTGGCGACGCTGGTAATTCCGTTTCAGCTTTTGGTGATTCCGATTTTCTTGGTTTTGAAGTGGGGGCATTTGCTGAATACTTACGGGGCGCTAATTTTGCCGACAGCGGCGAATGGTTTTGGGATTTTTCTGCTACGCCAGTATTTTCTGACAATTCCGGTGGAGTTGGAGGAGGCGGCGATGTTAGATGGGGCGAATCGCTGGCAGGTTTTGTGGCAGGTGATGTTGCCTTTGGCGCGCCCTGCTTTGGTGACGTTGTTTTTGTTTACGTTTATCGGGGAGTGGAACGATTTGTTTAAGCCACTGGTGTTTACGACGCGGCCTCAGTTGCGGACTGTGCAGTTAGTTTTGGCTGAGTTTCAGGAACAGTTTACTAGCAGTTGGCAGTTGTTGATGGCGGCGGTGGTGATTGGAACTGTGCCGGTGGTGGTGCTGTTTTTGGCGGGTCAGCGGCAGTTTATTCGGGGGATTGCGGCGACGGGGATTAAGAATTAGGTTGAGGTTAAATTTGAGGTGCGATCGTAATTAAGTTTCTAGTCATAGGTGGTATCATTCTCAAGAACATCAGAAGTTTGAACCGCAGATGAACGCGGATAAACGCGGATAGTTGCGAGATTTATCGACGTTTATCTACGATTAAATGTGAATTTATTCGCTGAAAATTTGCAGGCGAACAGAACGCTCTCCATCTCCGAAATCTACTTCGATTTTTTCGCCGGAAAGGCTGTCCAAACATCCTAAGAGCAATCGCAAATTGGGGGTGCTCGCTCCTGTATCTACGTACAATCTATCTGTTAAACTGCCTAAACGCTTCCAAATTGTGTAGAGTTTGACTACTGTTTGTTCTAGCTGGGCGGCTTGTTTTACAACGTCGGCTGTGGTTCCTAAACAGCCTAGTCGCAAAGATTCTTCTAAGGCCATTTCCATGTCTAGGTGGGATTGATTGAGGGCTTGGACTTGGGCGGCGGCATCGAGATATTTAGATAGGTTTTTGGCGTCAGAAGTTAGTTGTTTGACAGTATCTAAGTCGGGGTTTTCTGCTACTTCTTTTTGAATTTCGATTTGGTGAGATGGAGAGAGTTTCTCCATTTCTTTGACTAAAGGTGCGAGGTAGCGGGAAGGAAGGGAACCTGTAGATGCTTTTTCTTTGACTTCTTCTGGCAGTAAATCTGAGTTCATTGCCATCCATTCATCGGAGAGTTGTTTGACTTCGCGGCGGGTAATTCGATCGCCCTTTGACGCCGCATCTGTGACCATTTGTTGCACTTCTGGGGATGATTTGGCGGTTTCGACAAAGGCTCTTTTGCTGAAGTTTCTAATGGATTCTGGATCTAAATCTCCTTGCTCGATTAAAGTATCGGCACTCTTCGCTAATTCGATTAAAGAATAAGCTTGACTTTTGCTGATTTCTCTTTCTTTTAGCCAATTCAAGAAGCCAGTACCACGTCCGTCGCCACCTTTTTTTTCTCTATCTCTAACTGTGCGGAGAATTTGTCCGCGCCAGATGTCGGTTTGTAAGTCGAAACGATCGCATACTTTCCAAGCATTGTCAACCTGATTTTCAAAATCAAAGTCAGGTATTTGTTCGTCTTCGGGATCTGGTAATTGGAAATTGATATCGGTCAAGCCTCTGAGGGCTTCGGCAAGTTCTGCGGGAGATTGGGGGACTTCAGCCATTAGGAAAAATTTATGTAGTGCAACAGCCAGTTTGATTGTTTGACTTGCAGGGCTTGACAGTTGAGACGCTATATGTAGCGGTAACGGAGGTTATATTTACCCTACTGATAGAGTTTTGTGCAAGTCATTTTATTATTGCACGATGAAGGGCGATCGGCAAAAAGATATCGCAGAAGGAAGTTCGGCAACGGATTGTGTAACGGATGTAACAGATGTCAGTCCTGGCTGTTGGTTGATGCAATAAGTGCGATCGGCTAATAGAGAAGATAAGGGGCGATCGCGATCTTCTGATGTTAGAATTGATCTCAATTCCGGCTGTGCCGAAATGATATTATCCACAGCGGTAGGCGCGTGCGAAGTCGAACAATCAGGACACGGCAGTGCCGTTTCCCTATAATTTGGGATGATGGTTAGATCCGAGAAAGGGTGATGGCATCCCGCACCGCAAGCTACGATTATTTTGGGGTAGGAAAACGGCATTGCTGTGTCCAGAGTTCCTATCATAGGAGTGCAACAGGATCTGGTTTGTTGCTTGGTCTATTTACTGAGGCAGTTTTGGTTCTTGAGTTGGCAGAACAGACTGCTTTTTCTTCAACCTATTAAAACCATAAAACCCAGCCACACCAATTATCAGAAAATAAGGACTGTAAGCCAACAGCCAAATCATCAAACTCAACAAACCTAAAGTTAATTCGCTAACCGAGTGAGTTGCTTTTCCCCAAGTTTCCTGCATCCGCAAACCGAGAGAAGGTTCGGAAGTTTGTGTAGCAGATACTGCTGATTCTAAAGTTAAGTTGATACTGGAATAAGCGACTTGATTGCGCAAACTTTTTAATTGAGCATCAATGCGTTCGATCGACTCTCTAATATTGCTCAATTCTTTAGAAGCTTTCAGGACATCACCTATAGAACCGGATCGTTCCATAATTTTTAAGACCATTTCTTCCGATTTGCGGAGGTTCCGCAGCCTAGCTTCGCTGTCAACTAATTGCGCAGTCACATCCTCCGCCGACAGACCACGATTCTGTACATTTCCAAGTTTTGCTAAAGCATTTAAAGTCGTTTCTAACTGCTCTTGAGGCACGCGAATGTCCATAGTCGCGGTTTGCCGTATACTCGAATCTGGGGGTTTTTCGCTTTGGAAACCCAAGATATCGCCTTGCCTTTTTTGGACAATATCGGTCACAGATTTAGTGCTTTCGTCAATAGATTTGACAACTAAATTCAGTGTGGCTTTTTTAATAAGTTGGGGACGAGTTGCCGGAGTTTCTGCTTTGGCTTGTTTTGGTACATCAGCAGTGTTTTTCTCTGTGGCGCCTTGTGGTGGTGCTGCTGCAGATCTCGCTACAGATGATTCTACAACCGATTGTGGAACCCCTGCTGATGGAGCCGATTCTCGACTATTATTAGCACTGCAACTTGGCAAAGCAATGGTAGAGGATAAAGTTAGGAATAGCGCGATCGCAAAGCGAGTTGTGCTGTTATTGGCGGCGTTCAGGTGTGGGTTAACTTTTGGCAAAAAATTAATCTTGATGTGAGTTTGCATCGAAGTTTGTCCTCTAAAAACGTTTGGGTATTGAATTTTGTGGTTGTTTTCATTTAAGCTCGAAAAGATATTCTCAGGATAGCTCATACAGAAATTGAAACGGTAGATAAACAGTTGACAGTTGACAACCCCCTCCTCGCCCCCCCAAGGAGGGAAGACAGTTGACAGAGGTCGCGTGAGGTTTTTAGGATTGGGATTTACACCCTGCCCTAAAAATATTCCGCCTTGAGGTGGCGGTTCTAAACCGCTGAATTTTGACAACTCCCTCTACTAATATGCCAATCTAAAATCGAAAATCCAAAATCCAAAATCTAAAATCGAATGACTGACGAATTTGATACTAATTTTACTTCCTCGATCGCAGATATCGATCGCCCGGATCTGACTTTCTTTGATTCAGACTCCGCCACTGTTGTACGGGAACAAGCTGCCCGAAAACTGCGCGATAGATTGCGTGAGGGGCAGCAGCAAATGGCCGATTGGGAAGGCGGGCCCCTTGCCGTTTCGGCGGTTCCAGGGGCCGGGAAGTCTACAGGAATGGCTGCTGCGTCGGCAATTGCGATCGGGCGCTACCAACTTCACAGCCGGCGCCAGTTAATTGTGGTGACTTTTACGCGATCGGCTGCTGCTAATATTAAAGCTAAAATTCGCCAAAATCTCCAAGAATTGTCTTTGCCTCAAGGTGGTTTTGTCGTACATACTTTGCACGGTTTGGCTTTGAATATTGCTATGCGTCATCCCGATTTATCGGGCTTGAATTTAGAAAATTCAACTTTAGTGACTCCGACTCAAAGTCACCGCTTAATTCGCACTTGTGTAGAACTTTGGATCGCTGAAAATCCTCAAAGATATCAAGTTTTGTTGGAAGGGCAGCAATTTGATGGAGAGGAAACGGAGAGATTGCGGCGTCAGTCAGTTTTGCGGACGGAGATTTTGCCACAGTTAGCTAAGACTGTGATTCACGAGGCGAAATCTTCTGGTTTGTTTCCGGAAGATTTGTTAAAGATGGGTGCTCTCTCTTCTGGGGACAGTTATGAAATTTTAGCCGTAGCTGGGGGTTTATATCAGAAATATCAGGCTTTGTTGCGGAGTCGGGAATTCATCGATTATGACGAGATGATTTTAGCAGCTTTGCGAGTGTTGGAAAATCCGAAAGCTAGGGCGATCGAACAAAATCAAGTATTTGCAGTTTTTGAGGACGAAGCGCAAGATTCTACACCTTTGCAGACGGAGCTTTTGGAAATATTAGCGCTCGATCCAAATGATCCTAAATTACCTCCTAATTTTATCAGAGTTGGCGATCCAAATCAAGCGATTAATTCTACATTTACGCCAGCCGATCCGATTTATTTTCGGGAGTTTTGCGAACAGTGCAAAGTTGAAAATAAGTTAGCAACAATGGATTGTGCCGGTCGCAGCACCCAGGTAATTATTGATGCAGCTAACTTTATTTTAGAATGGGTAAACCGTTCTGATTTGGCGGGAACAGAACAGCCTTTTCGCGACCAAACTATTAAAATAGTGAGCAGGAACGATCCGCAAGCTGATGCGAATCCTGTCCCGATCGGTCGTGGTTTAGAATTGCATACTCCTCGCGACGTTTACCACACGATCGAACTCATTGGCAAGCGGGTAGTCGAGTTGATAGAACAGTTTTTACCTCCGGGATTTGAATTAAAAAATCTAGAAAAAAAGATCGACTTAGGCGGTGAAGTGAGCGATGCAGAACCTCATGCAAAATTGCCGTTAGAATACCTGAAATCGATGGCAGTTTTGGTGCGAGAGAATAAACAGGGTAAATTTATTAAAGAGGTGCTAGAAAACCCTAAAAAACACGGATTGAGCATAGATTTAAGCAAATATGGGATTAAAATTGAGGATGTAGGAGAGCGCGATCGACACTCTCAAGTGCCTTGGGAAATCTTAACACTGCTGCAATTTCTCGATCGCCCGCATTCTCCCGATTACTTGAAAGCGGCACTGAAAATTTTGAGCGATCGACAACTAATCCCCAAACAAGACTACAATGCTTTTGCTACTAGCCCGGAACAATTTCTTTACCCCGGCCCCCTCGATCCGCAACAATCAGAACCAGTTCGCAAATGTCGCTATTTTTGCTGTGGCTTGCTGCAAGCTAGATTAGAACTTCCGCCCTCTCAAATCATCTCATTTATCGCCTTAGCACTGCAATACGACCAAACAGAATTAGCGACTGCCGACAAATTAGCAGAACGAGTAGCAATTCAAACTGTCGCTAACAATTCAATGAGCAATATTTTGAATGTACTGAGCGAAATTGTCAGTTCAGAAAGATTTGAACCAGTGGAGGCAGATGAAAAAGTAGAACAACGCTACACCAGCAAAGGTCAACTCACAATTATCACCATGCACAAAGCTAAAGGATTAGATTGGGATTGCGTTTTTATCCCTTTTTTGCACGACCAAACAATCCCCGGAAGTTTGCGAGTTTTGCCACAGGCTAAATTTTTAGGAGATTTTACTTTAGCAGAAGTAGCCAGAGCTCAAATTCGAGCGAGTTTGCACGGTAAATATCCACTACCAAATCTGGGTGAAGCATGGGAACAAGCGGGTTATTTGAAAACAGCAGAAGAAATGCGATTGCTTTACGTAGCGATGACGCGGGCTAAAAGCTTGCTGTGGATGTCGGCGGAGAAAAAAGGACCTTTTACTTGGAACAAACCAGAGAATTTGCAAGAACTAAAACCTTGTCCTGTGATGCCTGTTTTGAAACAGCAATTTCCGGGTAATGCGATTTTGTAAAATTTTGGATTAGTTAGTCATAGATATTTTTGAAACCCCGAAGACGCGAAGCTTGAGTAATAGTAGGGTGCGTCATATTGGCCAGCATGACTTGGCACAAAAAATCTCATAATGACGCACCGTTTTCTGCTGCGTGCGTCAGCCTGGGATTGTCGGCATAAAAGAAAGTAATCGCAACTGACACACCCTACTTGAGCGTGATTTTTAGTAATAGTAGGGTGCGTCATATTGGCCAG
>JAAUPI010000335.1 GCA_012035135.1 Microcoleus sp. CSU_2_2
TATAATTGGTATGGTGCGTCGCTATGAGATCTCCCAATAGCAACGAGAGTTGTTCGTAGCGACGCACCCTACATTTACTACATTTACGAGATTATAAAAGGGGTAAGTAACCCGGATTTGGTATTACGCACTGGGGGTCAAAAACCCGGTTTCTGCATCAATATCTCTCGGATGTATCGAGGATTTTTCCTAGAAACCGGGTTTTTGCGTAAGTCCTATGGCAAAAACTTAGCAACAAAGCGTATATTTTTTGTCAGAAACCCGGTTTCTCGCTCGCTGATTGAGAATGCTGCAAGATATCAATCGATTTCACTGAAATGGAAAAAGACATTGCCGATCGATTCAAGCGATATCTCGATCTTTAACAATTTCCCAATTCCCAATTGTCAACTGCGCCGAATGTTAAAACAGCACCAATCTTGGCGCTTCCAGAGAGTAGCTACTATCCAGCCGTGCTGTTCGAGAGTGTCGGCAATCGGTTTAGCTTGGTCGAGTAAAATGCCACTAAGAATTCCCCAAGTATTGGGTTTGCTAATTGTAGTGAATTGCGGTATCAAATCAATGATTACTTCTGCTAAAATATTGCACATAAAACCGTCGATCGGCTCGTCGATCATTTCTTTTAAGCGATCGACACTACCAAGTTCTGCTACCAATTGCTGGGGGTTAACGCGATTGAGTTGTCTGTTGCTAATGGTCGATCGCACGGCCAAAGGATCTGTATCCAGAGCATAAACTGTTGTGGCACCCAACAATACGGCGCCGATCGACAAAATACCCGATCCGCAGCCGATATCGGCAAGTATGTACTTTTTGTCGTCAAAACCGAGGCGCATTTCCAACGACTCCAGACATAGTTGAGTGGTAGCATGGGCTCCCGTACCAAAAGCGACACCGGGATCTAAACGTAAAATGATGCGATCGGAATTTTGCGGTACTGGCAGCCAAGCCGGATAAACTAAAAATCGATCGCCAATTTCTTGAGGTTGCCAATGCTGCTTCCAACTGGTACCCCAATCTTCTTCCTCAATCAAATCCCACTGCATAGCTGGTAAAGGCAAACCCGCGCACAGGGCATCTTGACGCAGCCATAGCGACAGTGCTGCCAAATCTAGCAATTGGGCCTTTTCTTCTGGAAGGTAAGCCGACATCAAACAAGAATTGCTTTTCATCTGACTGACACTTCCCTGACAGCCGAACATTTCCAGTCGCCAGAAGATGATATCTTCTAACGCGGGATCGCAAAGAACTCGAATTTCCCACCAGCTATGTGCCATAACAATTTTAGATTTGAGATTTGAGATTTTAGATTGGGGAAGGGAGGCTGGGGACTTGGCAATAAGGATTGACTAATAGAAAAATTCTCAGTTGTCTTGCTAATTACCTATTACCAATTACCCATTACCAATTATCAGTCCTCGCATTCAAAACCTAAAATCTAAAATCATTCAAAGAGTTACCGTGTAAGCATCCCGAATTCCGGGAACTTTGATGATCTCAGCCAATATGCCCTCTGGTAGAGGATCGTCAAGGCTCAAAACCATCACCGCATCACCGCGCACGATTTTACGGCCTACTTGCATACTGGCAATATTGACATTAAAACTGCCCAACTGCGAACCAATTTTGCCAATAATTCCCGGCATATCGCGGTGCAGGGTAAATAGCATATGGTGGGTGGGGCAAACGTTGACTGGAAAATCGTCAACGCTGGTAATCCGAATTTCGCTTTCGCCGAGCACTGCACCTGTGACGGTATGTTCGCCGAGGGTTCCTTTCGCCATGAGGTGCAGGGAGCCTGTGTAGTCGCGAATTGAGGCGTCTCGGGTTTCGATGACGCGAATTCCTCGTTCTTTGGCTTCGATGCTGGCGTTGACGTAGTTAACCCGTTCTCGCAGGGCTTGGGAGAGCAAACCTTTGAGGGCAGCGACGACGACGGGCTGACCTTGGTTGGTGGCAAGTTCGCCTTGGAGTTGGACGTTTAGGTAATCAACTCTGCCTCCGGCTAGCTGGCTGACGAGGTTGCCTAGGGTTTCGGCGAGTTGCAGGTAGGGTTTGAGTTTTTCGATCGAATCTGGGTAAATACCAGGTATGTTAACAGCCGATCGCGCTGGCAATCCTAACAATACATCACGAATTTGTTCGGCAACGTCGATCGCCACATTCACCTGAGCTTCGGCTGTCGAAGCTCCCAAGTGGGGCGTCAGCACGATGTTTTGCCCAACATTCCGCAAGGGAGAATCAGCTTGCAGGGGTTCCTGTTCGTAAACGTCCAAAGCTGCGCCAGCGATCTTCCCTTCTTTTATCGCTTCTGCTAAGGCTGCTTCGTCAATGATGCCACCTCTGGCACAATTAATGATCCGGGCCGTGGGCTTCATCTTCGACAGCACCTCAGCGTTAATTAGGTGCAGGGTTTCCGGAGTTTTGGGGATGTGCAGGGTAATGTAATCGGATTCGCGCATCAGCAATTCGAGTTCTACCAATCGGCAACCCAACTGATCCGCTCTTTCGGTGGAAATGAAGGGATCGTAGGCCAGCAGCTTCATGCCCATTGCTTTGGCGGCGGCGGCAAGGTGGGAACCAATTTTGCCCAAACCGACGATGCCGAGGGTTTTTTTGTAAACTTCTACGCCGAGAAAGCGATTGCGTTCCCATTTACCACCTTTGACAGATGCGTTAGCTTCTGGGATGTGGCGAGACATGGAGAGCATCATCGCGATCGCGTGTTCGGCAGCGGCGATCGTATTGCCTTCGGGGGAATTGACAACTACAATTCCTTTGCGGGTGGCGGCGGGTACATCTACATTGTCTACCCCGACACCGGCTCGGCCGATGATTTTGAGCAAATTGCCCGCTTCAATGATTTCTTTGGTAACTTGTGTGCCAGAACGGATCATTAAAGCGTCATACTCTGGGATGATTTCTACCAGTTTTTCTGCTGAGAGACCCGTGTTTACGTCAACCTGAGCGACTTGGGAGAGGATATCAAGTCCGGCTTGGTCGATCGGATCGGATACTAAAACTTTAGGCATAGTAAGCAATTGAGTGGAATCAGTAAAAATAGGCCCAGGGTTGGCGAGCTCAAAGTTGAGACTTAGACTTAGAGCCATATCTAACAGCTCAGCTCAAGCTTGCCTTTGTGCAGTTTGCATTGTATCTGCATTCGGTGTTGACTGGCGGTTTTTTGCTTGAAAGATTTTAGGTTTGTGGACTATCTTGTTCGATCCAATATTCCGCACCGCCCAACAGGCAGCGTACATTCGTCGATCGCATAAAATGTCGATCGTCCTAGTAAGAATACTTAAAAAGCTGTACTGTACGGACGCGACACGGCCTTGTCCCCCCACGTGAAATACTGTAAAGATGAAATTTTGCTAAATTTGGCGGGCTGGATTAAACCCTATCAAAAACCTAAAACTTTTTGCGCTGTTTCCAACACTTCATCGGGATCGAAAGGCTTAGTCAAATATAAATCTGCACCCATTTCCTGAGCTTTTTGTTTATCAAATTCCTGACCCTTAGCCGTTAGCATAATAATATAAACGTCTTTAAGATCGAGGACATTCTTGACGCGGTGGCAGACATCAAAACCACTCATTTTAGGCATCATCACATCGAGAAATACCAGGTTTGGTTGGTCTGATTGAATTTTTGCCAGGGCAATTTCTCCATTCTCGGCAGTTATTAATTCTACTCCCTCATCTTCGAGTTCTTCTAAAGTTTGCAGCAGCAGCAACCTATTTTAGTATCTCTAGCACGGATGATTGGTACTCGAACTCTTCCCGAAGCCTTAAGATTTATGGCTAATCAACTTGAATATGTTAGCGAGTTACTTTTCGGTTTGTCTGATCAAGACAAACCAATTAA
>JAAUPI010000067.1 GCA_012035135.1 Microcoleus sp. CSU_2_2
TTTACAGCGACGCACCCTACACGTAAAGTAAGGCTGCGTCGCGATCGACTATCTTCAACTACGATATAAAATTTTCACAGCGACGCACCCTACAGTAAAGTAAGGTGCGTCGCGATCGACTATCTTCAACTACGATATAAAATTTCACAGCGACGCACCCTACAGTAAAGTAAGGTGCGTCGCGATCGACTATCTTCGACTACGACGTAAAATTTCACAGCGACGCACCCTACTTCTTAATGTTTGTAACTCGAAACGGTATTTTTTAACAGCATCGCAACAGTCATCGGCCCGATTCCTCCCGGTACTGGCGTGATAGATTCGGCTACTGTTTTAACAGCATCAAAGTCAACATCTCCGGCTAAACGGCTAGTACCATCTGGATTGACAACGCGGTTGATACCGACATCAATTACTACCGATCCCGGTTTGACCATATTAGCTGTAATCATTTCTGTGCGGCCGACGGCGGCGATTAGAATATCGGCTTGATTGGTAATTGATTCTAGATTTTGCGATCGCGAATGAGCTACTGTAACAGTACAATCTGCTTCTAAAAGCATCATGGCCATCGGTTTACCCACCAAAATACTGCGGCCCAAAACTACGGCATTTTTTCCTTTCAAATCAATCTTGTATTCTGCTAAAAGTCGCATCACTCCTGCCGGAGTACAACTCCGCAAACCTTTCTCGCCCCGCATTAAGCGGCCTAAATTTACAGGGTGAAGTCCGTCAGCATCTTTGTCGGGAGCAATTTGATAAAGCAGGGAAATTGCGTCTAAGTGTTCTGGTAGCGGCAGTTGCACTAAAATACCATCTACTCGATCGTCCTCGTTGAGTGCATGAATTGCACGTTCTAGTTCGGCTTGAGTTGCATTTGTGGGGTAATGTTGGCCGAAGGAAGCTATGCCCACTTTAGCGCAGGCTCGCTCTTTATTGCGAACATAGGCTGCGCTAGCTGGGTTGTCGCCAACCATCAACACTGCAAGTCCCGGAGGGCGTCCTTTTTCGGTTTGTAGGGAACGGACTCGATCGCTCAGCTCGCTTTGAATCTTTTGGGCTAAAGCTTTACCATCTAAGATGCGAGCAGTTTTGGCTTCCATTGTTAGGCTGTGGGTTAGGGGCGGACGATTTTAGATTTTAGCTTAACCGCTGACAATGGCTATAGCGCAGTCTATTCTGAGTTGCGATCGATTTTTCCAATTCTGTTAGAGTAAGTGCTATCTCAAATTTAAAATCATTTGACTAATGACTACTGCAATTAAGCAAGTTTGGGTTAAAAAAAGCTGCCTCGGCTCTTTATCGCTAATATTCGCCAGCGCTTTGTTGAGTTGTGGCAATTTACCCATGTCTCAACTCAATCTCGGTTTTAATCTTGCTAGCATTGGCGAAGTTCAACAAAAGCGACAAGTGGATGCTGAAGTTTATCTTCGGGGAAAAGTGGAAAATCGCGCTCCGTTTGTTGGGAATGCGGCTTATCAACTTCAGGATGGTACGGGCAGTATTTGGATTTTAACTAAGAAAGAATTGCCACAACTTGGCGATGAAGTTTTGTTGAAGGGCGAAGTTCGCTATAAAACTATTACTTTGAAAGAATTGGCTGGAAAGGATTTGGGTGAGGTTTATGTTGAGGAAATTGAACAGTTAAGTCGCACTCCGGCAACAGACAAGGGAAAATAGAAATTGGGAAATAGGAATTGGGAATTGGGCATGGGGGAATTGGTAATAAGAAATTGGTAATTGGAGGCCGATCCTCCAGATATGTATTCCCAGGAAGAGCCTGGGAACAATGATACAGTGAGAGCTAGAAGCTCGCACTACACAGTAATAACTAAGGACTAATGACTAATGACTAAAATTCACGTTGCGATCGCAATTTTACACAAAGACGGCAAGTTTCTCTGTCAGTTGCGTGACGATATTCCTAATATTAGGTATCCGGGACACTGGGCTTTGTTTGGCGGACACATAGAACCAGGAGAAACACCGGAAGTTGCTGTAATTCGGGAATTGCAAGAAGAAATTTGTTATGCTCCTGAAAGTGTCTCTCTTTTTTGTTGCGATGTCGAAGGAGATGTTGTGCGCCACGTTTTTCATTCACAACTTAGTGTAGATGTCAAGGATTTAGTTTTGCTTGAAGGTTGGGATCTGAAGTTATTGACACCTGAGGATATTCGGGCTGGTATTTGCTATTCCGAGAAATCAGGAGATGTTCGATCGCTCGGTCTGCCTCACCAACGTATTTTGTTAAATTATATTGACTCGATTTCTTGAAATTTCCGAATGGGACTTAGTATGATGTCCGATCGAACGATCGCCATAAGATGAGTTTGTAGTGAGGACTTTAGTCCTGAAAATTTGACAATTGACCGCAAAAAACCAGATCGGATTTTCGCTGTCAACTGTCAACTATTTAACGTGCCGCAATCATTCCTGTCTGGCGCGCATAAGCAAACAGCCCTCCAGCATCAATGACTGGCCCTACTTCTCCTAAAGCTTTGAGTTCGCAAGTTCGATCGAGAGTGTGGTTGATAATTTGCTCTGCTGTAAAATCGATAGTCACTTCTTGCCCTGTCACAAACAAGTCGCAGAGTCGATCGACTGACTCGATCGGGTACAATTCGCCAGTAGCCGAGCAATTGCGAAAGAAGATCCGGGCGTAAGACAAAGACACCACAGCCTCGACGCCAGCGGCCCCTAGTGCGATGGGGGCGTGTTCCCGCGAAGAACCGCAGCCAAAATTTTCGCCAGCGATTATAATCGGATACTTGGTTTTTAGTTCACCCGGTTCGATAAACTTGCCGTAACGATCGGGCAACCCAATCATTGCGTAACTACCTAATTTCTCGTACTCGTCCGGCTTTGAGGGAACCAGGGTCAGGTATTCGGCAGGGATAATTTGATCTGTATCGATGTTGTCGTCTACAACAAAAATTTTACCGCTAATTACTTTGCCCATAGTTTATTTCCTGTTAGCCTTTGAGATGCTGTTTTAAGTTCGATCGCGATCCACATTTTAACCTGGGAGTGTCAGTGATAACCTGTATAGATAAAAATTCACATCCAAGAGTTTCGATTAACAATTAACAGCTTACTAAGCTTCCAGATATTCCTATGACGAATCAAATAGATAATATTGCCAGACAGGCTCACCAGGGTTCTGTGGCAGCGATTATTCAAATCCTGAATGACAAACTCGCACAGGTAGGTGTCAGAACCAGAGCTGTGTTTGCCGATGGGGTGTTGCAACTGCTGTGCGAGGCGGCAACAGTCGAGCTGCTAGAACAGTCTAACTTGGTCGATCGCATTCGGCAAATTTTGGAGGTAATTTCGCCCCGAAATATTCGTCGAGTCAACATCAACAGTCGCCTTGTCCGAGAACACCAACTGCTTTGGCTAGAAGAAATTAGCCGTGATCCGGAGAATCAACTGCTGTGGTCTCAAGAAATTAAACTGAGAAAGCCCAATCTTTTGAAGCGTTTTGCGACAGCACAACAGGAACGCCAAGCTCAAAGCGGGAAGCTGGCTTTGCCGAGAATGGCGCCACCTCGGTCTTTGCAAGAACCAAAGCAATTTCAGCGCGGTATCATTGGTGGTGTCAGCCTGAGCGTGTTATTGCTCGCAGCAGTGGCTATCATTTACAAAGGGTTCAATGCCCAAGTGTCAAACACCACGACAGCCACAACCCAAGCAGTTACAACTACCAGTCCCGATCGAGCAACATCTGTACAGAAAATTTCTAGGGAGACTGCTGCCTCTGATATTGACTCTTTTGCACAAGCAGTACGAGTGGCCCAACAAGCAGCCACGGACGGAAAAACAGCCCAATCTCGTGAAGATTGGTTAGTAGTAGCTGCTAAGTGGCAGCAAGCTTCGGATTTGATGGCAGCAGTGTCATCCAATCATCCTCGCTACACAACGGCTGTGAACCGAGCTGCGCTTTACCGCCAAAATAGCGATCGAGCCCAACAGGAAGCACAAAATAAATAACTAGGAAAGTTGCATAAATTTAACTTGAGGGCTAGCTAGGTGTCCCAGCAGCATTCGTGAATTGCGAATTTTGAGAAAAACTTCGTAACCTTTCAGATATCTTATGAACTCTTAATTTTTCAATTTGAATTTTTGCGATCGAAATCACTCGATCGGCGTACTTGTGTCACAAAATAAATTTGGTAGAATCACAAACTGAAATAAGAAACATCACAGGCTTGGGAGAGGGGTGTCACCAAGCAGTCTCTAGAACAGTTCCATACTAGTAACTGTCGAAACTAATAGAAAAGGGATTTATCCCGCTCCTTTAGAGGTCAAAACTGAAAAATAGAACTTGTCATATTTGGGTATATTTTTCAGAACTTTAGTGACCCGCCATCAGCTACGCAAAAGCCAAAAGTAGGCTCCTAATAGTCTAATGAACTGTTATGGATAAATTCTATCTTTGTAGCGTTTGCAGGTTCAAACATCTTAAAATAAACGCTTGGCTGCCATGCTAAATCATCAGGGAAATCAAGACTTTGTGCCGATCGACCGATTGGTGTCAGAGTCTTGCACGTCGCATTTACCACAAATCGTAGAACCAGTATCAGTCCAAAAATTTCTGGATCGAATCATGCAGTACCAGGTCGATCCTGCCCAAGTCGGGCGGCAAATTTGCCAAATTATCGCCACTAACTCCGATCGAGAAATTCTGCTATTGCAAATAGCCAATACTTTGGGAGTGGCTTTTCAGGCAGAAGGCTGTTTCGTTACTGCTGTGACTGACAACCAAGTAGCAATTCCGCACGCTTGGTGGCAAAGTAAGAGCGATGGGGCAAATTCCTCCGATATTGTAGCAGATTTAACTAAAACATCGGAATTTTGCCAAACCACAATCTTAAACTCGCCCTTAATTTCACCCGTTTTAGCTCAGGTGCTGGCAGACGGTGAGGTGGCAGCGATTTCCGACATTCAAGATTGTCCAGCCACAAACCTGCCTAATTCCCTGACGACACCGCTGCCTTTCCGGGCAATTTTGGTAGCGCCCGTGCGATTCGGAGCAGCCATCAATGGCATGATTATGGTTGGGAAGTCGCAACCTTACGAGTGGTCGGAAACCGATCGGCAGCAGCTAGAAGCAGTATCGGATTCGATCGCGATCGCAATTTCTCAAATTCACAAAACTCAAGAAATTACAACTTTAAACCAACATTTACAGCAACAAGCTAAATATCAAAATCTTCTGCGCAAAGTTGCTTCATCGATCGACACGAGTTCAGAACTAGATCTAATTTTGCAGCGAATCATCGAAAATACTGCCGATACCCTGGAAGTAGATAGAGGTCAAATCCTGCTGTTGAGATACACAGATCCCTTAT
Organism: Microcoleus sp. CSU_2_2; assembly: GCA_012035135.1. Lineage (GTDB taxonomy): Bacteria > Cyanobacteriota > Cyanobacteriia > Cyanobacteriales > Microcoleaceae > Microcoleus. The sequence continues at coordinate 5,352 of JAAUPI010000067.1, forward strand.
TTCAAACTCGCTCCCCCAATCAAACTCCGAGAGCAAGAGTTGAATTAGTTTGCGAAACTCCCCTGAGAAGAAGATCTACAGCCAGAACCAAAAACCAATTTTGGATATCCGAATCGAGTCTGTGCGATCGAGCATTCAATAGCGTGCCCCAATCCCTCGCGCTAGCTGACACAGGCGAATTCATCCGCAAGGAACCCCTGAAAGTCACAGAAATCTTGAACCTTGAAGGCACTCGCTCCCTGTTGATGCTTCCCCTGCTCGGCGCCAGCGGACAAGGTACTGTGTTAGGGTTCTTAGTTTTGCAACACTCCAAACCCCGAACCTGGGAATTAGAAGAATTGGAGGTTGTCGAATCCGTAGCAGCTCAAATCACTACGGCCATTATCCAGACTCAGACACTCAAGCAAATACAAGCCCTTGTCGAAGATAGAACCTCTCAGTTGCAGCGGAGTCTGGATATGCAGGCCACGTTGTACAAGCAAACTCTCAGACAAGTAGAACAACTACGGAGATTAAACCAGCTTAAAGACGAGTTCGTCGCCACCATGAGCGATGCGCTGCGCAATCCTTTAACTTCGATGACGGTGGCGATTCAGATGCTGAAGACAGCCAACCTGACTCCGAAACATCTGTCTTATCTAGAAATTCTGGAGACAGAGTGCATTAGAGAAACTACTCTGATTAACGATTTGCTCGAACTACAGGAGTTGGAATCCCAACAAACCTCTTTTCCTGTAGCAGAAATCAACCTCGATAGTTTAATTCACAATGCAGTTGAGGAATTCGATCGCAAATTGGCGGATAATCGCAAATTGGCAGATAAAAAATTGACTTGGAAGGTAAATTTGCCGAAGCCCATCCCCCTTTTGGAAACTCACCCAGAAAGTCTCAAACGAATTCTCATAGAACTTTTGACAAATGCAGGCAAATTCTCGGCAGCGGGAACTGCTGTGGTTGTGGAGGTTTCTCAAACGGCGGCTCACATTGTCTTAAGTGTGTCTAATATCGGGCGCGGCATTTCTGCTGAGGATTTGCCCTACATCTTTGACAAGTTCCGTCGCGGCACCGGTGTTACCGAGAAAGGTATCGCCGGCACGGGTTTGGGTCTGGCCTTGGTAAAGTGTTTAGTACAGCATTTGAATGGTACGATTGACGTTTCTAGCAGTCCGTCGAAAAATAACGTTTCTCGCAATCCGTCGAAAGCTGCGGAAACTGTTGAGCTGTGGTGTACCTGTTTTACTCTGACTCTGCCCCAATTTCCAGAGGAAATCTCTAATCTGGAAGCATAGTTAAGCTGAGAAATGCGTTTGATTTTTGAGGTTTGCAGTTGCAATGCCGACAGCACGCCTGCCATCGCAACTGCAAGCCAAGTCTGATATCATATGCGATTGATTCCCATAATTTATTTTCCCTCCCTTCTCTCCCCATCGGACCTTCTCCCCCTCCCCCCTTCTCCCCCTCCCCCACTCAATCCTTAATTAAGGTCAATTCCCGGACATGATATGAGCGGCCTGTTTCCAATTCTTGATTTTCAAGCTACAATTTTTGCGGTGCATTAAAATCGATCGCGACGAATTATTATGCTCACAAAAGCTGCACCCAAATCCCTGCGCTGGCAACATTCTAAGTATTCGCCACTAGCACGGCAAATAGACGTTTTTGCAGCGGCGGGCAAGTTTATATTTTATTTGTGGTGGGACGGACTGCTGCAAAATCATTCCCCTCATACTAGAAGGATTCGCGCTCATTGGTTGGTCAATACTTTGCTGGATTTAGGCCCGACTTTTATTAAAATTGGGCAGTCTCTCTCGACTCGTGCGGATTTGCTGCCGCTGGAGTACGTGAAGGAGTTGGAACAGTTGCAGGATCGGGTTCCTGAGTTTAGTTCCGAAGAAGCGATCGCCTTGATAGAATCTGAATTGGGCAAGGATATTTATGCTTTGTACCGCGATTTTGACTCGTTGCCGATCGCGGCGGCAAGTCTGGGACAGGTTCACAAAGCTAGGCTGCACACCGGCGAAGATGTGATAGTGAAGGTGCAGCGTCCGGGATTGGAAAGGTTGTTCGATTTGGATGTGAAGGCGGTTCGCCAAGTTATGCGTTTTTGCGATCGATCTTTTCCTTGGACGCGCAAGTATGACTTGGAAGCAATTTATCATGAGTTTTTTAAGATTTTATATCAAGAAATTGACTACGTACAAGAAGGGAAAAATTCCGATCGCTTTAGCGAAAATTTTAAAGGCTATCCTCAGATTATTGTTCCAAAAGTTTATTGGCAATACACTACCAAAAAAGTGCTGACTGTAGAATATGCGCCGGGGATCAAGGTGGACGATCGCATTAGTTTAGAGGCGATTGGAGTTGATATTCAGAAACTCAATCAACTCGGCATTTGCTGTTATCTGAAACAGTTGTTAATTGACGGTTTTTTTCAAGCCGACCCGCATCCGGGAAATTTGGCTGTAACTGAAGATGGTAGCTTGATTTTTTACGATTTTGGGATGATGGCAGAGGTCAAGTCTTTGGATAAAGACCAAATGGTCAAGACTTTTTTTGCTGTGTTGAGAAAGGATACCGATCTGGTACTAGAGACTTTAATTACGATCGGCTTAGTCGATGCGATGCCGGATATGATGCCGGTGCGCAGGTTGATTGCTTTTCTGTTGGATAAGTTTATTGATAAGCCGATCGACTTTCAAGCTTTTAATGAAATTAAGAATGAACTTTACATCATGTTCGAGCAGCAGCCGTTTCGCTTGCCCGCACAGATGATGTTTATTGTCAAGTCGCTGACGACTCTTGACGGCATTGCTAGAAGTCTCGATCCTCACTACAATTTCTTAGCATCAGCTCAACCTTTTGTCAAGAGTATTGCAGTTAGCAAGGGTCGGGGAAGTGCGATCGGAGAATTGGCAAAACAAGCGCGAAGTTTTATTACATATAAGTTGCAGCAGCCCAGTAAAGCGGAAGTTTTTCTCAAGCATTTACAGAGGCGGATCGAAGATGGGGAATTGCAAATTAGAGTGCGAAATATCGAGAGCGAAAGAGCCTTGAAGCGCATTAATTTAGCCCTGAGAACTCTAATTTTTGCTTGTCTAACTGGTTTTATGTTGCTGTCGGGTGCAGTGCTACTGGTGGGGGGGTACAAAATGGGGGCGATCGGAGTTTTTGTCTTGTCAGGATTAGGTGGCTTGTTTGTACTGCGTTCGCTGTTAGAGTTGTTGGTTAGGGAAAAGCTCGATCAGATGGCGGAAAAATAGGAAGACCCCCCCCAACCATCGGATCGTGCAGGACAGGGCAATGCCGTTTCCCTACCCGACAAATTCGATCGTGCGATCGAATATAATCACCAACTAATCACCAACAACTAATAACTAAGGAGTAATCACTACTGACTCATTCACCTTTTTAGATTTCCCAAAATAGGTTTGAAACACCTCTTTGGCAATTGGGGCCGCCGCCACCGAACCAAAACCGCCATTTTCCACAACCACGGCGATCGCAATTTCCGGCTTTTCAGCAGGCCCGAAGGCTACAAACAGAGAGTGAGACTTCTGTCCAATCACCTCCGAAGTCCCAGTTTTGCCTCCCGTCAGCGGAATCGTACCGTCATTCATCCCCTGTCCCGTACCGTCCGTAACCACCGCTACCAGTCCCTCCTTAATCGCCGCCACTGTCCCAGGCTTCATCCCCGTAGCCACAGGTTGAGTCTCAGGTGTGCCAGTCATAGAAGTCAAAAGATGAGGCTTCACCCGATTGCCACCGTTGGCGATCGAACTTACCATCACTGCGGCCTCCAAAGGAGTCACCAACACCAAACCTTGACCGATTGCCGTCGTCACCGTATCTCCTACATACCACGGTTCTTTATAGATTTTCTCCTTTTCCTCTGGCGTCGGGATTTGACCGTAATCCCCACCACCAAGCCCCAAAAGCTTCAAATTCGTATCCTTGCCAATTCCCAACCGGTTTCCCCACCGAGAAATTTGCTCTGGCCCAATACTCATCCCAATTTGATAAAAAAACGTATTACTGCTAAAGGCCAAAGCCTCCCGAAAACCGATGTCCCCGTAACCGCCACTGTGTTCGTTAAAATCAATTCCCCCAACGGTAATGTAAGACGAAGTGCTGACAATTGAGTCTGGAGAAAATTTGCCCGACTCCATCGCGGCAGCGGAAGTCACAATTTTAAAAGTGCTACCGGGGGGATAGCCTTGCAAAGCCCGATTTAAAAATGGATTTTCGGGATCTTGAAGAGTTTCCCACTCATCCTTGCTGATTTTTCGTGTAAACAGATTGGGGTCAAAAGTGGGGTGACTGGCCAAAACTAATACCCCGCCTGTTTTCACATCCAAGGCTACCACAGCTCCCCGTCTGGTGCCGAGAGCCTCTTCTGCGACTTTCTGCATCTCCAAGTCTATAGTTAGTTGCACGGGTTCCCCTGGCTTGGGGGGTTTCTCTCCCATCAGTCGCAATTCTTGATTTTGGGCATTCACCTCGATCAGTCGATCGCCCCAAACTCCCGCAATTTTACTATTAGAACTCGCTTCTATTCCCATCTGACCCACAATCATCCCCATCGGATACTCTGGATGAGCTTTCAGGTCTGCTTGGGTAGCTTCGCCAATATATCCCAGAACGTGAGCCGCTAAACTACCTTCGGGATAGTAGCGATTTGCTTCGGGCCGCACTTCCACTCCCTGCAATTGTCCAGCCTGTTCTGCTAATGGTACAAACACTTCTGGCGGGAGCGATTGCCTGAGCCGCACCGGTCTGTAGGATTGAGGATTGACCTGTTTTAATTTTTCGAGAATCTCTTTAGCAGGAATTTTTAGTAGCGGACTCAATTTTTCTGCTGTCACTTTCCACTGTTCGGGCGTTTGTTCTTTCGGCCACAAATAGACCGATCGAGCTAAATTGTTCGCAGCTAGAAGTTTACCTTGGCGATCGACTATGTGTCCACGATTCGAGGGCATTGGCACGAGGCGAACCCGATTGTTCTCAGCTCGTTCGCGGTTTTGCTTCCCTTCCACCAGTTGCAATTGCACCAGCCGACAGACGTGCATTCCCAGCAAACCCGTTGCGAACAACATCAGTACGATCGCCCGGTATATCGGACGCGACGGCCGTTTAGCATCTTCTACCAGCGTCTTGTCAGAAGAGCGAAATCCAGAGTTCCCAAAAAATTCTCGTTGCATCATTCTCTCTATAGGTAGATGTCAAATCCTAAACACAAAAGCAAAAATTTTTGATTATTTATGCTTCATCCTGATTAATGGCTACTGACTAATGACTAATCACTACTGACTAATGACTAATCCTCCAAACACCAGGAAATACCTAGCACAATTAATATCAGGCTCAGCCAATTTGGTATATGGAGCCATCCTAGCCAACCTATAGGTAACAATATCAAAACCTGTGTGCATAAGGAACCGATCGCCAAAAACATTATTAAAAGTATCAAAAGCATCATGTTGGCTCCGTAGAATCTCGGATATGTGCCGATCGTGTGTGGCAGAACAATGAGTGTCACTCAAGACGCGATCAACCCCCCAATCCTCTGTAAAAGTAAGCAACAGAAGCCAGGAGTTGATGAGTTAATCAAAAAAATTCTTCATCGTAAATTCTGATTTTGTCGAATGCAATGGGTGAATTCACTGTGATCGAGGAGTATTGCCATGTTATTTAATCGATCGACCCATTTTCAAAGTAAGGGTGGCGACGCACCCTACGGTTACTGTTGCATGAGTTTTGGTAATTAGTATTATATCAAGTTTGGATCTCAAGCAATACAAAATCCGATGCAGTAATCGAACTGTTCAAACCAATCACTGTTGCCAAAACTTGACCAGTTGATGCAACTTTTAGCAACGTTCCGATCGCAGTTTGACTGATTTCTAACTGCCGGAAACTCAAACCATTACCCAGCGCAAATTTATCGATACCCACCTCAAAATCAATAACTGTATCTGAACCGCTACCTAAATTTAACAAAAAGCGATCGCTCCCATTCCCTCCTGTCAAAATATCATTTCCCAAACCGCCATTTAGCAAATCATCACCGTTACCTCCCAGCAAAATATCGTCGCCATCGCCGCCATTCAAAAGGTCAGCACCTCGGCCACCAAACAAGGCATCATCACCGCTACCTCCAAGCATTGTATCGTTACCTTTGCCCCCGAAAAGACTGTCATTCCCTAGGTTTCCATCGAGGTAATCATTGCCCTTCATCCCTATCAAAACATTATCCGCGCTGTCGCCAGTTAGGGTATCATCGCTATCTGTACCGAGAATTGGATTCGTCGCGGAATTGCTGCCCAAATCCGCGTCCCCACTGACAACAGGAGTCGCAATTCCAGTAGGTAATGTGACGGCTTGAATTTGGGTATCTAAAGCAGCACCAGTATTCTCTATAATTACCTGGGAAATCGGTTTATTTCCCGTACCAACAGATTTTAAGTCTTGAGTTGTTGCGCCCAAAGCTACTTGTTGGACGCGGGCAACGGCTTGGGGAATTGATGTTGCTGTTGGATTGGAGACAGCGGTATCAATGCGTTGATTTGCTGTTGCCATTACTGTTGCGGCTTGCGAAGTAATTGGGGTGAATTGTTGACTGTTAAAACTGGGGTCAATCTGCTGGATTTTGGCGGCTGCTTGTTGAATTATTGGTTCTAAAGCTGCGGCATTGCTGAGGTTTAAAATTGTACCTGATTGAATTCGATCGGCGATCGAACTGACAACACTCTTGACAATATCGGTATTGGCTGCATTAGAAGCACCGTCAATCAAAGCGGCAGTTTGGGTGATAAAGTTTTGGACTTTCACCATTGCTGCTAAGACTTGAACTCCCCCTGGCTGATTGTTGTTGGTGGCGTCTATTGGGTCCAAGCTAGTCAAGTCAACTTCAGCCGGGAGAGAAAGAGAAGTTTTGACTAAAGATTGCGCTGTTTCCGGTGCAATTCCTTCGTCGATTAAATCCGCTACCAAAGTCGTTAGTAGGGTGACAACTGTAGAATCTGGTGGTGCGGTAACGGGTGTTTCTAGGGGTAAACCCGTGGCAGTATCGATACCGCCAATAGCAACTAGATTGCCTTCTTCTGGATCGATTTCTCCGTTTTGGTTGGTGTCGAAAGTCTCGAAAGCAATATCGAGATTGTATTCACCATTGCTGTCAGTAATAGTAGATGGTTCATTGCTATCTTTAATGCCGTTTTTGTTAGCATCTAGGAAGAGAGTTGCGCCTGAAATATAGCCGTCAATAACTACACCGGTGCTGCTAAATTTCAGCAACATACCCTTATCGTCGCTGACACTAGCACCAGCTTTGTCTGTTGCTGTTAACTTAATTTTGAACTCCTGCGGTTTAGGACTTTTGCCACTGAGTGTACGAGTATTTGGGTTGAAGGTGAGCCAATTTGGCAGACGACTGCCATCCATTAAAGTTGCTGTGTAGGTGAGCTTGTCACCCGGATCTGGGTCAGTGAAAGTGTCTTCTGGAAAGGTGTACTCGAACGTTGATGATTTGTTGACAGGTGAGTTATCGAAATGCCACGGTGTTGTCGTCTCACCGTAGTTTAAAACTGGTGGTTGGTTTTGAGTGGGTGGTTGATTTTGAGTGGGTGGTTGATTTTGAGCCGGTGGTTGATTTTGAGTTGGTGGTTGATTTTGAGCATTGCCAATTTGGTTGATAGCTTTGCCAATATTTAAACGCCCTCCACTAACTGTTTTTCCATTTAGAGAAGTCAGCGGGTCTGTAGTCTTCATTAAGGTATCTTTAAGCTCTGTAACACTCAAGTTGGGGTTTTGAGCTAAAAGTAGGGCTGCGGCTCCAGCGACGTGGGGAGTTGCCATTGATGTTCCCTTTTTTAAACCGTATTGATTGCCAGGAATAGTGCTCAAAATACTCTGACCTGGAGCCCCTAAGTCTACTGAATTTTTTCCATAATTGGAGAACCCAGCTAATTTGTCACTGTCAGTTGTGGCTGCTACCGAAATGATATTAGGGAGATCGTAACTGGAAGGGTAATCTGGATTATTATCATTGTTATTACCATCATTACCTGCTGCTGTCACGAACAAAACACCCTTGTTATTAGCATCGGCGATCGCATCTTTCATCACTTGGGAGAAATTACCGCCCCCAAAACTAGCGTTAATCACCTTTGCACCATTTTGAGTCGCATAATTAATAGCTTTTACTATGACATTTAATGGACCAAAGCCATTAGATCCCATAGCTTTTAAAGGCATGATACTAACCTTTTGACTGACACCTACAACGCCAATGTTGTTATTGCCAACTGCACCAATGGTTCCCGCAATATGAGTTCCGTGACTGTTGTCATCCATTGGATCGTTATCATTATTTCTGAAATCGTAGCCTCGCACGTCATCTTTGTAGCCGTTACTGTCGTTGTCAATTCCATCACCTGCTGTTTCCCCTGTATTGGTCCAGATATTAGCAGCAAGGTCTTGGTGTCTGTAGTCCACGCCCGAATCAATTACGGCTACGACCACATTTTTGCTGCCTTTTTGAATATCCCAGGCTTCTGGTGCATCAATATCAGCATCCGAATTTCCACCAGTTTGTCCGGTATTATTTAAACCCCAAAGTTCGTTGAATTCCGGATCGGTTGGTGTCTGCTGAATCGATATTTGGTAATTGAGTTCAACCGCTTCTACTCTTGGATCTTGAGCTAAGTTAGCTTTAACTTGTTGCAGGTCTTGATTGCTAGCTATTTTCACCACTCGCCATTGTGGTAATTGCTGTGGTGGTGAGTTAGATTGTCGATCGGCAGGCGCAACAGTTTCCAATGCGATCGCCTCATTACTTGAGAAAAATGCAATACCTTGGGATGTAGAATTAATGGCGTTAGATGGAGGACTTGGAGGTACGAGGTCTTCGACTTCGATCGCGCCGTTAGCTGCAAATAAGTCGCTCTGGATTGTAACTTCGGTGGCATCAGCTCTTAACTTAACTAAAAGCTCGCCTGATTTGTATTCCTGACCCGTTACAGGATCGACGACAAATGTGCTATTATTGCTAGTGCTAGGCTCGTTATCGCTATTGCTAACTGTGATATCGGCGGCCTTTAACCCGGAGTAATTGCTATCATTGCTAACAGCAGGGTTGGCAACAATTGTATAAGTTTTATTCCCATCAAATACACTGTCGTCTACGCCCGTTACCGTCACCGTTTGTTCTTGATTCCAATTAGTAGAATTGAAGATAACAGTTGGCGAGGAGATTACTCCTTCTGCCACATTATTGCTACTCAAATCAATTTTGACATCGGCCGTTGGTTGGCTGTTAAGTTTGATGGTGAATTTGTCCGTACCACCTGCTTCTGTAGTGACGAATCCCGATGTCGGATTAATAATAATCCCTGGACTTACTATCGGTGGCGGTGGGGGCGTATTAGTAGGACTGACAGTGACTCCGGGAGAGTCATCATTACCGATCGTAGTTGTGGCAGTAGCAGTCGTAATTGTCGGTATTGGGCCGGGCGCAACCTGATTTGAGAGAGTAACAGTAATAGTTTCATCCGGTTCGATATCGGCATCGCCCAATACATTCAAAGTAACAGTTTTCGATGTCTCGCTTGCAGCAAAAGTAATGGTGCCAGTGGCAGCAGTTGCACCAGATGTGCCGCCGATATTGTTGTAATCGCTGCTATTTGTAGCAGTTCCTCCAATTGCATAATTTACATTGCCGGGAGCATCGATACCTCCACTACGAGTCACGGTAAAAGTAACCGAAGTATTACCACTGTTGCCTTCGGCAATGCTGGCAGTACCAGCGGCAATAGCGTAATTTATAGGATCGTTAACTGCGATCGTCAATGTTGTTTGATTTGTTTTACCTACAATCCCATCAGTAATCGCGCCCAAGTTGAACACCGCTATTTCTGTGTTTTCTGCGATATCGTCATCTTTGACACTGACAGTAATATTCTGAGTGAGGTTGTTGGTATTTGCACTGAATGTGAGAGTGGCAGGTGAAAGAGTGTAGTCTAAATTTTGGGTAGCTGTGCTGCTGGGGTCAATTGCGATCGCGACTGTCAAATCTTTGACGGGACTGCTGCTAATTGTTACCGGAATATTAAAGGTATTGGCGTTTCCTATTGTGCCACTGTAGATAGCATCGAAATTCACTACAGGTGTATTGTTGAGCAGAACCGAGACATTGTTAGATTTATAGTTTGTCGTAGTTAAGTCTGTCAGGCCGTCATCGTTAAAGTCCCCAACAGCAACGAAATAGGGATTTGTCCCCGCCGTAAAGTTGGTAGCCGCCTCAAAACTACCCGTACCATTTCCCAACAAAATGGAGACATTGTTATCGCCATTATTTGCTACAACTAAGTCTGACTTGTTATCGCTGTTAAAATCTCCGACTGCAACAGAATACGGACTTGTCCCCGCATTAAAATTAGTAGGAACCCCAAAGTTGCCCGTCCCTGTTCCTAAAAGAATTGAGACGTTATTGGACTCTTGGTTCGCTGTGGCTAAGTCCAACTTGCCATCAGCATTAAAGTCCGCTGTGCCGATCGAACGAGGCTTGATTCCCGCATTAAAGTTAGTAGGAACTCCAAAACTGCCTGTCCCTGTTCCTAAAAGAATTGAGATATTATTAGATTGACTGTTTGCCGTAGCTAAGTCTAATTTGCCATCAACATTAAAGTCTCCCACGACGACAGACTGCGGCCCTGTCCCCGCATTAAATTTAGTAGGAACCCCAAAGCTACCTGTACCCGTCCCCAACAGAATTGATACGTTGTTAGATTGACTGTTTACTGTAACTAAATCTGGCTTACTGTCCCCGTTAAAGTCACCCACACCAGTAGCAGAGGAAATATTTTCCTCCGTACCAAAGCTGGTGGGACTGCCAAAGCTACCTGTACCATTTCCCAACAAGATGGCTACCTGCCCCCCCCCGACGCTACCCGACGATGAAGCTATGTCGAGGTTGCTATCGCTGTTAAAGTCGGCTAATTCCAGAAAGCTAGGAGGAAAGCCGATGTTAAAGTTGGTGGCAGTGTCAAAGCCCGCGCCTGTCCCCAACAGGATGGAAATATTGTTAGATGACTCATTGGATGTGGCGATATCTGGCTTACCATCTTTGTTAAAATCTCCTACAACAAGGGAATTGGGCGACGTGCCGACGGGGAAGTTGATTGCGGTACTGAAGGTAGACATAACTAATGTTTGGATTTGTAAAACAGATGCAAATATCGATCAACCTTTGCTGTAGTTATAGCATAAAGCAGAAGGAATAACGAAATACGATCACCAAAAAAACCGATTTGCGATCGAAAGCAATTGGGTGACTATCTGTGCGTCCAGGACTATGTTAATAATCGCAAATTATCTACGATCAAACTTCCAGAAAGTCCGATCGAACTCTCTACGTGCCGAATAGCAAATCTAACGCTTTGCCGTCAAACAAAAGATCTTCCGTCATCATTGTACCCGTAGCCGAAAGCAATTTGGTTCGGGGGCCCCGATACAGGACTGGGTGCGCAGCGTGCATCCAAACTTGCTCCCAACCAGCAGACGATCGCCCACAGTGTGCGGCCACTTTGGAAATTAGCCAAAAGTTGCGAGTAGAATGGTTCAAGAGCCGATCGCTCGATCGTAGTCCACAGCGAAATATGACCCCACCGCCGCCACCCCACAAACCTCAAACCGTCTTGGGTGCTATTACCCAAGCAGTCCAGACTATTGCCAAGGTTAATTTTAACCAGCTAGTGCTGAAGCCGAATGCCAAAGTACCCGAACTGTGGGTGCAGGATGCTGGGGCTGCTAAGGCTGAGGTTTATCCGCTATTGGGCGATCGATATTTGTTAGGTCGATCGTCCAAAGCTTCTGATATTGTGGTTCGGAATCCCGTTGTCAGCCACGTACATTTATCTCTGTCGCGGGATACTCGACGACGAACTCCTTTTGTCATCAAAGATGAAGATTCTACTAACGGCATTTACCGCGGCAAAAGGCGAGTTAAAAGTATCGCCCTGCGTCATGGCGATGTATTTACATTAGGTCCGCCGGAACTCGCGTCTGCGGTGAGAATTCAATACGTCGATCCGCCACCTTTCTATTTGGAAATCTTGCGTTACAGCTTTTACGGCGTCACCGGCATGACTGCTTTAATCGCGACATTAATCGGCATTGAATCGACAAAATTTCAAGTGCGTCCTCTGCCGAGAAGTGTCAACGGGCCGGTGATTGTTTATGCTCGCGATGGGCAAACTCCCCTGCGTCCTCCTCAGAATAACGCTCATTTGGAATTAAAGCAATTGACAGATTTTTCGCCTTATTTAGCCAAGGCGATAATTGCTTCGGAAGATAGTCGGTATAACTGGCATTTGGGAGTAGATCCGATCGGCGTTTTGCGAGCACTTTTGACTAATGTTCGTGGCGGTGGAATTCGTGAAGGCGGTAGCACTCTGACTCAGCAGTTGGCGAGAAGTTTGTTCCGAGATTATGTCGGAACTCAAGATTCGGCGGGACGCAAGCTACGGGAAGCTGTAGTTGCTTTGAAACTGGAGAGTTATTACAGCAAAGATGAGCTGTTGCTGACTTATTTGAATCGGGTGTTTTTGGGGATTGATCTTTACGGATTTGAAGATGCGGCTCGGTTTTATTTTGGTAAATCGGCGAAGGATTTAACTTTGTCAGAATCAGCAACTTTGGCGGGAATTTTGCCTGCGCCAAACAGTTTTAATCCGATTCAAAATTATCAGTTGGCGGTACAGTATCGCGATCGCGTCATCGAACGGATGCGGGCGATGGGAACGGTTTCTCAGGAAGAAGCCGATCGGGCGAGGCGATCGCGAATTGAAATTAATCCCAAAGCTCGCGAATTTCTAGAAAGTACGATCGCTCCTTATTTCTACAGTTATGTATTTGACGAATTGGAGTTTTTGCTGGGGGAGCAGTTAGCCAGAGAAGGCAATTTTATTGTAGAAACAGGTTTGAATCCAGGTCTGCAAAAATTGGCTGAAAGTTCCCTTAGAAATGCCGTTGAAAATGCTGGATCAAGTGCTGGCTTTTCTCAAGGAGCAGTAGTAACTCTCAATACTACAACTGGGGAAGTTTTAGCTTTAGTTGGTGGTGTAGATTATTTGCAAAGTCAGTTTAATCGCGCGACGCAGGCTTTGAGACAACCGGGTTCTACATTTAAAATCTTCACTTATACAGCAGCCCTGGAACGGGGAATATCAGCCGGAAAGACTTATTCTTGCGCGCCACTTTCTTGGGGCGGACAAAGTTACAGCGGTTGCGAAAGAACTAGCGGTAGTACAGATATGTATCGGGGTTTAGCACAGTCAGAAAATGCCATTGCTTTGAGAGTAGCAAAAGAAGATGTCGGCTTAGATAATGTAGTGCAAATGGCTAGACGCTTGGGGATTACTTCTGAACTGCGTTCTTCCCCAGGTTTGATATTAGGTGAAAGTGAAGTTAACGTGTTGCAATTAACTGGTGCTTTCGGGGTTTTGGCAAATCGGGGTTTGGGAAATCGTCCCCACGTAATTAAGCGAATTATTGACAGTAGCGATTGCCCCGATCGCAATAATTTTAAGACTTGCCGCGTGATTTATGACTATCAGAAAGATGGGGTTGCCAATCGGCAGTTAGTTTCTGAAGGTGTAGCGGATACGATGACAGATATGCTGCAAGGTGTGGTCCGGGGAGGTACTGGCAGCAGTGCTGCTTTGGGGTTAGGAGAAGCTGGGAAAACTGGCACGACTAATGATAATAAAGATTTGTGGTTTGTCGGTTATATTCCGAGTCAGCAACTTGTAACTGGAGTTTGGTTGGGAAATGATGATAATTCTCCGACTAGTGGAGGTAGTGCAAATGCTGCTCAGTTGTGGGGGGATTATATGCGTCAAGTGGCGCGTTAAGTCAGTTGACAGTTGACATACGATCGCGACTAAGCGTTGCCGAAGCGATCGCGATCGTGCGGTTCGTCAAAATCGATAATTGGTCCATTCGGTACAATTCGATTGGGATTAATCTCGGTCATACTCATGTAATAGCCGCGCTTAATATCGTCTAGATTGCACGTTACTTTGAACTCAGGACGCTGATAGAGATCCTTGAGATAATTCCAGAGGTTTGGATAGTCGATAATTCGACGTAAATTGCACTTAAAGTGACCGTGATACACCGAGTCGAAGCGATACAGCGTTGTAAACATACAAATATCGGCTTCAGTGAGTCTATCTCCACATAAATAGCGTTGCTCGCTCAGAATGGTTTCCCATCGCTCTAAATGCTCGAAAAGTTCAATGACTGCCTCTTCGTAGGCGGCTTGCGAAGTCGCAAAACCAGCGCTATATACACCAGCATTGATTGGCATATAGATGGCATCGATCGTTTCATCAATCTTCTGTTGTATATCGTCAGGGTATAAGTCTATTTTCTGCGTTGCCAATTCTGCAAACTCTACGTCAAACAGCCGCATAATTTCGCGAGATTCGTTGTTGACGATCGTTTGAGTTTGCTTGTCCCACAACACTGGAACTGTAACTCGCCCCGTGTATTTTGGATCGGCTTTTATATAGATCTCTTGCAAATATTGAGCGTGATTTACCGAGTCACGAATTGCTCGCGGTGCGTCAGAAAACATCCAGCCTTTGTCACTCATAATCGGATCGACGATCGAGACTGAAATTACCTCATTTAACCCTTTGATTTCTCGCATAATTAAGGTGCGATGCGCCCACGGACACCCCAAGGCAACGTAGAGGTGATAGCGTCCTGCTTCTGACTTAAACCCGCTAGATCCATCTGCGGTAACGCGATCGCGAAATGTAGTCGGCTTCTCCTTGAACTTACCACTTCGATCTCGATCTTTTCGTTCGGTTGCCCACTTGCCTTGGATGATTATTCCTGATGCCATAATTTTCTCCTCCTAGGGTGGTTTTACAATCCATTTAGGATTGCTATAGTTGTGTCAAGGTGTAGCAGTATCCAGAATTGCTATCAAATTTTCCGGCTGGACTATAGCCAGGTATTGTTGCATCAGATTGGGTGGCAATAGTTCCAAAAGAACTTCGTTTTCGACCCAGAATTCAATCAGTTCAAAAAAGTCTCCTCGTTGGCAGCGCACAGCACGCCACCCTTCTCGATCGGCAATTTCGTAAATTTTTGCTTCGTCGATCGGCACTGTAAAATTTACATGAGTCGCGGTGTAGCCAGCAGAATTAGGATTGGGCTCAGAAAACTGGACGGCTTCATCGATCGAACCCGGTTTGAGTATTGTACCTTGGGGTATAAACTCAATGGCAGTACCATACGGATCGAGAGTTAGTGCAATATAGGAACCTGGATGATTGGGGAACGGAATTGCTCGTCCCTGCAATAATTCTGCAACCACCTTAGCGACATGAAGCGGGTTGCGAACAGCAAGCGAAATGTGGTGGATCATGGTATAAACTCCTAAACAGTATAGAGATGATTTTGGATCAGGGTTCCAGCGTCCGGGAGAACGCCATTAAATCCTCCTAATAAACTCGATTCAAGGAATCAATGCGTTACTGTCAAAGTAACGCATTCTATATTTATGCTCAATGACTAAACTTCTACTTGCAATTCAGGTCTGATTGGTACAGGATTTGCCAAGTTCCAGAGGTTGGGAGATGCGGAGATGGCTGCTTCATATACTTGCTGGAATTGTTCGGGTGTTGCGTTACCTTTTACCTTCAATGTCCAGTGTAGATCTTGATAACCTGGAGAAACTGTTTCATCTAGCTTTAAGAAACCGCGCAAATCGAGTTTGCCAGTGCTGGTAATTTCCACCTTTTCTAGCTCGATCGCTTGCATTGAACATAAATCGACAAAGGTAGCTAAAATGCAGGCATTCAAAGCTGACAACAAAACTTCCTGCGGGTTGGGCCCCATATTTGTACCACCCAATTCTTCAGGTTCGTCGATCGTCCAGGTGAAGTCACGAGTATAGGGTTTTCCAGCCCAATCAAAGGATTTTACATGAGTCACCGATCGAGCACCATCTACCCAGGATGTGGTTGCTTGGAACGCCAGTTGACCTTGAGTAGCATCTTGTGAAACGGCTTCGATTAGTTCTTGCAATTCGCTGGGAACAATGCCGTTAATTGTTTGTACTTGTTGTGTCGTCATAATTAAACTCCTTGATTTAGTCGATCGAAAAACAATTGAATTGGTTGGGTTGAATCAAATCGGTTGAATTTGTTTGGCCGTTTCCGAGTTTTAAAACACGCCCTAACCGTCGCTTGAGGAAAACGTATTTGCGATCGCCGCAATTCGGGCATATCCAGCGGGGCTCAACTCCTGCACGGTTTGCATAAAGTTAGGGTGAGTCATCCCAGAGATCAGAAATCCCTTCTGGTAAGAAAACTCCTGAACTTGCCGAATTTCCTCAGTTTCAGTAGCCGTCAATGTTCGTGCGATCGGTATCTCCAGACTGGCAATGTCAAGCTGTACCTGGGTTTTTAACCCCTCATTTAGGTACTGAACGATCGCGATATAGTCATCAATTGCAGATTCGATCGCTACGTCATCCAGTTTTTGAGCCAAATCTTGCACCATCAACGTATCCAGGCGGGCGTGTTGGGCTTCTTCTTGCCAGTGATGCTTCAGCAAACTGCAAAACTGACGATCGAGGGGTTCATCCTGGTTGCTGTGAATGCTATCGAGGAAGTGGCGCTGCGTCATCCACTCAATGTGCAGGGTGACTAATGCTACCCCAAGCTGGCTATGCTGTAAGACGAAATCAGCGATCGTCCTTGGTGGCCCAATTACTTCACAACGGAACCCAAACCCTCTGGCAAATGCGGTGGCAAATTGTCGAAACAGGTTGATATGCTTACTCTCTTCTTGGGCGAAACACAGGTAAGCTTGAGTCGCCTCGATCGTTTCACAGCCAATGAATTGCACGTGATTCACCACCAGAGGCAGAATGAATTCCTCAACCAAACCAAACAGATGCAGGTAGCTGTTACCTCGAATCTGGTTTAGGATTAATTGTTCATCTGAGGTGAGACAGGAGATGCCTTGTGTATGGGCGATCGTCTCAGGTAAAAAGGCTTTGCTGAAATCTAAAGGTCGATCGTCACCAATCAAATCCTGAACCTGCCAAGAGATTTTGGCAGCATCATTCAGAATCGATGAGTAGCTGTATTTGGGAATTGCTGGCACACTGGCATCGGGAAGCCGATTTAGAGTAGCACCTGAAAGGGGATGAATCATCAGAAAAACTCCATTTAATTGAATTACATAGCGAAGGATCGTCAATGTTATATGTTTTGAAAAATTTTCAGATTACGCGATCGCTTTAAACAGTTGAGATAAGTTCTTTGCCTAACTGTCTCGATCGTAAAGATTAAACCAAAGAAAAACATCTGAAGAAAGTCTCGACATACACTCAACTAAGTAGAACTATACTTACTAACTTTCGTGATAATCCTAAGTATATCTACTTAAGTCTTTTGTTGGGTAAGTCCACTTAAACGTAAGATCTAGATGGCTAAAAAGTCTGAATTTTTAATCGTTGTCGGATAGCTTTTAAAGCCATAGATCGGGCAGGGGTGAATGCGCAATACCAGCTTAATCTTCAATCATCCACTGACAGTAGAGTTTGCGATTTTCGTCAGTTAACCAGCGAGCGACTAAACGATGCTTTTTCGGAGCCTTAGGAACGGCTGATGGCACTGTATCTAACTCGCGATCGTCACTTGTTACAATTTTCGAGTTTCCTGATATGGTAATAGCCATTAACTGTCTCCTGATTGATGTTTTGTTAGTTTTGTGAGGGATTAAGCTCTTTGCTTAACTATCATCCTAAGAACATCAGCCAGCAGAAACATCTGAAGAACGTCTTGAACTACAATCTAACTAATAGACTAGCTCCTGTTAACATTAGTTAATTTGATAAGTGTATTTACTTAATACTTTGGTAATGGGTAAATCGTCGCTACCGCCAGTAATACCAAATCCGGGTTACTTACCCCTTTTATAATCTCGTAAATGTAGTAAATGTAGGGTGCGTCGCTACGAACAACTCTCGTTGCTATTGGGAGATCTCATAGCGACGCACCATACCAATTAT
>JAAUPI010000336.1 GCA_012035135.1 Microcoleus sp. CSU_2_2
ATAATTGGTATGGTGCGTCGCTATGAGATCTCCCAATAGCAACGAGAGTTGTTCGTAGCGACGCACCCTACATTTACTACATTTACGAGATTATAAAAGGGGTAAGTAACCCGGATTTGGTATTACTTTAACTTTCAAGCCTTTCTCGAACAATTTGTTGATAAAACTTCTCTAAAGCTGTCACGCAAACTTTATCATCAAACAGATTATCTTGTTGCTGACTCATGCGCTGTGCAATATCTCGCCGCCACTCTGAATCTAGACCCAACTTGACAGAAATTTGAATATATTCTTCTTCATTTTGGGCAATTGTGTCTGTTACTCCCAGCATCTTTAGAAAGCTATCAGCGTGAAGTCCCCGCATAAATTCTCCCGGACAGGTTACTATGGGTAAATTGCAGGCGATCGCCTCCAAAGACGTATTGCCCCCCGACCAAGTGAAAGTATCTAAGAAAACATCGGAGAGAAAGTTAATTGCTATGTACTCTTGTCTGGTTGGAATCGCTCTAAACAAACAGTAATCTTCGCTATCGAGATTAACAGCAACAAAAGCACGCTTGAGCCTTTCCCGCAGCAGTTCACCGCGAGGAAAAATAAACTGAGCTTGCGGAACTTGGCGGGCAATTTCTGCTAAAATAAAATCGTATTGCGGTAAGTATTTGAAAGGGGCTTGGCAGCAAAAATAAATGACTGCATCTTCTCGCAAGTCAAAATCTAAGCGACTGTTGTTTAATGTTCCGACAGTTGGTTTGGGGTAGGAAACGCCAATATTAGGCAACTTAATTAAGGTCTCTGAGTAATGCAATTGTGCATTTTCTGGTTCCATCAATTCGCTGGAAATAAAATAGTCAATGGTGGGTAAACCAGAGGTAACAGGATGTCCCCACGCGGAACATTGCACGGGGGCGAGGCGCAAAGCTGCTGTTTGGATAGTTGGTGCGTCCATGCCAATTTCAGGGAAGACAAGAATGTGCAATTTGTCATCAATGATTTGTTGGCATACGGCTTCTAAGTTGTGAGGAATGTGTCGGAATACATGACTGTATTGGCGAAATTGTTCTGTAATTAAATCTGGTTCATTCCCCGTGTAGTAACAGTAAATCTCAAATTGGCTTGTGTCGGCATAACGCAACCAACCAGTCAACCATAAAGTGCCGCTGTAAGAATACAAATAACTAGAAATATAACCGACTCTGATTTTGCCATTTTCCAGCAGTGGAGGCATCGGTTGCGATCGCACCCACTGGGGATAGCTAGCTACCATAATTTGATGAACTAAATTGGCATATTTTGATTGCGATTCTACAACATTGTGGGCTTGATAGGCTAGGTAAAAATTAGTGAAACTCATCAAACCCCGGCAAGCATTTATTTTGTCTTCTGGAGTTTTGAGAGATGTTTGCTGAATTAATTTTTCTAATTCTCTGACAAATCTGTCTCGATAAAATAGAATTTCATTGGGAGTATTGTAAACAATAGGTAAGTTTAAGTGTTTTAAAAGTTTAAAAACATATTCATTCGGTAGAATATTTGCAGCTATTTCTGCCTTTGATATCGCTTTTTCTGTACGTCCGTTCTGCTGGGAAATTTTGATGAGTTCAAAGTGCAGTTGTCCGGCTATCGGGTAATGGCGAATTCCTTCCTCAAGGAGGGCGATCGATTCTTCAATTCTCTTAAGGTTTCGCAAACACTGGCTGAAGTTAAAATACAGTTCTACATCTCCTGTCTGCGATGCTAAAAACCTTTGATAGTGTTCGATCGCTTCTTCGTATCTTCCTTGAAGGTAGAGCGTGTTGGCAAAGTCGATCGCCCTTGATGCTTGGAATTTCAGAGTTAAATCGCTCAATCTATCCTGTTCCAATACTGGAATTTTTTCCGCCCCGGAATCGGCTAGTGCTGTTTGATTTTCCGCAGTCAACCTAATTCGATATTGAATCTGTGATATAATATTTTGCCACTGACTTTGAGTGAGGTTTTCCAACAAAATAATTTCTGGTTCGACACTAGGATCTAAATCTTCTGTCATGCAGAGATTCATCAGAATTCCAGACAAAATTAAATGAGCGTCTAACTCAGAGGATTCTAAAATTTCGGTGTTATCTATTAAGAGAGCTAGATAATCGCGATCGGGATGAGTTACAATACTTTTAATAATTGCTTCTAACTCTAAATACAGCAATTCTTCGGGCTGGCTCCAATCGGGAAAAATGAGCAAATTTAAGGGTTTGAGATTTAAGGTGGTTAGATCCATGCGATCGTCTGTCCTGTATTGTTGGGTATTGTGGGGCTGATGGTGTTTTGTTCGATCGCACCTGGTTTAAGTTGTGTTTGGGGGCGATCGTGCCTAAGATATTATATGGGCTGTGGGGGCGATCGCTAGACCTGAGAGTGTCAAGACTTATACCAATTTAATGTGAAGTTGCACAGATCTCGATCCCCCTAAATCCCCCTTAAAAAGGGGGACTTAAAGAGCGATTCCGGTCCCCCCCTTCTGTAGGGGTGGTGCCAAGAGTGCCCACTCTGGCTAGGGGGGATCGAATTCTATGCAGCCTCATAAAAAATTAGGACTTACGCATGGGGCCAGAAACCGGGTTTTTTAGCGAATCTGCGGGTTGCAACGAAGTATTTTCGTACAAAAACCCGGTTTCTTTCGTCGGAGTGCGTAAGTCCTGGCTTAATTAAACCTTTATAAATGATACTAGGGGCGAACACGGCGATCGGGGCGATCGCACCTAAGATCTTACATAGGCTGTGGGGGCGATCGTCAGCCTAAGAGTGCGGCTATGATAATACTGGGGGAAAGGACTGCGATGAGAGCGTTGAGGTTTGTGGGGGGTATCGATAGGATCGGACCTGCATATTTGATGGTAAGGGAAAGGGCGATCGACATTAAGAATACTTTTAAAATAAATCCGGTGTTGGTGTTCATAGAATTGGTCTGTGGTTCTATAATCCGGTTTGAGTAGATTGAGGGGAGCGATTCCCTACCCGATAGCTACCCCTTGGGAACGCTTCACGCACTTGTGGCAAAAAAGGCAATCCCAACTTATCATAGAAATAACGCTAGCAGAATATAATGATTTATGAATACCTTGCAAGTAGAACAGAAACTTTTACAAACCCCAGACCAACGGTTCATTCATTCTGGGATTAGCTGGGAACAATTCAAACTAATTGAACAGGGTTTTTCTGAATCCCCCGGCATCAAGTTATTTTATTACAAAGGAGAACTAGAAATCTTGGCAGTTTCCCCAGAACATGAATTTTTTAGTCGCACAATTTGTACGCTGCTGGCTATCTACTGCGCCGAAAATGAAATTGAGTTTGCACCTACGGGAAGTTTTACTCAAGAAAAGGAAGGGATAGTGTCTGCACAAGCTGATGAATCTTATTTTATTGGCAGACGCATCACCTCAAATTCTCCTCCAGATTTATGTATCGAAGTAGTTTTCACTAGCGGTAATGTCAAAAAATTGGAGCGCTATCGAGTGTTGGGAGTTGCTGAAGTCTGGTTTTGGGAGGATGGTGTATTGTCTCTGTATCGCTTGGGTTCTGATGGTTATGAAAAAATTTCTGCAAGTGTTGTTTTGCCAGACTTAGATACTAATTTACTGTGCCGCTGCTTGCTGATGGCTTCGAGTGTGGAAGCGATGAGGGAGTTTAGGAAAGGGATTTTGGGTTAGGGGCGATCGAACCTACAGCAGATCCGAGGTTTATGAAGTACATTATAAGATCGAGATCGATCTCCGTAGGGACACGGCAATGTCCAAAGCGTGTCAACTTAACCCGCTTTCCCACAGTCCGCCAGGGAATTAATTCCCTGTCTAATAGCGAAAGTCCTCTAAAGAGGACT
>JAAUPI010000337.1 GCA_012035135.1 Microcoleus sp. CSU_2_2
GTTCTCGACCGTACCACTGGCATTTATAGGTAAGCTGTCTAGTTAATTCACCCCAAGAAGCATCGCTGATAGCGTTAGCCAACTTGTGATTTTTAACCATGTTTTTGATAGCCAAGTCCTCAATTACTATCGTTTGGTTTTCACGCACCAATTGAGTTGTCAGCTTCTGCAAAAAATCTGTTCTAGCGTCGGTAATTTGAGTGTGGACTTGAGCCACCTTCAACCGCGCTTTATGTCGATTGTTGCTACCTTTTTGCTTCCGAGACAGCGCCTTTTGCACCCTTCTCAACTTCTTTCTAAGTCGCTTAAAGTGTTTGGGATTAGCAATCTTATCCCCGTCACTGGTAGCAATCAGGCTAGTTACACCCATGTCCAAGCCGATTTGTTGATCGGTTTTAGGGAGTGGTTTAACGGTGTGGTCATCCACCAATAGAGAGATATACCAACGACCGCTAGGGGTGAGCTTGACAGTAATAGTAGATGGGGTGCATCCAGAGGGAATTGTTCTACTCCAGCGAATCGGCAATGGTTCGGAGCATTTAGCCAGAAATACCTGCCCATCCTTCCATTTGAAAGCAGACTTGGTAAACTCCGCACTACCGCCCTGGTGCTTCTTCTTAAAGTTGGGATACCTAGCGCGACCGGCCCAAAAGTGAGTAAATGCCTTTTGCAGATGTCTCAGCCCCTGCTGAAGCGGTACACAGCTAACCTGATTCAGAAAATCAAGGTCTTCCTGTTTTTTCCAACCTGTCAGCATGGAGGATGTTTGTTCATATCCAACCCGTTCCTGATGTTGATACCAAGCATCGGTACGAGCGGCTAAAGCCTTGTTGTACACCAACCGGACACAGCCCATTGTCCGTCGCAAGAGCGATTCTTGCTCGGTAGTGGGGTAGAAACGGTAGCGGTAGGCTTTTTCCATTCTCACATTCTCACATATTAATCGTGAGAAATTCTAGATATTGACTGGCGAACTACGTTCGCTCCTGTAAAGCCGTCCTAGAAGGACGAGGTTTCTACCCAATTTTTTGATGATAGGACGGAAAGGAAACGTCGGCAGGAATGATGTATTCCCGATCCAACGAACACCGATCCACCAAGCACTTCCGCGAGTTGATCCAGTCCTTGAGTTCGCGCAAAGCACGGTTGTAAACCTTGCGCGAGGTTTCCAACCATTCGAGCATCATTGCCGCTTGGTAGAGGTCTGGATAAATACGGTAAGTGTAATTCATGGTCAACATGAACTGTATTTTACCACACGTATACATGGATGGTAATGTTATGCATGATCAGAGTTTGGGGATATGGCACTGTTATTTGCTTCAAATTGTCAGTCTTTTGAGTCGATCTACTCAGAAAACAAATTGACTGGCCTATGTATCCAATTTAACTCACAGGCGTGGGAAGTCCCCCGCCATAATCTTTGATTCCGATCCGTGGATGTCAGCGTGATTATTCCAAAGGCAGAGAACAGAGTTTTTTACCAAAATAATGGGTTTAAAGCCTACCCCCTCTAGGGAGACTTTTTTGTGATATGACGTTCTTTGGCTATGTGCTATCGTTTTGTGCAAGCTGTTCACTATAATATGTAGGGCATATGGGGATGAAACATCACGCTTGTATTGCAATAGGCATTAATCAATATCAGTTACTCCAGCCTTTGAGTTATGCCCAAGAGGATGCAGAGGCGCTGTACGCTTTTTTGGTTGATGAGGCGGATTTTGCGCCGGAAGCCTGTCTGTTGATGACGGATACATCTCCGTCTCTGTGGGGTCACTCAACGTATCCGAATCGGGAAAATATTCTGAGGTTGACGGAACAACTGTGCACTCAACACCTGCAACATGGAGATTTGCTCTGGTGTTTTTTTAGTGGCTATGGTGTCAGCTATGAAGGGAAGGATTATTTGATGCCGGTTGACGGCAATCCGGCTGACATTCAGGGTACTGGGATTCCGGTAGAGTCTCTGTTAAATACTCTGAAAAATGCTCCTACGGAAACGATGTTGGTACTGGTTGACATGAACCGCAGCCAGATCGTGAAAGCGGGAGAAACTATAGGCGTTCAAACGGCTGAGTTGGCCCGGGATTTGGAAATTCCGACGCTGCTTTCTTGTCGCCCGAATCAAGTTTCGCGGGAAACTTCGGCTCTGCGTCAAGGGTTTTTTACGACGGCGCTTTTGGAGGGGCTACGATCGGGACAGTGTACGACGCTGAAGGGTTTAGACCGTTTTTTGAGTGATCGACTGCCGGAGCTATGCGATCATCATTTGCGTCCCAAACAGGAACCTTTGATGGTGGTGAATCCTCCAGAAAAGGCTCATTTGGTGATTTTGCCGGATGTTTCGGGGATGCCCACTGCTGCATTGGCGGGACGTAACGGTAATGTGAGCGTTGGGGCTGAAATTGATGGGTTCGATCGCTCGCAAATGGCGACAGCTACGGCTCAAGTTGAGTTGCCTGTGGCAGCTCGCAATGCTCAGGAGTCGGGAGCCCAGATGCTGAGTCAGGTGTCTACGCCGAATGCAGTGCGGCCGACGGATGGGGGTGACGATCGACCTAACTTGCAAAAGCCAGAAGATTTGGACAATGCGGTATCGGACAAGTCGTTTTTGCAGCAGCTAATTGTGTGCAGCGGAGCTACGGCTCTGGTGCTGCTGTTGGGTGTTTTTCTGACGAACAAGTCAATTTTTATTGGTCAGCAGGAAGGAGATCCTCGATCGCCTGCTGAGAATGTTCAGAATCCTCAGCCTCAAAATTCTGATGGTGCTGGGGGACCCCAGAACAACTTGCCGGCTGTATCGGTGGGAGTGGGAAGCAAGCAGCCACCGTCAAGCGAGCAGGTGTGGGCTCAGGCAAAAACTTTCCTCAAGGATGGTTCGGCTTCGAGTTTTAATAATGCGGTGCAAGCTGCTCGCACGATTCCGCCGAATGACCCGCTGTACGCACAGGCTCAACAAGATATTGAGCGCTGGAGTTTGACGATTTTGGATATAGCTAACGGGCGGGCAGCTCGGGGTGATTTCCAAGGGGCGATCGGGGCGGCTAAATTGATGCCTGATGTCAATAAGCCAGTTTACAATCAGTCGAAGGAGGCGATCGCCCAGTGGCAGGAGCTATCCAAAGAGCAGCAGGTGAATGTGGCTCTGCTATCTGCGGCGAAGGCACAAATTAAGCGGGGCGATGCATCTTCTTACAGTAAGAGTATCCAGCAAGCTAGTCAAATTCAGTCCGGTCAGCCGAAGTATGAAGAAGCTCAGCAGTTGATAGGAGATTGGAGCGAAACAATTTTCAAGATTGCTCAGTTGCGTGGCTCTCAAGGGAAGCTGAAACAGGCAGTTGAAACTGCTGCGCTAGTGCCGTCTGGTACCAAGAGTTATCAGCCAGCTCAAAAGGCGATCGCGAATTGGAAAACTAAGTTGCAACGCCAGAAAAAGGGTTGATTGAGTTGAAAATCTCCCAGTTAGGAACTGGGAGATTTTATTAGCTATTAGTAGCTAAGATATCCCGATTAATCGATACCTCTTGACCCTTCAAGATAGTATCTATATTGATACTCCCGGTGGCTTCAGCCACGGGGATTTTTGAATGAATCCGAAAACTCAAGGAAGGCGATCGATTATTCAGCAAGCCGTAAATATTGAAGGCGGTTGAAACCGCAGCCGACTTCCGAACCGTGTCGGGAGCCACGGGCTTCCGTCTCGTTCTTCGGTGAATAATTTAAACTGAAGTTCCCCCATTGACAAAAGGCTCCTGACTATGTACAGCTTACCTTTGAAAGATTTTGACCCCGGGTTTACTGGGTACAAATCAAAGAAACACCGAGTAAATCCAAAGCTTTTTGTTGCACGA
>JAAUPI010000338.1 GCA_012035135.1 Microcoleus sp. CSU_2_2
GCTCTTAAAAGATCGCGATCGCTCAACTCTATCGATTTTAGATTTTAGATTTTAGATTTTAGATTTGATGATTGAAGAATTGAAGAATTGAAGAATCGAAGAATTGATCCCAAACTAAAGGTCAAAACCTCTGACACCATAATGATTTAGACTTGCTATAGTTAAAAAATTAGGTTAAATTTGAGGCTTTTTAATGAATTTCAGATCTCTGCCAAACTGGTTGTCGCACTGGATAGCAGTCGCTCTCTTAGCTATTGTCTACTACAGCACTGCTGAACTGGGGCGATTTTTAGCATCCACGCCAGACAACGTGACTCCCGTGTGGCCTCCTGACGGATTTGCTTTGGCAGCCGTATTGTTACTAGGATATCGCGTTTGGCCGGGAATTGCGATCGGTTCATTTTTTGCCAATATTTGGGCTTTTTTGGACAAAACAAATGTCGCTTCTGTTACCATTCTGTGGCATGCACTAGCATCGCTGTGGGAACTAGCTTATCAGCCATCTTAGGCGGTTTCCTGCTACACAAGTTTGTCGGACGCCACCGTTTATTCGATCGTCCTCAAAATGTGTTCAAATTTGTAATTATGGGCGGAATGTGGGGCCCGATTGTCAGTGCAACTGTGGGCATTACCACTCTCTGTTTGCGGGATATTGTTTCTTGGGCGGATTGGGGAGCAAACTGGTTTACATGGTGGATGTCAAATGTAGGCGGAATTT
Organism: Microcoleus sp. CSU_2_2; assembly: GCA_012035135.1. Taxonomy (GTDB): domain Bacteria; phylum Cyanobacteriota; class Cyanobacteriia; order Cyanobacteriales; family Microcoleaceae; genus Microcoleus. The sequence goes on from JAAUPI010000338.1 coordinate 719, forward strand.
TAATTTTTACACCTCTAATATTAAGTTGGAGCGAACCAGTTTTAGAGGCTACTCATAATTTTTCTGCTCTCGATACAGCCGGAATCAGGCAAAATATAAAGCTTAAAATTAAGCAGTTAAAATCTATTTCATTTCAGATAAAAATGGCTGAATTTGCCATATTGATACTGCTCGTGCTTACCGTAGGCCAAATTTCTTTTGGCGGTGGCTATCCGATAGAGTATATGCTGATTCCATTTCTCGTATGGGCAGTATTTCGCTTTGACATACAAGGAGCAACATTATTAATTTTTATGGTCTCGGTAATTGCCGTTTTAGGAACAGTTAAAAGTGGCGGGCCTTTTGCGCGTAGAGATGTTAAAGAATCTCTAATATTATTGCAGTCTTTTATCGGGGTTGTTGTGCTAACAACTTTAATGCTATATTCTGCGATCGCGCAACGGCAGCAAGTAGAAGATCGGTTGCGAGTGCAAACTCAACAGGTTGAAAAAACCTTACGGGATTTGCAACAGGCACAAGCTCAATTAATTCACAGCGAAAAAATGTCTGGTTTGGGACAGTTAGTAGCTGGAGTTGCTCACGAAATCAATAACCCAATTAATTTTATTTCTGGCAATTTATTTCATACCAATCGATACACTCAAGAGTTACTCGCTCTTGTCAAATTGTATCAAAAATACTATCCTCAACCAGCACCAGAAATTCAAAATGAAATAGAAGCTGTCGAGCTAGAATTTCTCATAGAAGACTTGCCAAAAATGCTATCTTCGATGACAATAGGGACTGAGCGCATTCAAAAGATTGTCTTGTCTTTGCGAAATTTTTCGCGCATGGACGAGTCGGAACTTAAGAGAGTAGACATACATCAAGGATTGGAGAGTACGCTGCTAATCTTGGAGCACCGCTTACAATCTAATCCAGAAAATTTTAGCATTCAGGTGATTAAAGAATATAGTCAATTACCAAAAATAGAATGCTATGCTTCTGAGTTAAATCAAGTGTTTATGAATATACTGGTGAATGCGATCGATGCTTTGGAAACTAAAAGGATTAAAAGAGACCTCAGGGATGGGGAAAGCTTCCCGTACATTCTAATTAGCACTAAACTTTTAGATAAAAATTGTGTAAGTGTCAGTATTTATGACAATGGAAGCGGTATGAATGAAACAGTGAAAAATCGAATCTTCGATCCTTTTTTTACAACGAAGCAAGTGGGTAAAGGTACGGGCTTGGGTATGTATATTAGTTATCAAACAGTCGTGCAGAAACATCGAGGCAAAATAAAATGTATCTCGGCAAAAAATCAAAGTACAGAATTTATTGTCGAACTCCCCATCAGCCAAAATTAATGACGGAAGTCCTTACTCATATCATCTCCTGTCGCTCGCCTTGTAACCGTTCGCTCGGATATAATATACAATTTTTTTAAGTGCCATTAAATGTCTATTTTAAGGAGCAAATTATGCAGTCAGAACAGCGTCAGCGAGCATTTACAGCATTTCAAGAGTTTCTGAACACGCCACTTGAGGAACGATTGCAACAGCCACAGCATCCATCTCCCGAAACAGTGAAAATCGCACTTTTTCAGAACGTTGCAGCAACAGTTCCCGCTTACCAAACTTTTCTAGCTCAACATAACATCAATCCAGCTTCAATTCAAACCTTTGAAGACTTCCAAAAATTGCCGTTAATTACCAAAGACAATTATTTGCGCCCTCACCCGCTAGCTGAGTTGTGTCGCGGTGGCAAATTAGAAACCTGCGATTTCATTGCCGTTTCCTCTGGTTCCACCGGAAAACCAACATTTTGGCCGCGTTTCCTCAGCGATGAGTTGCAAATAGCCACTCGTTTTGAACAAATATTTCACGACAGTTTTCATGCCGATACTCGATCGACTTTAGCTGTTATCTGCTTTGCTTTGGGAACCTGGGTAGGTGGAATGTACACGGCAAATTGCTGTCGCCATTTAGCGAGTAAAGGTTATCCCGTGACGGTAGTAACGCCGGGGAATAATAAGACTGAAATATTTCGAGTTGTGCAGGAACTGGGAAAAGATTTTGAGCAAGTGGTATTGTTAGGATATCCGCCGTTTGTGAAGGATGTCATTGATAGCGGAATTGCCTCCGGTGTGGAGTGGGAAAAATATCGGATTAAGATGGTATTTGCGGGGGAAGTGTTTAGCGAAGAATGGCGGAGTTTGGTTAGCGATCGCACTCATTCTGACAATCTATATTATAACTCTGCCAGCCTTTACGGTACTGCCGATGCAGGGGTTTTAGGCAACGAAACACCGCTGAGTATTTGCATCCGCCGCTTTTTAGCAAATAATCCTGAAGCTGCACGCAATTTATTCGGAGAATCGCGATTGCCAACCCTGGTGCAGTACGATCCGAAAAGCCGCTTTTTTGAAGTCAATGATGACGGCACATTGCTATTTTCTGGTGACAATGGCATCCCATTAATACGTTATCACATTTCCGATAATGGGGGCTTAATTTCTTACGAAGTAATGCTCAATTTTTTAGCAGAATGGGGATTTAACCCTGTGGCACATTTGCAACAACAAGCAGCTTTAAAAGTTTCCCAAAATTCAGATTTCCCTAGAGGAATTCGGTGTCTACCATTTGTCTATTTATTTGGTCGATCGCACTTTACGGTTTCCTACTTTGGTGCTAACATTTACCCAGAAAATGTCACCGTAGGTTTAGAAGTTGCCACCATTCGAGAATGGGTGACCGGAAAATTTGTAGTCCAAGTCAAGGAGGATTCGGATCGAAATCGATTTTTATCGGTTGTTGTGGAATTAGCACCGGGGGTGGAGAGCGATGAAGAGAAAACAAGCGCGATCGCCTCTTCCATTCTATCGCAATTGCAGCGACTAAACAGCGAATTTGCCAACTACGTGCCGCCAGAATATCAGTTACCGATCGTGACATTAACTGCGGTGGGAGATGCCGAGTATTTTCCTGTTGGTGTCAAGCATCGATACACGCGGCAGTAAGTAATTTAACGAGAGGAGATTGTTTTATGGAAAAATTAAATCGCTATCAGCAGATTGCTCAAAACCTGATTGATGAGTATGCTAAGTATAAACCCAGTTATGGGGATGTTGAATTGCTGGCGATCG
>JAAUPI010000068.1 GCA_012035135.1 Microcoleus sp. CSU_2_2
TGCTTCTGGGGGGGGTAGGGGGGGGTTAACTGTTTCTGGAGGGGGCTTGCCTTCATAAAAACCCGTCGAGGTTGAATATGAAAATACTCATCTTCTAAAGACAAGTGAGGGCTATAAAAACCATCCTTTTTTCCAGCATACTTGCGCCGAAACGCCGCCACTTCTTGAGGATTGTCATTAAAACCTCTCGAAGTTCCCTCTTTATGTAAAAGTTCCGCATCGGGACAATATACGCATCGATAGCCTTTTTCTAACAATCGGTATCCGTAATCTGCATCATTGTAAGCAACAGCAAAATTTTCCTCGTCAAAACCACCTAATTCTAAGAACAAATGACGTGGAGTAATCATGCAAGCAGCAGTAACAGCCGAATAATTTCGAGTTACCATCGCCTGAGAAAGATAGCCTCGATTGTCATGATTCATCAGCTTAAAAGCGTGACCGGCTAAACCGTGATGCAGGCCGTGAATTATCCCCGCGTGCTGAATTCTCTTATCTGGATATAAAAGCCGCGCACCGACTGCACCCACGCCTGGAATTTGAGCGTATCCCACCATTTGACTCAGCCAGCGCGGGTTAATTATCTCTGTATCGTTGTTCAAAAACAAGACATATTCGCTCTCAATTTTTTCAACTGCGCGGTTGTTAATGGCTGCAAAACTAAATTTACCTCCCTGATTTTTGATTCGCAAAACTTGGCAGGTCAAGTGATTCAAATACTCCAGGGTTTTTAACTCGTCACTTTCGTTATCGATGACGGCAATTCGATAGTTTCTGTAGGTTGTCTTTTCGAGAGAATCCAGGCAACTTTTGAGTAACTTGAACTGATTTTTAGTAGGAATAATAATTGTTACCGACGGGCCATTGTCAGGAAAGTTCTGGGCAAATATTCCCAAATTTTCTTTGGTTGCCCATTCGTGCTGATCGACATTGCCGTTAATTCCTCGGCGGTTTAAGGCGTCTTGAATGGCTTTTTGACCTGCTGCAAAACTAGCTGGTTTAGCCGCTCCAGATATGGCAGTAGAACCGGGTGCGGTTCGCCAGTGATACAATACTAGAGGCAAGTGTGCGACTTGCCGAGAAATTTCGATCGCTCTTAATGCAAAATCGTAATCTTGCGAGCCTTCAAAACCTAATCGCAAACCGCCTATTTGTTCAAAAATTTGCTTTCTGACAGCGCACAAATGACCGAGATACATATAAGAAAGTAGCAGTTCTGGCGACCATTCGGGTTTGAATTGCGGGGAAAATCTGCGGCCTTCAGTGTCAATTTTGTCGTCGTCTGAGTAGAGAAAATCTGTTTCAGGATGAGTGGCAAAATATAAGGCGACTTCTGCTAATGCGTCGGGAGTTAGTTCGTCGTCGTTGTCCAAAAAGAGAATAATATCGCCTGTTGCGAGTTCGGCGGCGCTGTTAGTTGCTGCGCTGATGTTGCCATTTTCGGTGCGAAATTTTAGGCAGATACGATCGTCCTTTTTTGCCCAGGTTTTTAAGGTTTCGGTTACAGTTAAATTGGTGCTGCAATCATCGGCTATGCAGAGTTCCCAGTTTTGATAAACTTGTTTAAATACGCTGTCGATCGCACTTGACAAAAACTCTACTTGTGGGTTGTAAACTGGCATCACTACGGAAATTTTTGGCAGTGACTCCCCACAGGATTCTAAACGAGAAATTAAGTAATTTTGCGATCGCCTATTCCACTGATTTACCTCCAACCAAGCATCATACCTATCGATGGGCTTGGGCAGCACAAAACCTGCTGGTGGTAGCAATTCCCCTGGGGAAATAAACTGTTTTTGCTGGCGGTAAATCTTCGCCAACTGACGAATCACCGCAACTATTTCCCAAGGCATCGGCACAATTCTACCGAGACGCTGTTTTCTTTCCTTAGCGCGCTGCCGAATTGCCGCTACCAACCCCGACAATTCATCAAATTTATCCGCACTTCGCTGCCAGATATCATAGGGCCGCACAAGCAATATTTTTGGTGCTTGAAACGACAAAATTTCCCCAGTTTCTAACTCAGCTTGCAGAGAAACGTGCCATTCTCCCACTGGCAAATCGACAAGGGCTTCAAACCCGCTTTCCGAACTGTTAACCCAGCCGGGAAACACTTCCCCGACATCTTTTCGCCGCAAACCGTAAGCGCATTCTACAGCAATATCACCGCACACAAAGGTTAATTTAGCAATTTTGCGATCGTGATGGCAGCACCAACCCGCAAACAAAATTTGACCTTGTCGCTGTTCCCAGGCTGTCGGCGCGTCAAAAGAGGCTTTAATTGTTGAAACTAAAAGCGGATAAGCTGCCAAAAGATGCCATTTTCCTTGAGGATTTTGCACTTCAAGCAGTACCTTATGGCGTCCAGGTGGCGCTTCCAATTCAATTTTAAAACCAGAATTTTTAGCAGCAATAATATTAAAATGTGCTTGCCCCACATCACTTCTTTCTATCCCACAAACACCGACAAAACTCCGATCTTCAATTCTAGCTCGCACTGCTTTAATGCTGAATTGACTGTGAAAAGCCCAGCCAGCAATTACTAAGTTTGAATCGTAAATGTGCCAGTTGGTTTGCGCATCTAAAGAAAAAATAAATCTCGGAAACAGCTCGCGCAATCGGCGTTTTAAACTCAATACTTTTTCTCTGCTCTTCCATAATACAGAAGACTTAATTACAGCATTTTCGGCGCGAACTATTTCGATTTCATGACGCGATCGCTCTAAATTTACGAGAGTTTCTCTTAATCTTTCCTGCGCTTCATTTTGTGCTGCTTCTAGTTTCATAAACTCAGCCAATTTCTTCTGCAATTTAAATTCTTTTTCTTCTATTACTATCTGATTTTTGCCCAATTCTTCTTCCAATTCCAGAACTTTTTTCAAAGCTATTTGAAATTGGGATTCTTTGCCAGCAAGCTGTACCTGAGTTTCTCCTAACTCCGCTTCCAATCCTAGCAGTTTTGCCAATGCTTCTTGAAATTGGGACTCTTTGCCGGCCAACTGTACCTGAGTTTCTCCTAATTGAGCTTCCAATTCCAGAACTTTTTTTAAAGCTATTTGAAATTGGGATTCTTTGCCGGCTAACTGTACCTGAGTTTGTCCTAACTCCGCTTCCAATCCCAGTAGTTTTGCCAAAGCTTCTTGGAATTGCGATTCTTTTCCTGACAACTGTACTTGGGTTTGTCCTAACTCCGCTTCCAATCCCAACACTTTTGTCTGGGCTTGTTGAAATTGTTCTTGCCACTCTTTGACTTCAAATTTGCTAGTTTTCTGCTGTTTTTCCAGTAGGCGAATTTTTAGCCAGTCATGAAATTGCCCAACAGCCGATGTAGGGAAACTAATAATTTTATCCTGGGATAAACTCATCTCGCTGCTCAAATCATGGGCTTGGGTTTCCAAAATTTGATAAATTGCTAAAGCTTCGGGAAAATATTGTTCTATTAGGCTCGGTCTGTGACTTTTTGTGATATCATTGACTAATAGAGATGCTTCAAAATTGTCGGCTGGTATCGCACCTAAATTAACATTAAATTTTTGATTAACTCGATCGATAAAAAGTTGGGGATTGTGCCCGATCGGGTAAACATTAGCTAACAAACAGCGATCGGGAAAACGTTCGTAAAGTTCTAAAACTTTTTGATTGTAATGAATCCACATTTTCACTGCCATTTCGGGATTGTTCAGCAAGCTGACATCGGTGCCGCGGCGGTAAAGAGAATCGACGACTTCCCAGGGCGATCGATAAACGCAGATAAAATTAGCTTCTGGTAACAAAGTCAACCAAAAATCCCAAAAAAGGGCCGATCGCGGGTCTTTCCAACCCCAAGGTTTGTTAGTTTGTTGATTTTCTGCAATTAATTTTTTAGCGATTTCTACATATTCGGCTGCTACCGGAATTGTTTTTTCAAAAGTACAGCCGAGTTCATCAATGTCGTGCGATCGCAAAACACTTTTGTGAAACTCCACAAAATCAACATTCTCGAAATGACCTTTAACATTTCCGTCGGCGGGGCCAACTAATTTCTTGCCCAGATCGACCCCAACTTTCTGAAACAAAGAAGCTGTTAAAGATGTACCAGAACGGTGCATTCCCGTTACAATAAAAACCGATGATTTGCTGTCATTTGTATTCACAATCTCTCTCCCTTCTCCCTCGCCATAATTCCCCAACCCATTTTATTCGATCGCTAAGCTGTCGCGCCTTTAAATTGTATACTTCAATCTTTGTGGGAAAAGCCTCAAATTCTCTCCCCCTCTCTCTTTCTCCCCATCGGACCCTCCCTCACCAACAGATAATTTAAATGCGTAGCAGCTTACTCTCCCGCTAAGCCAAGCGATTGCCTGACTTTAAACCACATCTCTCTCAGCTTCCAAAACTTGCTACTTTCCATTGCCAAAACCCGATCGTGCGATCGATCCAGTTCTTTCCTGACATTAACTAGCTCATTTTCAGTTTTCTCCAACTGCGTTTGAACAGACACTAACTGAGTTTGAGTATGTTCCAACTTCCTCTGAGTGGACACTAATTGATTTTGAGTTTCTTGCAACCGGGTTTGAGTTAACATTAACTTATTTTGAGTTTGCTCCAGTTCTATGTTAGCCCGATCTAACTGAGTTTGAGCCAAGTTGAGTTTTGTCTGAGTAGAACCCAACAAATTCTGCGATTGCTTTTGACTCACCAGTGCTTTCACAGTGCAATTTTCCACGATCCATTCCAGACCATAGTTATTGATTACTTTGACCGTTAACACATCCTGTGGCAAAAGATGCTGTTGAGCTAAATAACAGTTCCAGCCAGACTGCAAAGCCGCATCATTTTCAAAATATTTAGCAACATCCGGTCGATTGTAAAAAGGCTCGGCTTTCTGCACGACTTTGCCATTTACCAACACTTGTACCTCCTCAATTCTACCACCAGGATTCACATCGACTGCCCATCCTTCCAGATACAAATTATCCTTGGTCGTAAAAGCAGCAACATCAATATATCCTTCGGGATGGTGATTGAATTTCAAGCCAGAAAACTCTTGATTTAGCTGATTTGTAACAACATACAAATCCTGAAATCTGCATATACCTTTTTCGAGCCGATGTACAAATGCTTTGCCACCACTAACTCGATCGACCATTTCTCTCACAAACTTTTCAGTTACATAAGTTGTACCGTATTCTTCCTTGTCTAAAGACTGGCTTTCGCTATCGGCGCTAAACAAAATACCCTTTGCGGGCATTTCTACGTGAGGTAGCTTCAGAACTTCATCATGTACGCTGAACATCAAAAGACCATTCGGAGTCAACAAATCGTACAAGTTTTGCAGCCAACTCGTAAATGTTCTTTCCGGCATATGGCTGAAAAAAGAATTAGCCAAAATGCAGTCAAACTTTCGGTCAATCAGATAATTTTCCGGATTTCCGGTGGAGAGAATACCGTTAACACCCAAGTATTCAGTTTGAAACTTGACCGCGTTAGCGTAAATGTCAGAAACCCAAATTCGATCGGGTGAGAGTTCTTGAATCAAAAACCGCGTAAATCGACCATAACCGCAAGCAAAATCTAGAAAAGACGGCACATTTTGAAAACTCCCAAAATGCCAATCCACAACTTGTTTAACAGTCTCTAGGATACGGCGACCGATCGAATAATAGCGAACCAACGCCCGATCGCTGTCATCTTTGACATTACCCAGGCTAAACAAATACATCTCATCATCTTCGCAGATATTCAGCTTAAAATCTTCAGGAAACTTAGCGTGTTCTCGAATCAACACTCTAATCGCAGAATTTTCTACCAGATCCACATTAATATTGCTCATTATGCTCACAAGATTCTAGATAACCTCAGTGGACGCCTCTTTAACTAGAGAATCTGAATTGACAACAGTTAAACACGGTTCGATCAACAAGTCAACGATGCCATTACCACAAGATTCTGTACAAGACTGAACTCTAAACATCGCCACATCCACACATCGATCGAGATAAGTCAAATCCCCATCCACCGTTCCCACAACCCCTGCATTCAAAAAATAAACCCCCGGATTCAGCAAACATTGAAACTGAAACTTGACTACAATTGTCGTTCCCGCTTCCACATACTTAACTGACTGGGTAGAACCTTTCAAAGAAGCACCAGCCAATTCAAAACCGCTAATCGTTTTAATCAACATTCCAAACCTCACTTTGGAAGTCGATCGGGAAAAAGTTACAGAGTAAGTGTAAATATAATCTTGACGACCGATCAAGTGATTTACCACCTTGCCTTTGGGTGTCTCGATCCGGGGATTAATAATTTCCGCCCCCCGAGATGGATATCTCACTGTATTTGACGGTATCATCCCCGGATCGTAAAACTCGTCGTAATGTTCCTGGAGTTTTGGTATTGATTGCTCTTGTTTAAGTCCCCCATTGGTGTTTTCTAATTTATCATTTTGCAGATTATTTTCAGCTTCCTGCTTTGTCAGTTTATTTAGCGATCGAATGTCTTCCTTCAACTCTAAAACTTTATCTGGATCGGCATAAATCAGCTTTTGATATTTAGAAATTACCACCTTCGGCGTGTGAGCGAGCAACAATTCCCCGCTATCCATTAAAATCGCGGACGTACAAAGTTGCACCACAGAAGTAGCAGCATGAGAAACAAATAAAACTGTTCCTCCCCCTTCTTGAATGCTTTGCAAGCGGGCAAAACACTTGCGTTGAAAAGCTTCGTCGCCGACGGAAAGGGCCTCATCAACTACCAGAATATCCGGCTCCACGCTAGTTGCAACTGCAAAAGCCAGCCTGACAAACATACCGCTAGAATAAGTCTTGACTGGCTGGTCTATAAAATCTCCAATATCAGCAAAAGCAGCTATATCATCAAATTTGTTCTCAGTTTCTTTTTGATTAAATCCCAATAACTGAGCATTGAAAAATACATTTTGCCGCCCGGTAAATTCCGGGTTAAACCCACTTCCCAGTTCCAACAAAGCCGAGACTCGCCCTCGAACATCCACACTACCTGTGGTAGGAGTTAGGGTGCCTACAATTATTGCAAGAGAGTGCTTTTTCCCGAACCGTTGCGGCCGACAATTCCGAGAGTTTGCCCTTGATGAATATCCAGATTGATGTCGTGTAGAGCCCAAAATTCGTCAGCCAGTTTTTTACTGGGATAAATCATTTCCTTTAAGCGGTCTCCTGGACGATCGTACCGCTTAAAACATTTTGAGACATTTTTTAGTGAAATTACAGTTTCTGTCATCCGATTTTAGATTTTAGATTTTAGATTTTAGATTTACCTTAGATCTAAAACAAATTTACAGCACGTTAGCAAAAGTGGATACAATCGATTTGAGATTGGAGATTTGAGATTGACTTGATATCTAAAATAAATTTACAGAACATCAGCAAAAGCTGGACGCAAACGCCGATAAACCGCCAAACCTCCACAAAATATAGCAGCAGAAATTAGCGTAGCTACACCCCATTCGCCCCAGTGTTTCACTTCTCCAAGCAGTATGAGATCGCGATAAACTTCTGAGATTGCTGCCATTGGATTCAGCCAAAATATCCACACTCGCCACTGTTCGGGAATCACCGATGCTGGGTAGACGATCGGCGTTAAATAAAACCAAAAATTTAGAATAACACCTAAAGTCTGAGGAATGTCTCGCAAAAACACGGTTAACCCGGCTGTCAAATATCCCAAGCCCGCAGTTATCAGCAACTGCGGCACCCAAACCAGTGGCAATAAAAACAATGTAACGTTTAGCTTTTGTGACGAAACTGCTACTATGACAATCAAAGCTGCTAAGCCCAAAGAACTCTCAATAAAAGCTGTTAAAATCGGTACTAGGGGCAATAAACCGAGGGGAAATACCACTTTTTTCACTAAGTTCGGCTGCCCTACCACGGATACTCCGGACTTAATTAAACCGCTGGTGAAGGCATTCCAAGGCAACAAACCTGCAAACAGCCAGACTCCAAATGTAATGTCGCTGTTTTCCGGGAAGCCTTGCAGGCTCAGCTTTACCTTGAGGACGATCGAGAATACGTAAGTGTAAATCAGCAATTGCGATAGCTGATTCAGTAGCGGCCACAAATTGCCCAAAATCGAGCCTTTGTATTGAGCTTCCAAGTCTCGCCGCACCAATGTTGTCAGCAGATTAAGCCTCGCCCGTCGCTGGCTACTTGCGGGCAGATTACCACTAACTGTTCGGGCCTTTTGGGCAACTCCTTTCACTGATCTCAGCAATTTTTTCGTCCTCGTTCACTACCTTCACACCTAAATCAAATCAAGCTGCTTGACGGCAGATGATTGTTAAACCGCAATTATTCCACAGCCCAGTCGTTTTGATCAAGGGTTTGCTGGCTATGAGGGGAGAAGTGGGGGAGAGGGAGAGGGCAGGGCTGTTTCATTCTCCAGTCCGATCGCCAAAAGTAAAAGCGATCGCCATCTGATAAAATCTGAAGAACTCGCCAAAAAACAAAATATATATGCTGACTTTAATCAGATTTCTGAAAAAAGTCAATCACCCACGCAAGAAGTTAGGAAAAAGACATCACTTATGGCTGATATTACTATTGGTTATTATGGGGTCAATGTGGTGAGTGATGAAGTATTATTACTCGTTACCAGGCTTTACGAGAAAGAGCCGGGAAATGGGGAAGTAGTCTCGCTAAATGTCCTAACTGTTATTTCCCTGTCTAAATCCTGAGCCAGTAAATCGATACCGTCAATAACTTGATTTGGCTCTGCAATGCTTAAACTATCATAGCATCTTTCTCGATAATCTGGACGGTCTTGGAAATACTGAATTGCTCGATTCAGCGGTTCCATGACTTGATAAGCTGCTTCAGCTTTGTCGATCGCCTCTTGTGGTATCGGAGCTGCTAACCTTTGAATAGCCAAGTCGATTAAATCTCTAGAATTTACGCGATCGCTCGGCCATCGATCGGCATTTGCCAACAGCTTTTCTGCTATACTATCTATTTGGTTCAAACAAGGAACAGGCGACCAATTGGGATAATTTGGTTCGCCAAACTGAATTCGCCCTTCACAAACCATCTCGAATTTAATTGTAGTACCGTCCACAATCACTGGAAATCTGATCCCGTACTGGTTTGATTGAATATCATTGGGGAGAATAATCTGTGAAGCGAAGCTATCCCGTTCCCCGTAGGGGTTCCCAAAGGTTAGGGAATCGCGGCTAGCAAAAATCGCATCATAGCCTCCTTCTGCCACTTTTCGGCGCAGGAGATTGTAGCCACCATCGATCGGACACATAAAGTCAATATCCTGGCTTAACCGATATTCTCCGTGTTCCATGCTTACCAGAGTTCCGCCACCAAAATAAGCGCGACATTCCTGTAAAAATTTGACATTCAAATGGCTGAGTACAGTTAAGATTTTTTGATGAATTTCGCGTTTAAACATTGCTGGCGAACTTACGGATTTTTCATCTTTTTGAGGCTGGTAAATACTTTCTAGTTCTGCTACCAGCCAAGATTGATAGTGTTGGCTGATTTGTTGAATAAAAGCCAGTTCCTCAGAGTTGGGTTTTCCCAAAACTCCCCAATAATGCCAGCCTGATTCATAGCGGCATAGCATTTCTGGGAAAGTCAGATCTTTGACATTAGTAATTTGCCAGCAGATGGCTTGAAGAAATGGCATTTTTGCGGGAATTTTAAATGCGGTTGCTACTTCTTTATCGTTCATCTGCTTTCCCAAACTCCCAGGACTAAAGCTGCTATCAAAATTATAGTCCTGGATGCAACTGCATACATAACGTCTATTTTGAAATTATCAAAATTCAAGGGTTTAAAACCTCGCTGTCAACTGTCAACTGTTTATTCGATCGCCTCTCGCACTGCCGAACCGATCGCGTCTTTTTGCTCCCCATCATAGCCCCACCGCTGGAAAAACGCCTCGTACTCGCCCTCTCCATTCCGCAGACTTTCTAGCATTTGCTCTGCTAGAGTTTGACAAACTGGCAGTTGCAGAGTTTGAATTAGATGGCGCGATCGCCCCTGCACCCTCGCAGAACCCGCAGCCATTTCCTCGCTTTGATGGCGCAAGTGATGGACGACCATTGCCGCCGACATTGCCAGATTTTTCACCAGTAGTTCTGCTACGATCTCAGGAGCCTCACGCAGTGCATCCAGCACGCCTGGGGAAGGCTGGTCTGCCAAAGGTCGATCGTCCGTCAGATAAGTGACAAAAAACCCTCTAGCACCGTTCTGTGTTTTCACCAGAGACGCAACAGCTTGCTGAATCTCGCCCTGTGAAAGTCGATCGGCCGCCATTTCCGACAATAAAGATTGAGTCAGCTCGATCGCTCCCTCAAAAGTTATACTTTCCGATGCTAATAAAGAAGATGGAATACTCATACCAAACTCAATAATTGTCAAGAATATTATAACAATTGTAAACAATTCCCGCAGGACGATCGTAAATAAATATGGCAATTATCTCCTCAAAACAACAACCACCCGACCCTGATTTACCCGAAGACATTGCCCCAAAAACTCGCAAAAAAGCCGTAAAACCCCCGCCGGAATCCCTGGTAGAACCGCAAGAATTACCCGACGAAATTATCAGCAAACAAGACGATAAAATTCGTCCCCAGCGATTAGCGGAATACATTGGGCAAAAAGACTTGAGAGAAGTTTTGGCGATCGCAATTGCAGCCGCCAAATCTCGTGGCGAACCAATGGATCACCTGTTATTGTACGGCCCTCCTGGCTTAGGCAAAACCACAATGTCGCTAATTCTAGCAACAGAAATGGAAGTTGAGTGCAAAATCACCACAGCCCCGGCCCTCGAAAAACCCCGCGATATTGTCGGATTGCTAGTCAATCTCAAAGCAGGCGACGTGCTATTCATCGACGAAATTCACCGCTTGTCGAAAGTTACAGAAGAAATCCTCTATCCGGCGATGGAAGACTGTCGCTTAGATATTACGATCGGTCAAGGCAAAAGTGCAAAAATCCGCAGCATTCCCCTCAAACCATTTACCTTAGTAGGAGCCACCACAAAAGTCGGTTCCCTAACATCTCCATTGCGCGATCGTTTCGGTCTCATCCAAAGATTGCGCTACTACGAAATAGACGAACTCAGTCTAATTGTCCAAAGAAGCGCCCAAGTTCTCGACACTCAAATTACCCCAGAAGGAGCCACGGAAATTGCCCGCCGAGCTCGTGGCACGCCCCGCATTGCCAACCGATTGCTGCGACGAGTTAGAGACTATAGCGAAGTCAAAAATTTAAAACCAATTAATGCCGAAGTTGCCTCACTTGCCCTCGAATTGTTCAATGTCGATCCGCTAGGTTTGGATTGGACCGATCGGCGTCTTCTAACAGCAATGATTGAAAACTTTAATGGTGGCCCAGTGGGATTAGAAACCCTCGCCGCTTCCACAGGAGAAGACACTCAAACCATTGAAGATGTCTACGAACCATATTTAATGCAAATCGGATTTTTGCAGCGGACAAGTCGGGGGCGAATGGCGACAGTTGCTGCTTGGAAACATCTAGGTCTCATCGAACCAAAATTGTAGGGGCATTGCCCCCGCGCCCGCCCCAGCCGCCGTGTCTGCACGCTTAAATGAGCAAAATAAAATTTCTTTTTGGTGCAATTTCGTTTATCATAATCGGCAGTGTGACCAGAGTGAAAGGAATCTGAAGTGACCGGAAATTATTTGTTTCAACAACTCCGAAAAAAATGGCGCTTTATGGCGATCGCACTTGTAGCGACCGCAATTAGCTTTATCATCGGCACGCTGCTGCCGGGAAACCCACCTGCTTTGCAAGCAACGGACAATCCCGCAACCGCTGCGGTGCAAGCGCAGAACCTTAAGCAAAATTTAACAGTAGATCCCTTAGCAAAAGAGGTAAGAGATAGCCAAACCGGTTTTAATCTCGATCGCGCCATTGAGGAACTTCTCACTGTTTTAGAATCTCAAGAAAAACGCTTAACTTTTGTGCCGCCGGAACATTTTCAGGGAAAAGTTATTTTTGAAGGAAAAGTCAACGATTCCGATAAAGTTATTGCTTTAACTGTTGATGACGGCCCGTGGCCGGAAACTACAGAACAAATGCTGGATATTTTTAAGCAAAATGATGTGAAAGCCACATTTTTTTGGATAGGTAAATCTCTCGAAAGTTCGCCGGAGATTGCGAGGCGAGTTGTGGCGGAAGGTCACGCGATCGGCAATCATACGTGGCATCACTGGTACGATTCAATGGATGATGCGACGGTGGCCAATGAAGTCGATCGCACCGCCAAACTGATTTACGAAACCACCGGAGTTAAGACAACATTCTTTCGTCCGCCAGGAGGAGTGTTGAATAATGGTTTAGCCAAGTATGCTAAAGAGCAGAATTATTCAGTTGTGATGTGGTCTGTAACTTCTGCGGATACCGATCCACGCGCTCAACCGGAAGCTTTTGTGAATAATGTATTGAAGGGTGCAAAGCCGGGTGCGATTGTTTTGATGCACGACGGCGGGGGCGATCGATCTCGTACAATTAAGGCTTTACCTGATATGATTGCTGGCTTAAAAAAGGAGGGATATCGATTTGTGACGATTCCTGAGTTGATGGAAATTCAACAAAATGAAGCGTGAAATTTGGTACTTTTTAAGGAGTGAACTACCGCACACTCACCCGTAGGGTAGACTGTGGGGATGAATGCTGTTTCAGCTAAACCTAAAAAGTTCTTATTTTATAGGACTTACACAAAAACTCTATCTGTAGGGTGCGTCGCTGCGAGATATTTAATGTAGCAGATTGTAGAAGGCGACGCACCTTACTATGTTTCCGTTAGCATCGGAATTATCCATTTCTCTGAACTCTCTCTGTGTTGTCTGTGTCCTAGAAAGGTTAAATCATCCCGATGCTAACGAATTTGATATAAAAGTTTGCGATTTAAACTCTCTCCTGGATCGCCAAAAAGTTTGCTGAGAGGACTGTATCAAACTTTTACATAAAAATCACTTAAACTCATAAGTTAGCTATCTGCCCTAACAGCATGAATAGCCAGCACTAGTAAGGCTCTTAAAGTTTTCATGACTGAATTATACACCGCGCCCAACACCGGAAATATGAAGATTTATAAAGTTTTGTCAACGTCTTAGCCAATTTGAATTAAAATCCTCTCATAAAATACAGGATTTACGAGTGGATGCGAATCGTTGAGAAAGATTGAAAACTCAGAATTTGACATCCTCTCAGCTCTTTGGGAGACTGAGATTCCAAGAATCACTTCTTAGACTTTCTGCTTCATAGCAACCGCCATCAAAACGTATGTTTATCCGGTCTTACGTTCGCTCCACAGACTTTCACCGCAAGCCCTGCGGCCAGAATATTTTGAGCGACATTCACATCGCGATCGTGATGGGTGTCGCATTGCGGACAAACCCAAGACCGGACATTTAGTGGCAACTTTTCAACAACGTGACCGCAATGCCCACATCGCTTAGAACTCGGAAACCCACGATCGAGCTTGACCAAGGTGCGACCATACCATTCGCACTTATATTCAAGCTGTCTGACCAATTCACCGCAGTTCGCATCGCTGATGGAGCACTCAAGCTGCCGATTATTAAGCACATTCTTCACAGCCAAATCTTCGACGGCAATGGTTTGGTTTTCACGCACCAATCGAGTCGTCAACTTGTGAAGAAAATCAATTCTTGCATTGCTAATTTCGGCATGGATTTTAGCAACTTCGATCCGGGCTTTATGTCCGTTGTTCGATCCTTTTTGCTTACGGCTCAACGCCTTCTGCGCTCGACGCAGTTTGCGACGTTTGACCGCAAAAGCCTTTGGGTTAACAACTTTTTCACCTGTACTCAACGCGACCAAACTCGTAATCCCAAAATCAATCCCAACTTGGTTGGGAGATGCAAGCAATGGTTCAATCTCGATATCCACCAACAAAGAAATTGTCCAGCGTCCAGCGGGCGAGAGCTTCACCGTAATCGTGGATGGCTCTGCTCCAACTGGAAGTTGTCTACTCCAGCGGATATTAAGTGCTTCAGCAGATTTAGCAAGAAATACTTGTCCATCTCTGAACTTGAATGCCGACTTGGTAAATTCAGCACTTCCACCATGCCGTTTCTTTTTGAAGGTTGGGTATTTAGCCCGTCCTGCGAAAAAATTGGAGAATGCCTTTTGAAGGTGACGCAATCCCTGTTGCAAGGGAACGCTGCTGACTGCGTTGAGAAATTGCAGGTTTTCTGTTTTCTTCCACTCAGTCAGCATCGCATTCGTTTCAATGTACCCGACTCGTTCTTGGCGTTGATACCATGCTTCAGTCCTTTCGGACAACGCACGGTTGTAGACAAGACGAGTACAGCCGATCGTTTGTCTCAGCAAGATTTCTTGCTCAGATGTGGGATAGAAACGATACTTAAAGGCTTTTTGCATCATAACTTACATTATACACGTTATCCTGTAAGTAGCGCAATAGTTCCGAGCAATACTACCGGGACTGAAGTTTAAGAGTGCGATGCCTGCTCGCGAAGCTGAAGGGTAGTCAAAGGGTCGCTTCTCTGGGAAGGCCTGAAGACGGGCTGCGATTACTTAGCTCATCGTCAGTAATAACAAAAAATATGTTGTTTGTGCGTAAATCTGATTTAAAAATCGTGATGCTGCAAGTTGCGCACAAAGCAGGGGGCTAACCGCAATGATGGAGCTCGATTGTTTATCTTACGGCGCAGGCCACGCAGATGAAGGGGTATGTCTATTAGTGCGAATGGGGCCGCATCGTATTTTACTTGACTGTGGTATCGCAGATGTCGCACCTCTGTCAGCAGGGCTCGATCGACCTATGCCAGCCGATTTTGTGCTGTGTACTCACGCCCATTCCGACCACGCCAGAGGTTTACTAGCACTTCACCAGTCCTTCAGACAACTGCCAATTTACGCCAGCGAAGTCACAACGCAACTGCTACCGCTCAACTGGCCGCAACTGTCTCAGCAGCCGGAGTCGAGGTTTTGTCAGGCACTGCCTTGGCAGTCGTCAGTGGAACTACGTCGCGGACTAAGCGTGCAGTTGTTCCCCTCGGGCCATTTGCCTGGAGCCGCAGTTGTGTTACTAACTTATGCAGCGCCCCAACGCACTTACACCCTGGTTTACACTGGCGATTTTTTTCTGTCCAATTCTCGTTTAGTAGAAGGGTTGCCCCTGGGAGAACTCAGAGGACTCAAACCGGACGTGCTAATTCTCGAAGGAAGTTACGGCACCGCGCGCCATCCTCACCGCCGACAACTGGAAAATCAGTTAGCAGAGCGGATTCATCGTGCCATAGCCGACGGGTATTCGGTACTCCTACCCACGCCGTCACTCGGTTTGGGTCAGGAACTGCTGATGTTGCTGCGCAGCCACCACTACTTCACCGGTCGCGACTTAGATATTTGGGTAGATGGCACTGTTGCCGACGGGTGCGATGCTTATCTGGAATTGCTGCCCCAATTTCCCACTGCTGTCCAAAATTTTGCTCAACACCAACCCCTATTTTGGGACGAAAGGGTGAAGCCTCGCGTCCGTCGGCTATCTCCCGAACAGCGCTCCTGTTTGGGCGAAACGCCATGTATTGTCATCACTGACCAAACTGCTGATTTAGATTTGTACGTTGCCTCTCGAACAAATCCCTGGGTTTTGCTGGCTTCTCAAAAACCGGGATATCCTGTTAGAGCATGGCTCGGTAGCGTGCAGGAGTCTGGATTCAGCAGTATCGAAACTTATCTACTAGCCGAACACTGTGACGGCCCTGGGACTACGCAGCTAATTCACAATTTACGTCCGCAACACGTAATTTTGCTCCACGGTTCCCCTGCCTATTTGGCTGACCTGGCTAATTTGGACGAGTTGCGCAACCGCTACCAGTTGCACACTCCGGCGACAGGAACTCTTGTCGAACTTCCCATTGGGGAAACTTTTCTGCAACCGGCAATCCCGGAAACTAATTATGAGGGAGAGCTCAGTGAGTTGGGGACGGAAGTAGCGATTAGTTTGCCAAACTCGATTACGGATGATTCTCGCTGGATCAATTTTGCGGATACGGGTTTGGTGGAAGCGCGCTGGCAGGGTGAAGAATTAGTATTGCGGGGGCTCTCGCAGCGAGAGTTGCTGTTTCAAGGGAGCGATCGTACCCGTACTGTTAACATTGAATGCTGTGGCAACTGTCAGCACTACCGCGGCCAACGCTGTTGGAACCAGTCCAGTGCTTTGTTTGGGTTTAAAGTCACCCCCGACGGTTACTGTCCGGTGTTTGAAGCGATACCGGAATCCGAATTTTTCCCGGACGAGGAAACTGACGGCGAATAAACTGCTGCCTGGGTAAGTCTTGTAGTATCGAGAAAACAAAGAAAAGGGCAGAGCCCCGACTTCCTAAAGAAGTCGAGGCTCTAAAGTGGGATCGAGTTTTACGTTATAATTAGGTTTGCCCACTTATTCCAAACTAGAGTCTGGGTAATGATTGCGAATTTGTTCGGCTTCTGGACAGTCGTCAGAAACTAGGGGTTCGCAGTTAGTTCTCGACACCGAAGCCAACTTCTGGGACACAGCTCCAATACTTTCTAGACGCACCATTTCTTCCCAGGAGCTAATTTCGTCTTCTTCGTCGGTTTCGTAGCGCAGCGTGACTAGATCCCCTTCAATATCTAGGATACGAGCGCGCTCTATCCAACGTTGCTGATCTCGAAGAAAAATAGAAACCTCACGACCATCACAACAGAGTTGATAGATTTTGCGCTGTAGCATTTGTCAGTTCTCCTGCGCAGTGTAACTTGCTTAAAATATGGCCTGTTTACAGTAACGTACTTTGGGTTTTACATCGGAAGGCACAGGCTTATAGACTGGCCAGTTTCACGTTCTCCGAAACTTTGACACCGATGGGTGCTACCACATTTAATGTTATCACCAAATCTATCTAATATGCTATTTATTTGGTCGCATGAGTGTGCAGGCTGCTGTATAACTCACGGGAGGCATTTGGCAACATAGATTTTAGCTGCTAGATGCTTACTTGCGCTCTACCCGATCGAGGGTGAGCGTTGAAAGTATGTCGCGATCGGGACTTGACGGAGTGATCGATCCAAAGCGACACTCAAACTAACGACAATCAAAACAGACTTTGCCAGGAAATCTCGATCGCAGCTCGATCGGGCCTCTTACACTCACCCAGCTTTTTCTACAATAATCTTAAACTCACTCCCTGTGTGATGAAAGTCACTGACAGGAAGCGGTCGCTGAAGGTAGAAAATGGTGGCAGTCAATCACTAGCTTCCAAGTCAACAGCAGAACCTATAGCGGTTAAGCTAAAAGAATGGCGGTTTCGTTGACAACAAATTGGCATAAAAAATCGTCGAGGGCGTTAAGGAGGCTAATTGATGGTATACGCAGAAAATTGGTCGCAGCCGTCTATATTTGAGCTAGCGCGATCGGGCAACTTTCAAGCCCTCAATTACTGGATTGACAGCTTGCTGAGACCCGAAGGGATTTATGCACGCGTAGAACAGGCTCAAGCCGGGTGCGTGCAAATCCTAGTAGAATTTCAGCGCGAATTTGCGACCGATACTACATTATTGGGAAGCACTCTGCGAGAAGGCTTAGTCAAATTTATTTGTCACCAACTCTGGAGACTAAACTCGCCAGCAGTAGAAGGGGTGAGAATTCAGGCGCGTTTGGCTGGGGAACCAGACATTCTCTGGAAACAGTCAGTACGAATAGTCACTCCAGCAAATCGGCAACGGCGACGTTACAATATTTCCCTATTAGGTATCGATTGGGTTAAATTTAAAACGTATCGCGCCCTGTTGCTAGTCGGCTCGGCACTTGCCTCATTCGTTTTAGGGTGTTGGGTTACCTACCACGAGGCTATGGTAACGCGGTTAGTGTCGCCAGCGGCTCAACAGCCACAGGCACTGATCGTGTCGGGGCCAGCTCCAAAACGTGCGGATACGGTGAAAGCAGCTTTAGAAGTAGTACCAGTGGTGCAGAAAAAACAGGTTCTCAATCCTTACGACCCAACGGTAACACTGATGTTTGGCGGGAATGTGAATCTATCGGATGCGCTAGGAGAATCTGCGGGCAACGATTATCATTGGGCATTTGCCAACATGGATGAATATCGGCAAGCAGATGTGGCAATGGTTAACCTCGAAAATCCCCTGACTCGCTCTACTTTGAGCCTAGGCAAAAAGCAATTAAATTTTAAAGCCGATCCAGAATCGGTGAAAGTATTAACAGCAGGGGGAGTGGATATTGTCAATTTGGCAAATAACCACACTATGGATTACGAGGAACCTGGACTGGTGGAAACTATAAATACTTTAGATAATGCTGGCATTGGGCACTTGGGAGCCGGCCGAGATATTAAAGAAGCAAGGCGTCCAGATATTATTGAAGTTAAAGGTCAGCGGATCGCATATCTTGGTTACTACGATACCGACCTTCACGCCGCCGACTATGGAAAAGCGGGGACTAACCCCCGCCGTAACAACCGCGTGGCCGAGGATATTAAAGCTCTGAGGGGTCAGGTCGATTGGATTGTTGTTAATTATCACTGGGGAGTAGAATTGGCAGATTATCCTGGGGATTGGCAGATAGATTTGGCTCGATTTACGATCGACCAAGGAGCTGATTTGGTTGTGGGACATCACCCCCACGTCCTGCAAGGGGCAGAAATTTACAAGGGAAAACCGATAGTTTACTCGCTGGGGAATTTTATCTTCGGTGGGAATGCTCGCAGCGATTACGATACAGCAGTCCTGAAAGTATCGCTCAAAGAGAGAAATATGAAAGTAGAATTTCTGCCTGTGGAGGTGAAAAAGTTTCAGCCGAAGGTGGTGAAGGGAGCTAATGGCGATCGTATCCTCAAACACGTCGATCGAATTTCGAGTATTTTTGACAAGCCAATGGGTCCGCAAATAGTTCTCGAGGCACCTGTTTCGGGAGTATCGGCACAAAAAACTCCCAATTCTCAATCGCCAGGAGTGGCAAGGAGCGGTATGAACCAGCCCCAGCCCAAATTCTCCGTCCCAGAAGGTGCAACTAAGATGCCCCTGCAAGAGCAGCCCCAACCTACTCCGACTTTGCCGGCTTTGCCGACTGCACCCAAACCATCGGACAACTCCTCATTTTTTCAGAACGGGACTGAGCCTGCTGCTGAGTCAAGTCCGCCTTCAAGTCAAGATTTGCCGCCGCGCATCTACCGAGGTCAACGTCAAAAACCCAGCCGGGAAGCAGATCCGTTTACCAAAGAGCCTTTCATCAAAGAACCGTTCATCCAGCTCCCATCCCCCAATTCCGGAACAGTCCTAAGTCCTCAAAGTTATGTTCCTCCCACTCAGGCTCCATCTTTCAAAGTCGCTCTCAAAGAGCAGACTCCAACCAAGCCGATAGCCCTACCCGAGCTAGTAGCGGAGATTGGTTAGCCTGCGGTCAGCATCCGCGAGGAGAAAGGGTGAGGAAATGCGCGGCAATGGGTGAATAGCAACAGAGCAGCGACCAATTATTAATGACGAATTTACTGACAACCAATGATCGATGACCTACTAACGATGACAAATGTGTTTGCGATCGCGCTCAAGCAAAAACAGTACAACACCTATATCCTCTCAGACGAAACCGCTAACTCCATTCTAGAAGTAGTGCCGGAACGGGGAGGTATTGCCACTAGCTGGCTGGTTGAAGGCAAAGAAATCTTCTACTTGGATGCGGAACGATTTGCTAATCCAGATTTGACTGTACGTGGCGGAGTACCCATTCTGTTTCCGATCTGCGGTAATCTTCCCGACGACACTTATACTCACAAAGGAGTGCAACGGACGCTCAAACAGCACGGCTTTGCCCGTGACTTGCCTTGGGTGGTTGCTAAAGAAGTTACGGAGGGTTGCGCTGCTCTTACCCTGGTTCTCAACAGCAACGATCGCACCCTGGCTGTTTATCCCTTTGATTTCCAATTAGCCTTTACTTATCAGATTAAAGGCAATTCTTTGGAAATTATTCAGCGATACACGAATCTTTCTGCCGAGCCAATGCCCTTTTCTAGCGGCTTACACCCTTACTTTTTAGCTCCCGACAAGACTGATCTGCGATTTGAGATTCCGGGGATGCAGTACAGAAATCAAAGCACTCACAAAAAGGGCTACTTCACAGGGGTTTTTGACTCGACATTGGATGAAATAGATGTTTCTTTTGACGAGCTGACCGGCCTGGCTGCTAGTGTTACTGATGCGACGCGCGGTTTGCGACTCACCCTCAGTTACAACTCTAGCTATGCGAAGTTGGTTTTCTGGACGTTGAAAGACAAGGATTTTTACTGTCTCGAACCTTGGACAGCTCCTCGCAATGCGCTAAACACAGGCGCACACCTGATTTATTTACCCCCCGGCGCGAGTTGCGAGATGTTGGTGCGCATGACAGCAACTTTTTTTTGAAAAAGACTTGCTATTTTTATTGATGGGTGCTACTATTAAAAACTGTGTGCGAGAACGAAAGTTTTAGCGGGTCGCTAGCTCAGCGGTAGAGCATTCGGCTTTTAACCGATTGGTCTCGGGTTCAAATCCCGGGCGACCCATATACAAGTTTTGAGTTTTGAATTTTGAGTTGAAGGATCAGAGTTCAGAACTCAAATTTTTGGTTTTAAAATTACAAATCTAGAAAGATCCTGCGCGATCGGTGGCAAATTGTCTTAATATTGTCGTAAGAATTGAGCTTGCCCAAGACCCACTGCCCAGAAACAACAAATAATTAGGAGGAATATCTATGGCGATTGTACCTATGCGACTGCTGCTCGATCACGCCGCTGAAAACGGTTATGGCTTGCCGGCTTACAACGTCAACAACATGGAGCAGATCCAAGCGATCATGCGCGCTGCTGATGAAACTAATAGCCCTGTGATTCTGCAAGCTTCTCGCGGTGCTCGCTCCTACGCTGGGGAAAATTTCCTGCGCCACTTAATTTTGGCTGCGGTTGAAACCTATCCTCACATTCCCATTGCTATGCACCAAGACCACGGCAATGCCCCCAGCACTTGCTATTCTGCCATGCGCCAAGGTTTTACCAGCGTCATGATGGATGGTTCTTTGGAAGCTGATGCTAAGACTCCTGCTAGCTACGAGTACAACGTTGATGTTACTCGCGAAGTAGTCAAAGTGGCTCATTCGATCGGCGTTAGCGTTGAAGGCGAACTGGGTTGCTTGGGTTCTCTGGAAACAGGGATGGGCGAAGCAGAAGACGGTCATGGCTTTGAAGGTGCGCTGTCTCACGATCAATTGCTGACAGACCCCGACCAAGCGGTTGATTTTGTCGAGCAAACTGGCGTAGATGCTCTAGCTGTGGCAATTGGCACTTCTCACGGCGCTTACAAGTTCACTCGCAAACCGACTGGCGAAATTTTGGCTATCAGCCGCATTGAAGAAATTCACCGCCGCTTGCCGAATACTCACTTGGTAATGCACGGTTCTTCTTCTGTACCCCAAGATTTGCTGGAAATCATCAACAACAACGGTGGCAAAATCCGCGAAACCTACGGCGTACCCGTGGAAGAAATCCAAAAGGGCATTAAGTGCGGTGTTCGCAAAATCAATATCGATACTGACAACCGTTTGGCGATTACCGCTGCGGTGCGCGAAGCTTTGTTTGCCAAGCCCGATGAGTTTGACCCCCGTCACTTCCTGAAGCCTTCGATCAAGTATATGCAAAAAGTTTGCAGCGATCGTTATCAATCTTTTGGCGCAGCCGGCCACGGTACAAACATCAAGCAAATGTCTTTGGATGATTTTGCAGCTAAGTATGCCAAGGGCGAATTGAGCGCTCCTAAGAAGGCTGTAGCTGTTTAAGAATTTTAAGGTAGGGACACGGCATTGCCGTCTCCTGAAGTCTAAAGTTAGGATTTCCGGGTAGCTGTTAAGTTGCCCGGTTTTTATTTGTGGGAGTTTATCAGAAATTGGATTGAAAACCCAGTCCTTTTAGGACGGCTTTTTCTTGCCCTTAGTATATTCTATTATGATAGCGAGAATAGAGTTTTAATTCCCTTGCTGGGAAAAGTGAATTGCAACTTATATCGAACTCAGGTTAATATTAAGTAAGTAACAGTTGAGGATGTAATTTATGAATACTGATTTGTTTCGCAAAATTGCTCAAACACTCAAACTGGAATTTCCGAAAGCTAATGATGAATTTCTGATGCAACAAGCGCGTGAGATGTATGAAGCTGAAATGCAACGAAGGTCAACGCTTTCTGAAGCTGAAAAGTTTAGCGAAAAAATTGAAGACATAATGAAGAAAAACAAATAATCCAGCTATCGAGAGTTCCCCAAGAGCGGAAATTCCGATAGAACAATCCTAGACATAAAGCCTCTACAAAAGCGCGTTTTGTAGGGGCAATCCCCCGTGGTTGCCCCCGTCTGTGGTGATATTGCGTCCAAAACAGTTACTGCTGGCGAATACTCTCGATCAACTCAGTCCTTGCTGCCAAAATATCAGACATTTGCACACAACGAACTAGCAAAGCAATATCTAAATCCGGCAAAAATTCACTGCGGGAAATTTGGTCATAATTATTTTCATGCAGTCGATAAAGCAGAAGCTGATTATTTTCCCAAAACCAGACTTCAGCGATTTTCAAACGCTTGTATTTTTCTAGTTTATCTAGGCCGCCGCTGGTAATAGTGACTTCAATTGCCAAATCTGGATGTTCTTTCTTATCACCTAAATAGTAAGACTCATCTGGTTCAAATGACACAGATTGAGTCTTGTCACTGCGAGTTGCATTGCCAACTGGAAGAAACTTAATACCTTTTTCAAAAAAGTAAGCTTCTAGCAAAATAGCTAGCATTTTTTTGAAAATTTCATGCGGTTCACCAGTTGTCATAAACTCCACACACCCATCTAAATAAGTTATTCGCAACCCGGGCGCATCTTTTATTAAGCTTTCTAGCGCCTCAAATTGCTCCCAAGTATAATAACCTGGTAAGGTAAAGCGTTCTTCTTTAACAATTGTTATTGGTTCTGAAACTTGCACACTCATGGGCGTAATGCTCCGAATAAAAATCAGTAGCCCTAGCTTAGTCTAGCATAGACAGAAACTACTAATTAATAAAAAAGGGATATAATTAAGTTTTTATTTTAGATTAAAGCTAATCGCTGTTGAAAATTAACTGTTTGAATCAAAGGTGAATTAATGGCAAAGGTTATTGCAGTTACAGATGCTATTAAAAGCCAAGAGGAGGCTGAATCAAGGTTAAATTTGAGCCGGACTGAGGATGAGGCTTTTTTTACTGAGTGGCAAGTTGAATTGCCAAGTCCGAGCGATTATGAACAGACTGCTTTGGATACGCTTCGACGCAGATTGCTAGATCGTAGAGCCGCTGGAGAGTTGTTAGAAGGGTCAGTGACATTGCTGGTGGCATCACCTTTGTT
>JAAUPI010000339.1 GCA_012035135.1 Microcoleus sp. CSU_2_2
CCGCTTCCCGAACAGGGCAGGGATTGGTTGTAATACTCTAGCGCTTTCTGTTGTTCTCCCAAAACTGAGTAGACAGAGCCGATGTTGTTGAGGGTGACAGCTTCCCTGCGACGATCGCCCGCTTCCCGAAACAACTTTAATGCTTCTTCATATTTGACGATCGCACTTTTTTTAGCTTCTACCGTTCCTTGCTGGTAGAGTTTATCTGCTTCTTCATATAATTTTTGGGCAGCGTCAATACTGTTAGTTTGTGCGGTTTGTTCGACTTTACCAACGGGCATCGCTGCTGCTGGCTGATTTAAGTGAAGTGAAAGTGCCAGTGACATTCCAGCTAAAATCCATTGAGCGCGATCGAACATAACTACCCCTTTTGTATTTGCTTCTATCGTACTCTTTAGCCCGCTTGGTGTAAAGGTAGGAAGAAGTGAGGGCGATCGACATTTTTCCTGAGTTGGTAAACTGAGCAAGTAGTGCGATCGAACTTTTTCCTAAAATGAGTAACATCCCAAATCTCACCGAGTCTGTAAACACCCACTGGGATTGCCCAGAGTGCGGCGGCACAGGTATTCTCGGCGGAGAAACTTGCCCCGAATGTCTCGGAGCAAAATACATTGATATCGACGCAATAACTAGCTGGATGCTCGCTTTTATGGAATCTCGCGGCTGCAATCCTGATGAAATCGACCAATTGCGCACCGAACACCCAGATCCGCTGACATTAACATTTTGCCTCGAACTTTGTATCGCCCTTAAATAAACAATGAAAGATCGATTTAATATCTTGCACAACTGTTCATATAATTTATATGAAATCCACTGCGATCGGCTTTTATTCGCAGGGATTGGGCGAAGCATTCGGGCAGATAAATTCTAGTTTTTTCTATTTTATAGTCACCCGAATGCTTCGCCCCTACAGGTAATTGAAATTTGTTTTTTTGTTTGCTTTCCCAATTGCCATTTTTCATTTTTCCTGAACTGGATGTTGACCGTAATAAGGTAAAGCTTCCGACCAATCAGGACGACTTCCCAGTTGCCATTCCAAATAAGCCAATTCTAACACACTAGAAACCGACCAACCCAACTCGCTTTCAACTTC
This sequence comes from Microcoleus sp. CSU_2_2, assembly GCA_012035135.1. Lineage (GTDB taxonomy): Bacteria > Cyanobacteriota > Cyanobacteriia > Cyanobacteriales > Microcoleaceae > Microcoleus. Next base: position 1,097 of record JAAUPI010000339.1, read on the forward strand.
AATTAACTGGTATGAATTTTGCCAATTTTTTAACTTTTCTTCCCAAGCTTCAGGCGTCATTACCGTATCAGGAAATAACTCATTTAAGCCAGAATCCTGGTTAACTGAATAGACAGCCCCAAACAATTGACCTCGCTGCGCACGCATTTGCAGCGCCATATGCAAAACCCCCCCCTTAGCAAGGGCTGTTTCATTCTCTGGTAGGGGCAGCCCCCCGTGGCTGCCCCAATCCTCTTGTAGGGGCAGCCCCCCGTGGCTGCCCCAATCCCTTCCATGACTATAAATGGTCGGTGGGGGGGGCGGGCACGGGGGGCACCGCCCCTACAGCCCCTACAAAACCCTCATTTTTTCGAGAATGAAATCGCCCTGCCCCCTTAGCAAGGGGGGTTTCCTCTCTCACAAGCCCCTTGCTAAGGGGGGATGGGGGGGATACCGCCCAAGCAACAGCCGCCAAAGTTGAAATTGCAAACACCGGAATCTCCAACTGTTGAGCCAAAGTCCTAGCAGTCACCACACCCATGCGAGTCCCCGTGAAACCTCCAGGCCCTTTCGCAACAGCAATAAAAGCCAAATCCGCCCAAGTTTGCGGCTGAAGAAACTCTACCAAATGCTGGTGCAAATCAGTTGCCAAATCTCGCCCCAAATTCCAAGTTTGGCAGCGAGAATCACCTGCAAAATTGCTAATGGCTAAACCCAATTCTGGGCTGGCAGTGTGCAGGGCCAAGCCGTAGCTTTTCACTGATGTCATCTCTTGGGAATTGTCATTCATTAAGTCAGTCCATTTAATTAAACTTAAGATCTAGATCGCTAAAAAGCTTGCTATATAAGCATTCTTCCTTCCCAATGGGAGGGTCTTCTTCCTTCTGACAAACCTGCGTGCGTTACATCCGTTATATCCGTTACATCCATTACATCCGTTACAGAATCCGTTGCCGAACTTCCTTCTTCTTATTGATAATTTTCCTTGACAAAAAACAGAGGCAAAGCTACAACTAAGCAACCCAAAAGAATGCCAAATATTCCTGTATTTAAAATTCTCGAATTGCCCATGCCACCTGCTATCAGAAACAATACTACTAAACTGGCAAATAAATTGTTATTCGCAAATTCTTTGTTTTGGGAAACTTGATATTTGACCACCATAAAAGCCGAGGCAATTATCAGTGCGAACCAAGAATTAAAAATGACTATCTGAGATCCAAAGATAAACCAAACCAAGGCAAACATTAATGAATCTATCCAAAAATCTCTAGTTCTCAATTTAGGCAACCAAAAATCCGTGGTAGTCAATGGTGCAATTTTCTTGAGTAATTGATTGTGGTGCAGCCGAACAAGTTTATTTCTGAACTGAATCTTGGGATCGATTTGCAATACTTCCTTCCACTCCGGGACGCGGGAATTGTTGACTCTTCCCAACAGTTTAACCGCTATGATTTTGTTTAACTGCAAATCGGTAAGTCTGGTAGAAATTATTTGAGATAGATGCGGATAGTATACGGGATTGTCTGCGGTTCTGTTGATGACGATATTGAGCTTTTGCTTGGCTTGATTGACCTGGATGGTAACATTATACGGGGCGATCGCATCTTGCAAAGCTTGCTGAATTTCGGCTTGCTGTTCCTGAGTAAACAGCGGTGCAGCCGCCAGTGCAGGCTTCGGTGCTGCGGGTGTTTCCGGCGCGTCTAGCACAGGCTGCGCCTCTAAATATACTGGTTTTGGGTTCAACTGCCGGATGACTGCTGATGCTGCACTGTAGCGCCGATTGGTGGCACTTTGGAGCATGGTATCAAGAATGCGACCAAAATCGTCGCTAACAGCAGTTTTCAAATAACTTCGCCAAGCCCAAGAATCCTCTGTGCTGTCGAACAAATCGAACGGAGGAATTTGAGTCAGCAAGTGAATGCAAGTAACGCCCAAACTGTAGATATCACTGGCAAAAACTGCTTTACCCATCAATTGTTCGGGGGCGATATAAGCAGCACTACCAATGATTGTACCAGTTCGCTGCAAGCCATTTGTTGTTACTTTTTTAGCAGCACCAAAATCTACTAGAACAATATTTTTTTGAAAATGAGAAGGTTGAAAGGAATTTTCTAACGCTGGTAAAGGGGTTGCAGATAATCGGCGGCGAATGATATTTTCTGGTTTGATGTCGCGGTGAATGACTTTTGATTTGTGTACGAAGTGAAGCACTGGCAATAAATCATTGAGAAGTTGCCGAATTTGGGTTTCGGTGAATGCTCCTTTTTGTTCTAATTCTTGGGCTAGGTTCTTGCCGTCGATAAATTCTTGTACTAAATATTGTCTGCCGTCTTGTTCAAAATGTGCCAATAATTCTGGAATTTGGAGATGTTTACCCAAGGTTTCTAGCTGGGCTGCTTCTTGGTGAAATAGTTGGGCTGCTTTTTCGGCTGCGGTATTTTGCGGTAAAAATTGCTTGATTACGCACTGGGAAAAAATCCGGGGTTTGCTTTCATCTACTGCTAGGAATGTTCTGCCAAAACCACCTTGTCCGATCGGCTTTATGGTGCGGTAGCGAGATGGTGATGGTGAGTTTTCGTCAAAAGTCAACAACAATTTTGAGCCGCAACTTTGGCAAAACTCTGCATCACCTGGGTTTAGCGCATTCTGACAAGTTGGGTTTAAGCAATAGCTCATTGGATTTTAAATTTTAGATTTTAGATTTTAGATTGAAGAATTGGTAATGGGGGAATGGGGGAATGGGGGAATGGGGAATGGG
>JAAUPI010000069.1 GCA_012035135.1 Microcoleus sp. CSU_2_2
GCGCTGGGTATGCGTGCGGCGATCGCGATCGCTTCATCAAGATCCTTGGCATCGATCAGAAAGTAGCCGCCGAGTTGTTCGTGCGTTTCGGCAAACGGCCCATCCGTCACAAGTCTTTTTCCGTCACGCACTCGCACACTCGTTGCTGTGGCGATCGAGTGTAGTGGCGAAGACCCCAAATATTGACCGTTCGCGTGCAGTTGTTGAGTTAACTGCAAAGACTCTGCGTAGCATTGCTTCCGCTCGCTTTCAGTCCAGGCATTTTCGTCACTGTAAATCAGCAAGATGTATTTCATGAGTGATCTGAAATTGTCGCTTTCAATTAGTAATCGTTCGGCGAAGCTGCAAATCGACAGCGGAGCAAAAATTTTTTCACCCTAACTCGCGAAGGCGTTTTTCAAGAAAACGACGCTCTGGTTCCTGCCTCACAAGGGCAAGGGCCTGTTGATAAGATGCTCTAGCATCAGCCGTTCTTCCCAACCGCCGACACAGATCGGCCCGCGCCGCGTGTGCCAGGTGGTAATCGGTCAAATCACCATGCGCCAAAATCTCGTCGATCGATGGCAGTCCCGCTAAGGGGCCATCGCGCATCGCTACTGCCACCGCCCGATTTAAGACAACGACGGGCGACGACTCCACTCGCAGGAGCACGTCGTACAAGGCTACAATCTGTGCCCAGTCCGTTGCAGCAGCGATCGCAGCCTCAGAGTGAACTACTGCGATCGCAGCCTGAAGCGTATACGAACCGAACTGTCGCGATGCTAGGGATTGCTGCACCAGCGCTCTGCCTTCGGCGATCTGGAATCGATTCCAGAGCGATCGATCTTGGTCTTCTAGAAGAATGAGATCGCCTGTGGACGAAGTGCGTGCCGTGCGCCGCGATTCTTGCAGCAGCATCAGTGCCAGAAGTCCAATTACCTCAGAATCGGGCAACAGTTCCACAACCAGTCGCCCCAAACGGATTGCTTCGGCAGCAAGATCTGCCCGCGTCAGCGACGTGCCGGATGAGGCCGTGTACCCTTCGTTAAACACCAGATAGATCGTTTGCAGTACGGTGTCCAAGCGATCGGGCAAATCGGTCTTTGACGGCACTTGATAAGGAATGCGTGCGTCGCGGATCTTCGCCTTGGCACGCACGATGCGCTGTGCCAAAGTGGGGGGAGCAATTAGGAAGGCGCTGGCAATTTCTTCGGTTGTGAGTCCGCAAACTTCCCGCAGTGTCAACGCCACCTGAGCTTCTGGCGACAGGGCGGGATGACAGCAGGTGAAAATCAAGCGCAGGCGATCGTCCTCAACATCCTCGTCATCCTTTAATGTGGTGTCAGTTGTATCGAGTTGCTGAGCGAGTTCTGCCAAATGCGCATCAAAGCGAGCACGACGGCGGATGGTATCGATCGCCTTAAAGCGACCTGTAGAGACAAGCCACGATCGCGGGTTGGCGGGAATACCGTCACGATGCCATTGCGCTACAGCCACAGCGAAAGCTTCCTGCATCGCCTCTTGGGCGCGATCGAAGTCACCGAGTATGCGGATCAGGGTGGCTAAAACGCTACGTGACTCAGACCGGTAGACAGCATCTACCTGCTGACGGATCTGATTAGCTGCTGTCTCATTCATCTGTTTCAAAGACCCTCATTACCCATCGATCGCAATTGTAAACGATGCCGCTGCTGCAACCGCTGCTACTGTCCGAACGTGGTTCCAGAATGTCCAGTCGGTAAGGTATCTAGCCCAAAGGTTGAGAAGGCAAAGAAAACTCCGGCTATCAGTCCGCAACCTAGTACCGAGAACAGCTTCAATGCCAAAAGCAAGTAGTTAGTAGTTGTCATAAAATCTCCTGCGGATTACTGTCAAATGACCCGACAGCAAAAAAAGCGTTCTGTACGACAAACCCGGTGTCTTTTGACATCTCGCCAGCCCTTTCATAGACGGGGATTCATGTATACCATAATTTAAGTCTTACAGGTGCTGACAAGTCACCTCTACCAACTCCACTTAGATCCAATCCAAGTATTGTTGCTACTTGACGACCATCGAATCTTTCTGATTCTTGTTCCATCCAAATAGGACTTGAAAGGTTCAGCAACGCTCGTCAATATTTACTGTGCGGTATCTGAATAAAAAGCTTTGTAATGAATGTTTTGATGCTCCGTTCCGAGAACTTTATGTAGCTTAGCTCTACTTTCCTCCTTGGTTTATATTAGCATATTATTCTTGATTAAAAATTCAAGTATGCCTACAAAACAACCAATAAAAAAATCTGGTCGGCAGCGGTCACTGAACGAAGCCGAAGCGTTGAAACCGCTACCGACTTCCGACCCATGTCGGGAGCCACGGGCTTCCGTCTCGTTCTTCGGTGAATAACCCCCTTTTTTCTAGGACGACTTTTGCCACGGCGTGCGCACTCAGAAACCCCTGCGGTATTTGGGTCAACATATCCAAACTTCAGTGTGGTATGCTATCGATATCAGACAAGATTTAAAAACCTACTCCCGGACTGGGGGAAAGTTTACGCCCAAAACATTCACAGAGGAGATATGACTACGCACATAACGTGCAAACGTAGTCAGCCTGGGAACCCTAGCAATAGGGATATTAAGACTGAAATGTCTGAAGAATCCTCATGCCTTCAGGCTGGGGAGTGTCAATTACCTCTAGGCAAGCAGCTCTATGGCCGGCGATTACTATGAAATATTAGGCGTTTCTCGCAGTTCAGACAAAGAGGAAATTAAGCGTGCCTACCGCCGCCTAGCTCGCAAGTACCATCCTGATGTGAACAAAGAACCCGGTGCCGAGGATCGGTTTAAAGAAATTAACCGCGCCTATGAGGTACTCTCAGAACCGGAAACCCGCGCCCGCTTCGACCGCTTCGGCGAAGCAGGTGTGAGTGGTGCGGGAGCTCCAGGGTTTCAAGACTTCGGCGACAGCTTTGCCGATATTTTTGAAAGCTTTTTTCAAGGTTTTCAAGGAGGGATGGGTACTCAACAGCAAGGTCGCAGGCGCAGCGGGCCTGTTCGCGGGGACGACCTGCGACTGGACTTGCGGCTGGACTTCCGCGAAGCAGTGTTTGGTGGGGAAAAAGAACTCCGCATCAAGCATCTAGAAACTTGCGAAACTTGCACCGGCACAGGGGCAAAACCGGGAACCCGACCCCAAACCTGCTCGACTTGCAGCGGCAGCGGTCAAGTCCGTCGCGCTACTCGCACTCCTTTTGGCAGCTTTACTCAAGTTTCAGTTTGCCCTACCTGCAACGGCACTGGGCAAGTGATTGAAGACAAGTGCGAAACTTGCGGTGGCCGTGGCCAAAAAGAAGTGATGAAAAAGCTGAAAATTACAATCCCGGCGGGGGTTGACAACGGTACTCGTTTGCGCGTTTCCAATGAAGGGGATGCTGGCAAACTCGGTGGCCCACCGGGGGACTTGTACGTGTTCTTGGCTGTGAATGAAGACCCTGTATTTAAGCGGGACGGCATAAACATTAACTCGGAAGTTAAGATTAGTTACTTGCAAGCAATTTTGGGCTGCCGCTTGGAGGTAGAAACCGTAGATGGGCCGACGGAATTGTTGATTCCTACGGGAACTCAGCCAAATACTGTTCTGACTCTGGAGAAAAAAGGGGTGCCTCGATTGGGAAATCCAGTTAGTCGCGGCGACCATTTGATCGCAGTGTCTATTGATATTCCCACTAAGGTGACGACAGAGGAACGGGAGTTGTTGATGCAACTTGCTAAGCTGAAGGGCGATCGAACTGGAAAAGGTGGCTTGGAAGGATTTTTGGGAAATTTGTTTCAGAAATAAGCAATATTTTGAGCGCAATTGCGCTCAAAGTTTCCCGAAAAAATCATATTTTGTGTCCAATTGGACCCAATATTCTCAGTTTTCTAGTTCCCAGGCAACTTGTCTGAAAAACTAAGGCTTTCAGGATTTGAGATTGTAAAAAGTATTATGAATTCAACATCCAAAATTGAAAATCCCAAATCCCCGGATGCCCAGCTCGATCTAAGGGGTACGCCCTGCCCGCTCAATTTTATTCGTACTAAGCTGCGCCTCGAGCAAATGCCACCCGGCTCAGTTTTGGAGGTTTGGCTGGATGCTGGAGAGCCGATCGAACAAGTGCCGGATAGTCTGAAAATGGAAGGCTACCAGATTCTACAAACGCAACTTGTCGCTGCTGAGGATGATTCGGGCTTTTTTGCTCTGCGAGTGCAGCGGCCAGAGCAGAAAGCAGCAGGATGAGCTTGGATTCACCATCGATCGTCGGTACTGTGGTGGCTGTTCAGGCTAACTTTTACCAAGTAAAGTTAGATCCCGAAACCAGTAGTCATGTGGAAAACCCTCTCAATCTGCTGTGTACTCGTCGCACCAGATTGAAAAAAATTGGCCAACAGGTGATGGTGGGCGATCGCGTGGTTGTCGAAGAACCAGACTGGACTGACGGCAGGGGTGCTATTTCTCAAGTGTTTCCCCGCCAAACAGAACTCAACCGTCCGCCTGTAGCCAATGCCGATCGCATTCTCCTAGTTTTTGCCCTCACTGAACCTGATTTAGACCCCACATCATTAACTCGGTTTTTAGTCAAAGCAGAATCTACGGGTTTAGAAGTAAGTTTGTGCCTAAACAAATGCGATTTAGTCACGCCCCAGCAGTTGGAACATTGGCGTGATCGGCTTTCTGGATGGGGCTACGAACCCATGTTTATTAGCGTGCGCAGTGGCTCAGGTATCAATGAAACCGCCACCCACACTCAAAATGAAGTTTTTGCAACCAACCCAAATTTATCAGACAAAATCGATAGCTCCCTTCTTCCTTCTGACTCTTCCCCTTTTCCCCCCTTGGGGGCAGGGGTGAAAAGGGGGGTACAGGGGGGTTGCCTTCTGCCTTCTGCCTTCTCTCTCCAAAGTCACCTGCAAGGTAAAATAACGGTAATTTGCGGCCCTTCTGGGGTAGGCAAGTCTAGCTTGATCAACCAACTGATCCCGGCGCTGAATCTGCGAGTTAGTGCTGTTTCCGGGAAACTCGGTCGCGGGCGTCATACGACTCGTCACGTAGAACTATTTGAACTTCCCGGCGGCGGGCTGTTGGCAGATACTCCGGGGTTCAATCAACCGGCACTTGAATGCGAACCGTCCGAGTTAGCAACATATTTCCCAGAAGCCCGCCAGAGGCTAGCTACAGCTAGCTGCCAGTTTAGCGACTGTTCGCACCGAGACGAGCCTAACTGTGTCGTGCGGGGCGATTGGGAGCGCTATCAATATTATTTGCAGTTTCTGGAAGAGGCGATCGTCCGCCACCAACAAGAGCAAAATTCTAGTAGTGCGGAGGCGAGTTTGAAGCAGCAAACCAAGTCCGATGGGACGCAGCAATACGAACCGAAGCTGCAAACTAAAAAATATCGCCGCTCTTCGCGTCGCTTTGAACACCAGTCGCTGCAAGAGATGTGTCAAGACGACTTAGAAGAGGTTTGAGGAAATGGTCGATCGAGATCGGTCGATCGGCATCGGAGCACAGTACATTTAACAGCTAAAATTAAATGGCCTTAAATTTGTTAACAAAAGTACAACAGAAACAAAGTTTAGCAGGTTATGCAGGAGTAAAAATACTGTGAATATTCAAGAACTGTTTCAAAAAGGTGGCCCCGCCATGTACCCCCTGTTGGTACTCTCGATTTTATCTGTAAGTACCATTATCGAACGCTTGTGGTTTTGGGCAAGCCTCCTGAGCAAGGAAAAGCAGATAGTTCACCGTATCCTCGAAGCCGCTCGCAGCGATTGGGGCGCGGCTAACGAAATTGCTAGACAAGCCAACCGACAGCCGATCGGGCGATTTCTCTCGGCACCCCTGCGGCTGTACAACCCCGAACCAGAATTGTTTCGACTAGCACTGGAAGCCGCTGCTGATGAAGAGTTGGCTTCTATGCGCCGAGGCGACAAAATATTAGAATCTGTAATTGCTCTAGCCCCTTTGTTGGGCTTGCTAGGAACAGTTTTGGGTTTGATTAACTCCCTAAGTTCCATCCGGCTGGGCGACATTGGTACTGCGGCCACTACTGGGGTGACTTTGGGGATTAGCGAGGCGCTGATTACCACAGCTTCGGGGATGGTAGTAGCAATTTTTACCTTGGTGTTTTATCGCATATTTCAAGCTTTTTTGTTCAATCAGGCAAAAATATTTCGCAAGGCGGGAAATGAAATGGAATTGCTCTACAGGCAATACTGGCCTACGACTAATACTAAAGGTCGATCGTCGAGCGCAGAATACAACACTTCTTCCTTTGGTTCAGATGGCTTGCACAGGCATTCCGTCAATTCTCAAGAATCTCCACAACGGAATCGAGAGCCAAAATTGAAAAGTCCCGATCCTGCTGAAGATTCAACTTCTAACAATTAAAATGTTGAGAACCAATGAAAATTAATCTAGACACCTCTCCTGAAGAGACTCGGATTGAACTGGTGCCATTGATTGACGTGATCTTTTGCATTCTGACGTTTTTTTTGCTGGCTGCTTTACAATTAACTCGCCAGCAAGCGATTAATGTCGATTTGCCTAAAGCGAAGACGGGACAAACCCAGATGCGAGAGATGCTGATTGTCAGCATTGACGATTTTGGTCAAACTTATATTGACCAATTGCCTGTTAATTATCAACAGCTCGATCGAGTTTTAAAGAGTTTCCAAAGCAAAAATCCTGCGGGGTTGACCGTGTTGTACGCCCCTCAAAATGCTAAATACGCCAAAGTTGTTGAGGTTTTAGACAAATTGCGAGAGGTAGGGGGCGATCGAGTTGCCCTGGCAACTCTTCCGAGTTCGGCTCCATCCCAGCAGCCAAATCCCTCGCTGCCGAATTCTGGGATTCCCGCCGCACCTGGGACGGGCGAGCGGGTTCAGCCCCTGCCGTCTCAAGGGGCAACTCCCTTGAACCCTAGAGCGCCTCAGTTTCAAGTACCACCCCGGCAGCAGCAGCAGTTCAATCCGAATCAATTTCAATCTCCTCTACCTGCTCCTGGGCAGCAGCCTAGCAACTCTGGAACAAATTTGGGTATTCCTCCTGTTTCGCCTGCTGCACCCATCGCTCCCAATCGATCGTCGGGAGCCACCACTCCACCGCAGAATGCTGCGCCTCAAAATTAGTTTTTAGTCAGATGTGGTAATTGGGCATCGGGCCTAGGGGAGGCACTCCGGTCCTGGGGTTCCCCCAAGTTGAGGAAGTGCCGTCATAGGGCATGGGAGGCAGAGCCTGGAAGGTTATTGGTAACAAATAACCAATCACAAATGCCACCGCCCACTGCCGAAAGCAACCCTTTTGCCTTGAGAAGTTGGTATAAAATACTACTATTATTTTTGTTCGTACTGAGCTTTTTTTCTCTTGACAAGTAGATATATTTGTATATGTCTACAGAAGGAACTTTAGGAGGCAGCTCGCCATCTGTATACTTAAGTTATTTCTTAGGAAGGATGGTAATTTTGTCAAATTATTGTTACCTTTTGTAATATACAGCTATAGCGAGATTGGCACGGAGCATCCTGAAACCAACTGGCGATCGCTGAAACAACTTACACAACTGGATTAATCCAGGTTTGCACTTTCAAGTTACCTTTACTCGTCAAGGAGCCAAAGTTATGAGCCAGCCAGCAGAATTGTCTTTGGAGCAACAATTTAGCCTGTGTTCCTTCAAAACACAAGTAAATGACATGAGTCGCGAGCAAGCCCAGGAGTTTTTGGTCAAGCTCTACGAACAAATGATGTTACGGGAAACCATGTACCGCCATTTTCTCAAACACCATTGGGGACTAGAGCCCAACCCGGGCGTTGAATAACGTAGAGCCGCAGTCGGCGACCTCCGTCTCTTACTCTGTTCCTCAGGTGGAAAGGAGTTGGGGGTGATGGGGCGTCACTCGAACGTCAAGCAGAAAGAAACAGGAAGAAGCAATCGACCGCATAAGTTTGTTCAGTCCTAGCTGTCAGAGTGGTTGCTATAAAAGGTAGAAGTACCCAACAGGTGGACACAAATACGCGGATGAATTTAAAGCTCTTTGGTAAAAAAATTTTAGAGAGCTATTACGAATTCAGGCTCGGGCAGAAAAATTTGTACTTAGTTTTTTTGGTAATTCCACTAAATTTGGGGAATATTCTCGGCAATAGTCCGAATCGACAATCGCAGCAGAGCGCAACAATTAAATCTAAAATCTAAAATCTAAAATCTAAAATAGACTGACAGCCCGTCAAAGCCTTAACAACGCGCATTAATCCAGCGTCATCAAATCATACGTTAATTTTGCCACATCGGCGCTATGAGCAAAAATACCGAGAATTAGAGCTTCTAATCCTCGGTAAACCTAGAGATTTCGGCTACTGTTTTAAGCCCCAGAACTTGCAACCTATAACTCTGGAAAGAGCTATTCCGGTTGACGTTCCAAAGTAGCCTCCATGGTACTGGTCAAGTAATGACCAGACATAATCCCGCTAGATTGGTAGTAGCGGTTTTCGTCTACCCGGTGGAGGGTATCAAAACCAGTCCGTCGCTGGCGTTCGTCTCCCAGTACCCAGTAACGCTGCACGATCGACTGAGGAGCGATCCAACCTTCGCCCTCCACCCGGCCGAGTTCGCTGTGCTGGAGCACAAAAGTATACTGCCTCTCATCGCTATTGAGGTGTCCTCGGTACTGCAAAATAATCTCTTCGCGATCGCCTCCTGGAAATACGAGCTTCGTTACCATACTGAACCAATCTGTTCGGTTCCAGCTCACTAAAGTTTTGCCTTTAACCGTAATTGGCACGCCATTACGCTCAATCCAACTTCCTTCTAGCGTCCATTGGCCTGATTCCATTAAAAACGTGTGAGCCACAGTGCTGTTCCTATGCTTTTCCTGCTGGCTACAATGCTGATGCAACAAGGCACAGCCGTTGTCCCTCAAACTCTATGGTATCATGCCCAACTGTGCCAACAAGAGTTAATTTCTCCTAAAAGTACAGGTGCTACAGCACCAGTAACTTGAGGCAGATTGCCAGGAATACCCCGCACCCGCCAGTAGGCTAAAACAGCGAAAGCGATCGCCTCTTTAAAATCTACACTCAAGCCTGCTTCGGAGGTAGTCAACACTTCTACGGGATGCAATTGGGCTTGTAATCTGCGTTTTAAGTAGAGATTATGGCTGCCGCCTCCGCACAATAAAACTCGATCGGGCATCTGCGGTAAAAAAGTTCGGTAACTATGAACGATCGAGGCAACAGTCAGTTCTGTCAGAGTAGCCAGCACGTCAGCAGGACTGAGATTGTAGGCTTGTGCCTCGACCAAACAAGTGTGAAAATAGTCTACACCAAATAGCTCTCGCCCAGTAGATTTTGGCGGTTGTTGGCAGAAGAACTCTTGCTTGAGCCACTTTTCTACAAGGGCTTGACAGGGATTACCCTGGGCAGCCCAAGTTCCATTTTCGTCGCAAGTTTTAGTTCCGTCAGAGAAGTGTTCTACGGCCAAGTCCAACAGGGAATTTGCTGGCCCTGTATCCCAACCCAAGATGCCATCCCCCAGATTCGACACTTGAGAATTGTCTCCCGTTTCCCCTTTTCCCGTGCAAGGCAGATAAGTTAAATTGCCAATTCCGCCCAGGTTTTGAATGCAGAGGCTGCGGTTGGGCACGGACAGCAGGCAAGCATCAATAATTGATACTAATGGAGCTCCTTGACCTCCGGCGGCAATATCGGCCGATCGAAAGTTGCTCACAGTAGTAATGCCTGTTAATGCCGCAATTAGCGCCCCCCGCCCCAGTTGCAAGCTGTAGCCCATTTCCGCATCGGCGATCGGGGAGGAAGCAGAAAATCTCCCTCTCTCCCCTTCCCCTGTCGGTCGGTGGTAGACGGTTTGACCGTGAGAACCGATTAATTCTGCATGATCATATTCTGATTGAATTGTCAATGCGGCTGTGGCAAATTGTCGGGCGATCGCGTCATCGAGTTGCGCCAGTTCTGCCACTGACAAAGCTTCCCCGCTACAAACCGAGAGAATTTGCGATCGCAAAGACGCCGAATAAGGAAAAGTGCGACCAGCCACTAACTCCACTTTCAAGTCTGTTTGGGAACCGAACACATCCACTAAAGCAGCATCAATGCCATCCACCGAAGTGCCACTAATCAAACCAATAACGCGAGTCATGCGATTTTAGATTTTAGATTTTAGATTTTCCGTTGCGATCGCTATTCAGCCCAGGGGCATCTAAATTTACATTCAAATTTGATGAAATTCTTGTGGGGTGGGCATCCCGCCCGCCCTAAAATAGGATATGGGTGTCCGATCGGTATTATTTGAGGTCAAGGGTAACAATCACCACAGTAATATTGTCCCGTCCTCCTTTATCCTTAGCCGCCTCAATCAAAGCAGTGGCAGCCCCCTCACAAGCACGAATCGACTTCAGAGGCGCAGCAATTAAAGGATCGGAAAGTTCTTCAGTCAAACCGTCACTGCACAGTAGCAATCGATCCCCAGGCTGTACGTCCACCGGCAAAATATCTATCTCACGCAAATCATCACGGCCCAAACACTGCGACAAAACGTGACGCCAAGGATGATTCCTTGCCTGTTCGGCAGTCAGAGCTTTTCTTTTCACAGCCTGAGCCACCCACGTCTGGTCTTCAGTAATTTGCTCCAAGTGAGCCCCATGCAGTCGGTACAAGCGAGAGTCCCCAACATTAGCGCACCAAGGTCGTCCATCATCCCTAAAGACTAGCGCCACAGCCGTAGTCCCCATATCACCGCGCTCAGGATGATTGAGCTGATCGGTCAAAATTGCTTGATTGGCAAGTAAAAAAGCCTTCTCCAACAATGTCGGAGAATCCTCAGGCCCTTCCCAATGTTCGACCAGATAAGATTGAATCGCCTGAGTCGCAATCCGGCTTGCTTCTTGACCTCCTGCGTGTCCTCCCATCCCGTCGGCCACTATGAAAAATCGCCCGTCCGAGTCAATGTAGTACGAATCCTGATTTACGGAGCGAACTAACCCTGTGTCTGTCTTACCTGCGAAGGAGCGTTTCATAGATTGGGTGATTGGACTCATCGAACTTGCACGGTAGATACAACTCAGGCAATTTTTATCTCCGTAACTCAGACCTTGAAGGGGGACTTAAAATTGATTTTCCTCCCCATGTTCGATCTTGAGTTTTGGAAAAATTGCACTTCTTTAACCTTAACCTTAGATTGTAGATCGTCTTAGGCTAATCCCATCTGAAAATTTTGGCAAGCTTCCCCCGTACCCGAAAACCGAGGATTTTAGTAGCCCCCTATGACATTCTATCGAGACGATCGATCCGCTTCAGCAAGCGTAGCAGAACAAATCCCGTACCAGCAGCCAGCAGCGCTACAGCCACAGCCGCCCATACTTGATTGCTCACAAACAAAATTGTCGCCGACAAAGTAAAAGCACTCAGCAGCAAAGTATAATTTGTTCCCATTTGAACGCTACTAATGCGCCGGAGCAAGCGTTCTGTTTCTGCTGAACGGACACGAATCCGCAAATCTCCCTGTTCGAGTTTCTCAATCGTCTCTTCAATTCGGCGAGGCAAACCCAAAGCACTCGAACTCACCTGAGCCGCCTGACGACCGATTTCGTTAAAAATACTGCTAGTTGTATCAGATCCATTTCCATTAGTCATAAGCTGCATGGCAAAAGGTTGTGCCACCTCCATAAAGTTGAACTGCGGATCTAAACCCCGGCCCACCCCTTCAATAGTTGAAAAAGCTCGCATTACAAAAGTAAAGGTAGCTGGGAAGCGAAAAGGTTGGTTGTAAGCAATATCGTAAAGATCGTCGGTAATGGCACTCACCGATTGATTTTCAAAAGGCTTGTCCATAAAGTTATCCAGCATATACTGGATCGATCGGCGCACGGGCGACATATCACCCGTAGGCACCAAAGCCCCCAAATTAATCAAAGAATCCATAATCCGCTGCCCGTCCTTGGAAGCAATGCCGTAGAGCGTCTCCATCAATCCTTCCCGGACGTTGGACTGGATTTGTCCCATCATGCCGAAATCGTAGAAAATTAGAGAGCCCTCAGGACTGACAGCGATATTGCCAGGGTGGGGATCGGCGTGGAAAAAGCCGTCGTTGAGCAACTGCTGCAAGTAAGCTTCAGCACCCTTTCGGGCGATCGACTTGCGATCGACTCCAGCAGCCTCCAAAGCCTCATAGTGGCTGATTTTAATCCCCGGCAGGTATTCCAAAGTCAGCACTCGCGGAGCCGTATATCGCCAATAAACCCGCGGCACCCGCACCCAGTCGCAGTTGCTAAAATTGCGACGAAAAGTATCCGCATTCTTGCCTTCATTGAGATAATCAATTTCCAGCCAGAGAATGCGACAGCACTCTTCATAAATCCCCAGCCAATCTCGGCCGCGGCCCCACTTCGGATGGTTTTGAAAGTAGCGGGCGATACCTTTGAGAATTTGCAAATCGATCTCGAACAGCTTCCGAAGTCCTGGGCGCTGCACCTTAACCACGACTTCCTGCCCTGAGTGCAGTTGAGCCTTGTGTACCTGACCCAAACTGGCAGCGGCCAGTGGCACCGGGTCAAAGCTGCGGTAGAGTTCGTGAACCGTTTTGCCCAAATCCTGCTTGACAATTGCCTCTAATTGGTCGTAGCTGAAAGCAGGCACTTTATCTTGCAGCTTAGACAGTTCCTCAACAAACTCTGCCGGGAACAAGTCTGCACGAGTCGAAAATAATTGCCCTACCTTAATAAAAGTCGGGCCCAAATCCAGTAGAGTTTCTCGAACCCAGATCGCCTGAAAGCGCCGTCTGGCAACTTTCTTTTCTTCAGTAACACCTTTCCAGTAGCTCCAATCTTTGCTGTCGAACCAGAGGGAAGCCAGCCAGAGCAATACAAAGGCCCAAATGTCGAAGAATCGCCGCTGGCGGGAGTATTTTTCGCGATTCCAGCGATAAGCTTTACTTCCATAGGATTTGCCGACGGTTTTTGGCCGCTGGGCGTCGCCAGTAAGCTCGGCGTATCGCTGGCGATTAACAGAGTCATCAAGGAGAGCAGACACTTGGGTTCCTAAATTGCTTATTTTATGTCGATGCTTTGATTGCCAGTATGAGCGCAAAGCTATGCGCTCGTTTGGTGAATATTTGTTCGGGGCTGGTTAGGTTAAAGTGCTGCGGTAGCGCTGCAATTGCGATCGAACCAGGGCAACTTCGGCACGCAGCTCGTCAATGGTCGCTTGCAAGTCTGCGGGCTGAGTGTCTTGAATGGTACTTGCAGTCCCAGTTCGGGCCTGTATTGCCGAATCTGCTTCTCGATTGGCTCGTTCCACGACTCTATCGGTGAACTGTCGCAGTCGCTCTCTTTGTTCGGCGTCAAATTTGCCGAGTTCTGAGAGAGCGTTGGTCGCTGTGCTCTCCAATTGCTCGTATAGTGCTTCTGCAAGTGCTCTACCTATAAAAAAGGCATGAACTGGGGGTTTACTCATAAAAAAATCCGGTAAGTGGGAAACGAGGGAGACTTTAGTCCTTCCTAGGGAAGCGACGCGAGCGGTTTTAACCGCCGTGAATCTTTCTTACCATTACACGGGGGCTACTGGATTCGGTGTGCCTTTGTAATGCACTTTCAGTGGGAGAGTTACCACTTCAAACCTCGCAACCCGCTATCGCATAATGGGAGGCGGTAAGCCTAACTGTATAAATTTGTGTGCTTCCGTAACAAATTATAACTTGCTTGTCTCCGATGGTGCTTGCTCTCGGAGAAAGAGTGTTTGGGAGAGATGATACAGAGGGGGCTGGGACGGAAACAAACAACCTTTTTCTGCGGTCGCGATCGCTTTTGGGGGGCAACATCGGGCTGTGGCCGGATTATCTGCTGCGGTGTTGCTGATTTATTTTTCAGCCTTACTCAGGTTACTTGAGTGGCCAATTTAACCAAATGTCGCCTTCGTCCCTAACTATAAACACTACAAAAATATCTGCGTTTTATTTAGGGATGAATAGTGATCGGCGTGTTTAGATCCCAGCAACGATATTTCTCGATTTCTCAATTCCCTGTTATGTTACTAGAGACAGGAGTCAGCAGTAAGGACTTAGCCAATAGGTTAGGTAGAGTAGTTCACGCTAAGGTCAGAAGTAGAATTGAGAACAATCTTAGAGTGCCACTTGCTGTCTTGGAGTCGAGAGCATCCGGCGGAACTTGCAAACGTCGGGTACTTGTAACCTCAGGTTGGTGTAGGAGATGTCACTTGAATTTCAGTCTGTAGGACGAGAAATTATGAAAAGCAAACAGTTAGAACAGAGCGATCGACAGTTGTTGAACCTGCTGGGGAGGGCAGTCAAAGACAGCGCAGTTTACCTGTTAGATGTTAGTGGTTGCGTTGTTACCTGGAATGTGGGAGCGCAAAATATTTACGGGTTTCAAGAACCAGAAATAGTCGGCCAGCATTTCTCCTGCTTGTTTCCGAGGGAATTGGTTGAACTCGGTCAACCTTCAAACCAATTGCAGCAGGCACAACATCTCGAATTTTATGAAGTAGAAAGCAAAAGGATTCGCGCTGACGGGTCGGAGTTTTGGGCAAATGCTGCGATCGCACCTTTGCACGACAGCACCGGACAACTTAGCGGTTTTGCTGAGGTGGTGCGCGATCTCACCGAACGCCAGCGCACCGCACAAGTCTTAACAGAAATTCAAGCAAAATATAAAACTGTATTGCAAATTTGTCCTGCGGGCATTTTGATAACTGATGAAGTAGGAAATATTCGGGAAACCAATGCCGCTGCTGAAGTTATTTTAGGCATATCAAACCATCCCATAAATCCATCGCTAAGTAATATTTTAGACTGGAAAATGCTGACAGATAGAGGTGATTATATACCAGCTTCTGAGAACTCCATCGCTCCAGTATTTGCTGAAAATGCAACTGTTGAAAACCGAGAAGTGCGAATTGTCAATGCAAAAGGTGAGACGATTTGGACGAGGTTGACAGCAGCTCCAATCCCTCTAGAATGCGGAGGTGCTGCGATCGCGATCGCAGATATCGGGTCTTGCAAAAATAACGAATCAACCATATACAATCTCGAACAAGAATTGAGAATTTTATTAGAAAATACACCGGATATAATCGCAAAATTTGACAAAGATTTGCGACAAGTATACACGAATTCCGTAATAAAAACAGCACCAAACCTGCTACCAAAAACAGTATTTGACTCCGCCCAAGAAAAGTGGGAAATGCCAGCAGAAACAGAGGCTATTTGGCATCAAGCAATTCAAACAGCATTTACTACAGGAACGCAACAGGTAACGCAACTAGATTGGCAAACACAAGGCGGGTTAAAATCCTATCAAGCCTGTTTGCTGCCACAGTTTGCCAAAGACGATTCAGTTGCGTCCGTACTGACGATCGCCCGTGACGTTACCGATCGCCAGCGAGCTGAATCGGTACAGCAACAGCAGAAAGAATTTTTGCAAACAATTTTTGACTATATGCCGGTCATGTTAGCTTTTTATAACGCCGTTGGGGAGCTACAATCGGTTAACCGAGAATGGGAGCGAGTATTAGGTTGGTCTAGTTCCGAAGCTATTGAAATAGACCTGTTAGCTGAATGCTACCCGGAGCCAGCTTACCGCGAAACAGTTATAGAGACGATCTCTCGCTCGGACGGCAAATGGTACGACTTTCAAACCAAGGTGCGATCGGGTTATACCGTAGATATTTCCTGGGCAAGCATTCGACTCTCAGATGGCACTCGGATTGCGATCGGTCAAGATATTATCGAACGCAAACAAGCAGAAGCAGCACTGCGAGCAAGTGAAGAAAGATTTCGGGCTACTTTTGAGCAAGCTGCTGTGGGCATGGTAACTTCGATACTGAACGGACGCTTTTTTCGAGTCAATCAAAAGTTTTGCGAGATAGTCGGGTACAACCACGTTGAATTACTGACGAAAACCTACTTTGAAATTACGCATCCCGACGATTTGCCAACAGATTTGGCTTACGCGCGATTGCTAATGGCAGGCGAAATCCCTAATTATTCGATCGAAAAACGTTACATCCGCAAAGACGGCATCGCCGTTTGGGTAAATTTGAGCGTTTCGCTAGTGCGCAGCTCTGAAGGCAATCCGCAGTATACCCTAGCGGTGGTTGAAGATATCAGCGTTCGCAAGCAAGTAGAGGCAAACTTAGAGAGAGCCTACAACAGGCTACGCGAGCGCGAGGAACTATACCGCACTCTGACAACTCACGCCCCAGTCGGAATTTTTCAGACGAATACTCAGGGAGATATAACTTTTGTCAACCAGCGGTGGTGCGAAATTGCGGGCATAACTCGCGAACAAGTTACAGATAACGGGTGGAGGGAAGCTTTGCTTCCCGAAGACTGGGAACGTTTGCGAACGCTGCGGCAAAACCATAGTCAAACCCTGGCGCTATCGGCTCAAGCTGAAAATGTCTCCGCAGATGGGGAGATACTTCCTGCTCAAACAACTATGCGCCCGGTAGAATTTAGGTTTGTGGCGGCCGATGGCAAAATCTCTTGGGCGATCGGAAATAGTTCGCCTTTGCAAGATGCCAATGGGAAATTTCAGGGAATTATCGGTACCCTCCTCGATATTAGCGCTCGCAAAAAAGCAGAAGAACGGCTAGCAAAAATCAACGAGTGCTTTTTAGAATTCAGCAGCGATCCAAGTGAAAATATCAACCGCTTGACTGCTATGTGCGGAGAACTTTTGGGCGCTAACTGCGCTATCTACAACCGCGTGCAAGGGGAAATGCTGTGTTCTCTCGGAGAGTGGTACACCCCAGGCGACGGGAATCTTGCTGAGTGCGAAGCAGGCGAAATTTGCTACAAGGCAATTAAAGCTGGGACAGATGAATTGTTGGTGGTGCGAAAAATGCCGGATACCTCCGATGTTCAGACAGATCGAAATGTCCGGGACGATCGACTGCAAACTTATCTCGCTCAGCCCGTGAAATGCCAAAATATTAGTGTCGGGGCGCTGTGCGTCGGCTACGGATCGGATTTTATTCCCAGCGAAGACGAGCGGAGAGTGATGGGAATCATCGCTGGGGCGATCGGTGTTGAAGAAGAACGGCGACGAGTAGAAGAGGCTTTGAGGCTGCAAACTGAACGAGAGAGGCTGATGGGGCGATCGCCCAACGCATCCGCCAATCTCTCGACCTTTCAGAAATCCTCAATACCACTGTTGCAGAAGTACAGCAGTTTCTCAATTGCGACAGAGTTTTGATTTTTTGTCTGGGTGCCGGTGGCACGAGCAAGGTAATGACGGAAGCAGTGGCTTCGGAGTGGCCACCGCTTTTAGGACAAATTCTTCCCGATTGTTTTCCTGGGGAATTCGATCCGCCTGAGTGCGATCAAGTCGATCTGATTATTCCTGAAGCAGCGAGCAATCGAGTCAACGACTGCTTCAACGATTTTCTCGAACAAATGGGCGTCAAGTCCAAACTTGTAGTACCGGTTCTTGACTCGGAACACTTGCATTCGCGTCGCAACAACGAACAGATAACGCAAACCCGATCGGCTCAAACAAAAGCATTTTGGGGACTCCTGGTTGCTCACCACTGTGCAAAACCCCGGCAGTGGCAGCAATGGGAAGTTGACTGGCTGAGTGCGCTGGCAACTCAAGCCGGAATTGCGATCGAGCAATCGCAACTTTACGAACAGCTAAAAGAAGCTAATCAGGAGTTGCACCGGCTGGCTACAGTAGACGGGTTAACTCAGGTAGCAAACCGCCGCCGCTTTGACGAGTACCTGGTTCAAGAGTGGCGCAGGTTGGCAAGACAGCAAGCTCCTTTGTCGCTAATTATGTGCGATGTGGATTTTTTCAAGCGCTACAACGATACCTGGGGACATCTCGCCGGCGATGATTGTCTCAAACAAGTGGCCACTGCAATTCGCGGAGCGATCGAGCGGCCTGCAGATTTAGTAGCTCGTTACGGGGGAGAAGAATTTGCAGTAATTTTGCCCTACACCGATGCAGACGGCGCACTTTGTGTAGCCCAAAAGCTGCGGGCCCAGGTTTTGAGTTTACAAATTCCTCACAGCAGTTCCTCTGTCAATAGTTGCGTCACGATGAGTGTGGGAGTGGCTACCGCGATACCGATGTGGCAATCGGCTCCGGAGCAGTTGATTGCGGCTGCTGACGGGGCACTCTACTGTGCAAAAACCGGGGGCGCGATCGGGTGATACAGATAGTAATGAGCAATTCCAACTAATTTAGTGAAAGATTTTGTCAGAGCGATCGCACTAATGACTATACTCATTTCCCTCGTAATGACAGAAATACGTTGTTTTTGCGTAAGTCCTAACTAATGAGAAAACCAGTGTAAAAGCTCGATCGCCCCTGTTCTAAAAGCCCTCGATCGCGCTAAGATGGCTGTGGCGGTCTTTGAAAATTCAATTGTCAGCAGCAAATTGCGAATTTTCAACAAAAAATTGCCACAGAAAACTGTCTCAATTGCAAAATCTGCTGAATCAGGCTGTACCTTACTGCAATGTTGTGGATTAATATTAGTTTTCCTTCATCATGCCAATCAGATCTCTGACCGGCCAGATTTTAAAAGTATCGGGCAAAGTGCCAATTCGCATCATCCTTGTGGTGCCCTTTGCCCTCCAAACTTTCGCTGCCGTAGGGCTAACAGGGTGGCTGTCGCTGCGGAACGGGCGCATAGCTGTCAATGATGTTGCTACACAACTGCGGGCCAAAGTCACATCGCGAATACAGCAACATCTTCATACTTATATCGAAACGCCACACCAGCTAAATCAGCTCAATCTACACGCCATCCGTCTCGGCATTTTGAACGTGAAGGATTCCACTAGTTTGCGACGCTATTTTGCCAAACAAATTAAAACATTTAATACCATTAGCTACATTGAATTCGGTTCCGAACAAAAAGATTTTGTCGGAGTTGAACGCCTTGATAACGATAAATTGCAAGTTCAGCTTTCTGGCAAATCTACTGGCTATAAATATCACACCTACGGAACGTCGGAATTGGGGGAACCAAGCAAGCTATTAAAAATTAGTCCCAACAAATATGACCCCCGCATCCGGCCTTGGTACACAGCCCCGGTGCGGGCAGGCAAACCGACGTGGAGTGAAATTTATACTTATTTTGACGTACCAAAACTCGCAATTACGGCGGCTACACCGATTTATGACAATCGCAATAAACTAATTGGAGTAATCGGTTGTGACCTGATACTTTCCCAAATCAATCAATTCTTAGATAGTCTAAAGATTGGAAAATATGGGGAAACTTTTATTATAGAAAGGTCAGGAAAATTGGTGGCAAATTCCACTCCAGAACCGCCATTTGTTGTTAGCAAAGGCGTTCAAAAAAGACTGGCAGCAACGAATAGTAAAAATGCTTTAATTCGATCGACTGCTCGCTATCTGACAAAACAATTCGGGGATTTGAGCAAGATTGACAGCACTTACCAGCTAGATTTTACGATCGACGGCGAACGGCAATTTTTACAAGTAACGCCACTCTCAGACGGTAGAGGCCTGGATTGGCTAATTGTCGTCGTGGTTCCTGAATCAGATTTTATGGAAAGTATTAACAGCAACACTCGCTACACAGTGTTGCTGTGTTTGGGCGCTTTGGTACTGGCGACCTTACTTGGCTACCAGACTTCGAGGTGGATTGTAGAACCAATTCAGCGTCTGAGCAAGGCTGCGGAGGCTTTGTCACGGGGAGAATGGGACGGGATCGTAACAGATACGCGGTTGATGGCCTCTGTAGAACGGGAGGATGAGGTGGGTGTTTTAGCCCGCTCTTTTAATCGGATGGCTTGTCAGTTGGAAGAGTCATTTACTACTCTCGAAGATCGGATAGAAGCTGCGATCGCTGACAAAAATCAATTAATTAGCTCTCTCAAAAAATCGCAGGAAAAACTTGCTCTCCATCTCTATCAAACTCCTTTAGGGGTGATTGAATGGAATCTCAATTTTGAAGTAGCGGATTGGAATCTGTCAGCGGAAAGAATTTTTGGATATAACCGCTTGGAAGCTTTGGGACGCCACGGAGTCGATCTCATAGTTCCTGAAAGTGCTAAGGAGTATGTCAGGGAACTATCTATAACTTTGTTAACTAATCAAGGAGGAATTAATAGCATTAATGAAAACATCAGAAAAGATGGCAAAATTATTCTTTGCGAGTGGTACAATACGACTTTGGTCGATGCTGATGGCTGTATCATCGGGGTGGCATCGCTGGTTCAAGATGTGACGGAGTTTCATAGTGCTGTGGCGCAGTTGCAGGCTAGCGAAGAGCGGTTTCGTCAGTTGGCAGAAAATATTCACGAGGTATTTTGGATTAGAGAACCGGAGCGCAATCAGATAGTTTATGTGAGTCCTGCTTGCGAGAAAATATGGAATTTGAGCTGCCAGAGTTTGTACTCAGAACCGGAAGCTTTTTGGGAGGCGATTCACTCGGACGATCGCGATCGCGTCAAGGCTGCTTTTGAGAAACAGGTGCGGGGCGATTATGATGAGGAGTATCGAGTAGTGCGATCCCCTACGGGGGCTACGCCAACGGATGGATCGATTTGTTGGGTGCGCGATCGGGCTTTTCCAGTACGCAGCGAAACAGGAGAAATTTACCGCATCGTCGGCATCGCCGAAGATATTACCCAGCGTAAATTAGCAGAAGAATTTCAAAAAGTTGCTCAATCTGCTCAAGCTGCCAATCAAGCAAAAAGTGCATTTTTAGCCAATATGAGCCACGAATTGCGCACTCCCCTCAATGCAATTATCGGTTATAGCGATCTGCTGAAAGAAGATGCTGAAGATTTAGGCTGCGAAGATATTATCCCCGATTTGCACAAAATTCAAACTGCCGGGAAACACTTGCTATCTTTAATTAGCGACATTCTGGATATTTCTAAGATTGAAGCGGGGCGCATGGAACTTTATTTAGAAAATTTCAACGTGGCTAATTTAATTGAGGAGGTAGTTGTTACTATCGAACCCTTAGTAAAAAATAAATTTAATCAATTTGAGGTAGATCGTGGTAGCGAGTTGGGATTGATGTATGCTGACCTTACGAAAACTCGTCAAATATTACTCAACTTACTGAGCAATGCAGCCAAATTTACTGAACGCGGCACTATTAGTCTCAAAATTGAAAGAGTGAAAAATGACAGTTTAAAAAATCAAGAACTAGAAGCATCTTCTGACTCGATCGTTTTCCGCGTAGCTGATACAGGTATTGGGATTCCCCCCGAACAATTGCAGCATTTATTTCAAGCTTTCATGCAGGGCGATGCCTCGACTACGCGCCAGTACGGCGGCACGGGTTTGGGATTGACTATTAGCCGTCACTTTTGCCTGATGATGGGTGGCGATATTCAAGTTGAAAGTCAGTTAGGTTGCGGTTCTATTTTTACGGTACACTTGCCCGATCGCGTTAAATTAAAAAGAAATGACTAATTATAAAACAAGGACGGAAAGCGGAAAACTCATCAGCTTTAGCTATGAGATGTAAGCGAACAGCTTGCTCGGTTCGATCGCCCTTTTTGAAGACCGCACTCTTGGTAGAACAATAAGGCTAGAAACTAAAAGAGCGATCGACCCACTGGTAATAGCGTAGCTACGTGCCGAAGTGGATAATGGCTGCGCGAATCGCGATGAACCACACCGCAAGCGTGGAAAATAGGTAGAGGTAAAACCGCAGGATGATGAGATTGAACGTGCAATGAACAGCGCTATGCAATGCGCGAAACACAACGAATACCCAGGCGGCGTTTACATACACTGCATCCACCTGCTTTGTGATGAACAGATACAGGACAAGCGCATAAAAAATTATCGGAATCTCGAACAAGTTCTTGAGGTTATCCGATGGATTGGATACGCTTGGTGGCGAAATTTGTGCCAGTGCGCCCGGTACAGCAAAATCCTTTTGACCGAGCTTTTTACTGGTGATAAAACTAATCCGGCGGATGTACATATACACCCAGACTACAAGTGTTAGAAACACTGTTGCAAAAAAGGGACTGAAGATTGCATCTTGTGTCATTTTTACCTCTTAAATTTGATTGTTTTGATTGTTGCTGGACGATAAAGTGCACGATAGGTGATGTACAAGGCTGGAAGAAACATAGAGCAACGTAAATCCAAGTAGGCAACTCCAACTGTTAATAACTGAGCGATCAAGCAGAGGTTAAAGACGATTGAAGTTGCATAAAAACCGATCTGTATCCAATGTGTGGGAGTGGGAGTGTGAGTGCGATCGATTTCGGAACTTATTGTCATGTCAAGTTTTTTTTGAGACTATAAGGGTAATATAAGCTGAGTACCTGAATGCTTCTAGACCTCGATCGGGTACTCTTTTTGACACTATGACGACTTTCTTGCAACTTTTATTTGAAGCGATCGACCAGGTGAAGGATGAAGACGATCTGCGATCGCAAATCGTGCCCGGAATCGGGGAGTATTTTGCAGCCAAGCGATGCGGAATCTTTTTCTTCGATCGACTGCCTTTGCTAGATAGTAAGGTTCAGAAAGCATTTAAAGTGGCGCTATCGATCGAACACAATCCTGTCGCACGTTATTTAGTGGAACGTCATTCTCCCGTGCATGAAGCATTGGTAACAACATCACCCAAAGTTTGGACAATGATTTGTCCCCGCCCCGATCATTGGCACGTGATGGCGGGACCGATCGTAAATCGTGGTCAATTAGTGGGCGCAGTAGGCTGCACTCGCGAACAGTCAATGTTTGGCTTTGATACGCAAAATCTAGCCGATTTGAGTGCAATTTGTTTGCACTTATCTGTTTGGACTGCGACAGTGCGATCGCAAACTGTTTCCGTTGGTGAAACCTGCCCAACGGGTATAGAAAAATCGCCACAACAATCTTTCAAGAGCGATCGATTAACGTCTCGTGAATTGCAAATTGCCGAATTGGTGGCTTTGGGAAGAACAAACGCAGAAATTGGAAGGGAAATTTGGATTACTGAAAATTCAGTCAAGCAAGCTTTGAAGCGAATGTTTCGCAAGCTTGAGGTTTCATCTCGTGCCGAAATGGTGGCACAGCTTGCCGCGAAAAAATACTATTTTCATAGAGATAACTCAATTATACAAAATCCGGGTTACTCATCCCCGTTATAATTGGTATGGTGCGTCGCTATGAGATCTCCCAATAGCAACGAGAGTTGTTCGTAGCGACGCACCCTACATTTACTACATTTACGAGATTATAAAAGGGGTAAGTAACCCGGATT
>JAAUPI010000070.1 GCA_012035135.1 Microcoleus sp. CSU_2_2
TTATAATCTCGTAAATGTAGTAAATGTAGGGTGCGTCGCTACGAACAACTCTCGTTGCTATTGGGAGATCTCATAGCGACGCACCATACCAATTATAACGGGGATGGGAAACCCGGATTTGGTATAACCTCTTTACTAGCAAAGCCTTGAAATCAAAATTGAAATCGATTTAATTCAAGGAATCAGTCACAAATATTGCTTTCCTATTCACCAAAAGGATGGCTATGGTTATGGGTTCTCGGAATATTTATGGAATACTTAAGTATCCCATGTTGTTTTTTCTCCCAGGGCTAAAGCCCCTGGATTTCAAAGCTCTCGTGAGGTTTCTATGAACGTCAAAACATCAGCTAAAGTTAAAACTCAAATTAACACTCTCGGAGATGCGGCCGCTCACGCTATTGAGAAATATTTCCGCAAAACAATAGCGCACGAAACTGAAGTGCTCAAAGACAAAGATGCGGAAGAACTTCACCAAATGCGAGTCGGATTGAGACGTTTGCGATCGGCTGTGACTGGTTTCGAGCCGGTTTTAGATTTGCCAAAAGACGCTCAGGAACACAAAATTGGTAAAGTTGGACGAATTCTGGGAACGCTCAGAGATTTGGATGTGATGCTCGAAAGTCTCCAAAACCGATATTACCCGAATTTGCCGACGGGCGAACAGGAAGTTTTGGATCGAGCTTTGTTAACTTTGCTCAAACAGCGAGGCCGCGCTTTGAAGGGAGTCAGGAATGTTTTAGAACACAAAAGCTACAAATTGCTCAAGAAGTCGATCGAGGAGTGGTTGGAAAAACCGAAATATGGGGCGATCGAACATTTGCCAATTGCTGAGGTTTTACCGGATTTATTGTTACCTCAAGTCAGCGAGTTTTTCGTACATCCGGCTTGGCTGTTGGGCACGGAATATGAGGATGGAAAAGTTAAAGTTTGTGATGATTTGAGTGCTGAGGCTGTCGAACAAAAGTTGGCAGCAGAGGGGACAATTCTGCACGATTTGCGGAAGCAAGCTAAGCGGGTTCGCTATTTGATGAATCTGTTTGGTAACTTTTACGGCGAGACTTATGAAGTTTATGTAGAAGATGTGACAACTGTTCAAGAATGTTTGGGCGATATTCAAGACAGTGAAGTTTTAGGGGAATTTTTGACTGATTTTGTGGAGTGCGATCTTAAAAAAGAGCTGCCGAAATTGGCTGGTTTGTTGGCAGAAAATCGCTACGTGGCTTGGCAAAAATGGCAGGTTTTACAGCGCAGGTACTTGAGTGCGGAAATTCGGCAAGATTTTCGATCGACTTTAATTCATCCTGTAATTAAAGATGCTGCCAAGGTTGCTTCGCCCAAGCAGTCTTAATCCCCAGAATCCCGACTTCGCAGAAGTTATCGGGGTTCTAACACCAAAAGGGCGATCGACCTGACTTATTGGAGTTTAGACTAAGCAAGTCTTAAAATGAAGCAGTTCTTTATTCTGTTTTAGTCTAAACTCCACTCTCTAGGAGATCTTTAAAAATTGTTACTACAGTTTGGCGATCGTTATCTCTCACGAATATATCGTAGTTGGGACTTGAGTTAATTTCAATTAACCAATATTGTCCACTTTTATCTAGTGCTATGTCAAACCCAGCATAATTAATTGTAATTTCTGCAAAAACAGGTTTAACAAAATCTTCAATCTCCAATATCAGATTTGGGTTAATTATATGTTTGGCTGTTGCACCTTCCCAATGCAGCGGGCTTAAATTTCCCGCAAATTCAGCCTCTGATTTGTCTTTCTCGTAAAGCAAAACTAACTTGTCTTTGCAGAAGATAGCCCGATAT
The DNA here is from genome assembly GCA_012035135.1 of Microcoleus sp. CSU_2_2. Lineage (GTDB taxonomy): Bacteria > Cyanobacteriota > Cyanobacteriia > Cyanobacteriales > Microcoleaceae > Microcoleus. The sequence continues at coordinate 1,813 of JAAUPI010000070.1, forward strand.
TCGTGTACGATTTCAATATATTCTTGAGCTAGCGCCACATAGTCATAATCTTTACTGTTGATGTTAAATATAATTTCTAAAGCTGTTTTGATTTGGTCTCTACTTTCACACAAAAAAACATTGTTGCCGCCAGAACCGCGATTTCTTTTGAGAATGACTGGAAAAGCAAAATTTTTATTTACTTCCAAAACCATTGATTCAATATCTTGATAACTCAAATACTTTTTATACTTCTCGTCGCAGTGAGGCGAGACAAAACTGAGAGTTCTGGGAGTATTTATCTTGCCGTTTAAGAGTTGATAAGTATATTCTTTGTCTTTTAAAATCTGTGTTATTGAGCCGCTGTTAAATGGCGTCATGTAATTGACGAAAAAATAGTTTTCGCCACCGTGTTTGATTCTAATCAAGTTTTGAGAATGATGCAGGATTTCGTAAGGGATATTTAATTCCTGACAAGCTTCCAGGACTAGACTCATATTTGTCAGCATAATTTTAACAGTATAAATTTTTCGAGATTCACACTATACGACAGGAGGAATCAGTCAATCGATTTTAGATTTTAGATTTGAAGAAATAAAAGGGCGATCGCTGATCTACTTACGGCTTTGTCAGATGCAATTTATTCTGGCAAAACATAGAAATCAACATCGATTTCTGCATTCAGTTTAGCTGCCCGATCGACAATATCTCGATCGAAATGGATAGCTGGCACGCTGCCTCTTCGATAATAAATGACACAAGCAATCTCCGCAGCATAACACTTACACAACTCTACCAAAGGAATCCATCCGGCTTGAAGCTGTTCTAAAACAGAATTAATGTGTTCTTCTAAGTCAGCAGATTTTTCAATTTTAGAATACACGCTCCAACCATTTTCCTTATGCCGTCTAGTACCCCTAGCATTAATTAAGTCCCCTTTCCTCCAGGTTTCAGTTGGGTTGATGCTTACCTTTGCAGTCACTTCATCTGGCTCTAATTCCATTCCAGTCAACATAAAGTAAGCGTAAATTTCTGACTCCATCTGCCCCTTCCTCTTTGATTAATTAAAAATCATTAATATTCAAATCCGTGAATTCACCTGCCCCAATACCACCTTTAGGTTTAACATAAATATTCCCTTCTGTGTCTTTGTAGAGGTCTCTTTTTGAAGCATTACGTTTACCTTTGAGTAGATGAATGTTTTCACCCCCTCTCTGAAGCCTCTCGATCTCATCAATAGTCAGCAGCTTATCTTGGCTCCAGTTTCGCTCTTCTTCACTATTCTCTGAATCTGTTTCCGTCATTCCTCGCACCCATAAAAATTTGAGATTCGAGAATCTCTCTCAAACCTCAAATTAAATCAAATTTTAACCAAACAACCGTTGTTGTCCGTTAGCCGCATCTTTCCCCGCATAAATCTCGCGGGTTCCCTTGGGAATGTAAATCCAGCCGAATTCTTGCAAGCGATTGGTTAAATTGGAAATACTCACTCCCAATTCATCCCTAATTTTGTATAAATGCGACCATTTGGTTAAATCCCTGCCTTGTCTTTTATCCTCCAAAACACATCGAGGCATCAACAAACAGCTTGCAAAATATTGCGCTTGCCATTCGATCGACGCAATCTTGGTATCAGCAGTCGTACCCCGACAAACAAACGGTTCCTCGATATCAGACGCCGTTTTTTCTCCTGTATCTAAGTTTAGTTCCAATTGTTTGATATTACCATCTGCTTCGTCTTGATTGATATGCAGCACCCAATGTCCGATTTCGTGAGCGATCGTCGATTCGATGAACCCAGGGGGTTTTTCTAAAATCAATTCGTTGATTTCAATTAACCGCTGCTGTGGCAAAATCCTCGCCGCGATCGCACCTTCTTCATCCGGCTCAATCCAAGCCCAAACTACCCCCAAATCCAGAAAGTCAGCAACCGTTGTCGCATCAATTGGCCATTTCGGAGCAAAATTTTGCGTTTTCTGCATCTGCATTAAAATATCATTTGCCAAACGCTCGATCGTTTCTTTGGGATAGAAGCAATACGGTTTAAAAATACTCACTTTCACAGGCCTCTCTTAGGATTCAAAAGACTGTTTGAGCCAATCTGGATTTTCTTGCATCCGGCGGAAAAGAGCCTGCATTTCCTTCGGATTCTGCTTCAGCAGCGCTTCGTACTGCTGTGGCAGTCTCCCAGCCAGAAAAATTAACTCTTCCTCATTTATATCTAGATTCCGCGCTAGCGATCGAATTACCTCCTCTTTTGGCGCATAATCGGCTCGATCGTTCTCCAACTTCGACAAATAAGTAAAATCCACACTTAGCATAGCAGCTAGCTCACGTTGTGAGTAAGCCTTGTCTTTGCGAGCTTGACGGATCAGTCTTCCAAATGTTTGTTCCACGGTTTTTTGCCTCCTGACAAGCATTCTAGCCTGTTTTGATGAAAAGTTCAACAAAATACTTGACGGGAAAATCAACACGCGCTACGATAGGTTTAGTTGATGGATTAGTCAACCCAAATCACGGTACTGCTGGTGTTAAAAGCTAAGTCAGCCGAGCCAGCACACTAAATACAGTGCAGCAATTTTCAGAGGAGGCAGAAGCACGAGCAGTCAAAAGCCTTGTCAGCAGCAAATAAGGAGGAACGATCGCCAATGCTCAGAACCTGGACAGACACGCATTACAAACTCGAAGACGATGACTGGTTATACATCGCCACCCACGAAGAACAAAACTCGGCCTCACTTGTTTGTCCCGGCTACGCGCGGGATGGTGAAGGCTTTAGCATTCACTTCACGCCAGCACATTTAGAAATGTTGGAGCATTTGCTAGGCGCGCTGCGGATTATTAAAGCTCAACAAGAGGCGATGCTTGAGTACACATATTCAGAACCAAAAGCCACAACACATCTCATTCGGTAATCAATCGAAGGAAGAAGGAAGAAGGAAGAGGGAAGAAGGAAGAGGGAAGAAGGAAGAGGGAAGAAGGAAGAGGGAAGAAGGAAGAGGGAAGAAAAATAACTCGATTGTTGTTAATTCCCAATTACCGATTACCCATTACCAATTACCGATTACCCATTACCAATTACCGATTACCCATTACCAATTACCGATTACCCATTCTCAACTCTCAGTAAATCAATAAATAACCAAGGAAAAACGAACAATGACTACTACAAAAGAAAAACCAACATTTTCAGTATTTGGTGCCAAACCTAGCAACGCTTTGCTAGTACCAGAAATCCCGATCGCAGTCCGTAACAACTGTCAGAGTGGTCAGTGGGGTGCGATTCGTTCTCTCTAAATAAAGTGCCTAAAAACACTTTTGGGACGAGAGGCAAGGTTCAATTTTGAATCTTGACAACTTAACAACCTTGAGGGTGTAAGCCCCTCCTTTCAGGTACAAGAAATGAAAGCATATTCCCTAAGGTAGCGACTAGCCATCAATCCTTAAAGCGGGAATAAACGGCGGTAAGTCTAAGTCTAATAGACAATCCCGACTAGCAAGAATCTATGGGTAGCAAAAAGCAAAGATGTATAACCATCGTCACCTGCTAACCAGTGAAATAGACTGACACACTGGGGTCAAAAGACCATGGGCATAAAGATACTTGAGTTTACCATTGACTTGAGTTTGTACTATCTGCCCCGGTGGAAGAGCATCACCCTAAGGATTCAATCAAAGGTTGTTAGGAACGAAGTAACTCAATCGAGGTCTCTCTGCAAGGTCGAATATGCAGAGTAGTCAGCTAAGACGCAACATCTCGGATTTATTCCAAGGACGCGGTTGAGTGAGATTGAGTCAGAAGCAAACGCCTTGAGTAATGTCAAGGATAAGCAGACGGACTCACGGTGATACAGATTGTGGAGTTGATAGTAGCAATGAATATGTCTAATACGAGTTTTAAGACTACGTTGGAATGGAATAAACTCAATTGGCGTTTGATTGAACGTCGAGTTTACAAGTTGCAAAAACGAATCTACAAAGCTGAATTGCGTGGAGATGTCAAAGCAGTCAGAAAGCTTCAAAAAACGCTGTTGAAATCTTGGTCTGCAAAATGCTTAGCAGTCAGACGGGTAACTCAAGATAACCGAGGCAAAAAGACGGCAGGTGTGGATGGCGTAAAATCGCTAACCCGAAAGCAACGTCTTAACTTGGTTAATAATCTGAAGTTGGGCAAAAAAGCCAATCCCACAAGGCGAGTCTATATAGACAAACCGGGAACGAGTGAAAAACGCCTGCTGGGGATACCCACAATGTTTGACCGCGCAGCACAAGCACTAGCAAAACTAGCACTTGAGCCGGAATGGGAGGCAAAATTTGAGCCAAACTCATACGGATTCAGGCCAGGACGGTCATGCCACGACGCCATCGGACAAATCTATAACATTATCAACAAAAGTGACAAATACGTCCTAGATGCTGATATCGCCAAATGTTTTGACCGTATCGACCATAACGCTCTTATCAGTAAAATCGGAACGTTTCCTAGCCTCAGACGCCAGATTAAAGCGTGGCTGAAAGCTGGAACGCTGGATGGAGAAAGACTATTTCCAACTAATGAAGGTACACCCCAAGGAGGAGTAATCTCGCCACTACTGGCAAACATTGCCTTACATGGTTTGGAAAAGTTAATCACAAAAGCATTTCCGAAAAAGGTGCATTACAAATACGGTAGGGAAAACGGTGTAAAAACCCAAACTTACATGGGGTATACACCCCAAGCGTATGTAGTCAGATATGCCGACGATTTCGTAGTAATGCACGAAAGTCTAGAGGTTATCCAAAAGTGCAAAGAACTGATAAGCGAATGGTTGAAAGAAATGGGGTTAGAGCTAAAAGACACCAAAACAAGGATTTGCCACACCTTAAACAAAGTCGATACAAATAATCCGGGATTTGATTTTCTGGGATTTAACATTCGACAATATGAAGCTGGAAAATATAAGACAGCTCATGACAGGTATGGCAATAAGCTGGGGTTCAAAACTTTCATTACCCCCAGTAAGAATAAGGTAAAAGAACACTACGATGACATCGCCAGAGTAATCGATACCCACAAAGCAGCATCTGCCGACAGCCTGGTTCATCATCTGAATCCAATAATTACAGGTTGGGCAAACTATTACTCAGGGGTAGCAAGTTCAAAAACCTTAAACGACCTTGATTATCTGGTGTTCTGGAAGCTAGTAGCATGGTCGCATAGAAGACACTCTGATAAATCAAAATCATGGACAGAGAGTAAATACTGGCGGAGAATCGAAGGGACTAATAAATTCGCAAGCTCACATGATGGCAAAATAAATGCAGTTCTCAAATTGCATAAAGAAACACCCATCGTTAGACACGCAAAAGTCAAAGGCGAAGCAAGCCCATTCGACGGAAACCTGAAATACTGGAGTTCAAGATTAGGTGGAGTACCAGGCGTTCCAAAAGTAATAACAACATTGCTAAAACAACAAAGGAACAAATGCCCAGAATGCGGGTATTACTTCTGGGAAAGCGACATATTAGAAGTGCATCACAAAGACAGAAATAGAAGCAATAATAGGTATTCCAATCTGGAATTACTTCACGGACACTGCCACGACAAAACTCATGCAACCAGTACCAATGACAATGGCTGTTTCACTGAGGAGCCGTGTGATGGGAAACTATCACGCACGGTTCTGGAGACGAGTAGTCTCGGCGACGGGATTGCTTAGTTTAATCGATCGGCGATACCGATTATGGTAGCAAATGCTCAATGACAATTCTCAAATTCTCCAAATTCTTCGGCAGTTTAGGACAAACTTCAAATACTTTGTGGGGACAACTTTGGTTTGTGGTAGAAAGTGGCGAACTGCCGCAAGGAGTTGTGATGACGACATACATCAAAAACCGCAGTTTGAATGATTTTAATCGCTTAGTTGCTTCTGTGCAATCTCGTGGAATAGAGCCAGCAACTGGCATTTTTGTACCGGAATTTGTGAAGCATTCCGGACAGAAACCCGATGACAGTGGAGTAGTAAAACCAATCAATTACTACAGCTTAAAATGGTCTTGGATAGAACGAAAAGACTGGGATGTTATCGACCAAGCAGCCGCAGTTTTGTCTGATATGAACAATCAATCTCGGATGATCGATTTGGAAGGGACACGGCAAATGATCTGTTTGGATAATCTCCCTCCCCAGGAAGTTGCTTGCTTGATGGCTGCTCATGCTAGCGGTGAAAGTGATGTTATTGCTTTGCATCCTAACAGTGCTATGTCACTGTCGCCAGCGGAAGATAAATCAACTGCTGACTTGTTCTAATTCTCTTGTAAAGGCGCGATTTAATCGCGCCTTTACAGTACAGAAGTTACGCAATTGTCACAATTAGTAAGGTGCGTCACCTCTTTAAATACTCAATAATTTCGAGAAACTCATGTGACGCACCCTACAAGTCTATTTCAGTGTGACTGTTGTCTAATTCCTAAAGTAGTTACTCATTGAATAAAATGCAGAAAGTAAGGAACCTGAAAAAACAACAGAAATTGCCAGAAAGCCGTTTGAGAGATAATTTAGAGGCGATCGATCGCATCCGAACCGATGCAGTGAATGATATCGAAAGTCTGACAGAAACTTTCCAACATATGGCTTTAGTTACCGAATCAGTTCAGCAAAATTACAAAGCTTTATTAGCACACAATCAGTTGCTAAAAGATACACTTTTGTGTATAATAGATGAGTGCGATTGCTGCCAAAAAACTCGGTGCGATCGCTGTCAGCGAATCCTCCAAATTCTAGCAGGTAATAATCCAGAGCCCCAAATTAATGCAGCCAGAAAATACCAAGCTATCCTTACCCAAATCCGTAACTTAGGTTAACTAAAACCGTTTCTCAAATCAAATCAAATCAGTACAATCAGGAACAACCAGCATTATGACACTAGCAACTGCAAAAGATAGCAAAGCCAAAATTTTGCAAAACTTTCAGCAAATTTTAGCTGAAAACAAAAAGATCGAATCCAAAGTAGAAACCAAAGAACAAGAAGCCGAAAAAGCCAAAAACAAACAACTACTAGAAGTCGCTTCTACCTACACAATTGATAGCATCGTCAAAGGTTTAGCCGACTTACAATTAGATTTTGGCAGCATCATCAACGGACTTTCGGAAAAACTGAGCGCTGAATCATCAAAATTAGATGAATTAAAAAGGGCGATCGCAATTGAAACAGCACAACTCCAAGAATTACAGCAAATTCGAGTCGTAGCAGACGCCCTTCACATTTTAACGCAAGAGCATCAAGAAAAAATCACAGCGTTAGAACAAAATGCCGCGACACAGCGAGAAATAATCGAAAAAGACACGACCCAAAAACGCAAGATTTGGCAAAAAGAACAGCAAGAGTTTGACACGGTAATTGCGGAACAAATTGCCCTAACAACTAAAGAACGTCAGCGGGAAACAGCAGATTATCGCTACGAATTAGAACGCACCCGCAAAGTCGAAACTGACGAATACGAAGAAACGAAACGCAAACTAGAACGAGAATTGCAACTATCTACTCGCGAAAAAGAGAAAAATTGGGTAGAACGCGAAAAAGTCTTGACTGACAATCAAGCCGAGTTTGAAGCAAATCAAAAGAAAGTGGCTGGATTTGAAGAAGAACTGAAGCAGGCTTATGTTAAGGCGAAAGAAGAAGCAATTCAAGAAGTTGCTCGCGAAGCTAAAGTTAAGGCGGATTTGGTGGAGAAAGAATGGGAAGGCATGAAGCAAGGATATGAATTGAAGGTGCAATCTTTGCAGCAGACAATTGAGCGACAAACCGAACAAATTGCCGAGATTTCCGCGCAATTGCAAGCGACTATGAAGCAAGCACAAGACTTAGCAATGAAAGCTTTTGCTACTAAAGCTTAAGGTTTGTAGTGAGGACTTTAGTCATTCTTAGTACGAACTTCAGGACTAAAGTCATTACTACGAGCAGTTTTTGAAATGAAGTGAACCGAAATTAAACAGTGTTTCTTACCATGTTAGGAGATGAAAGCAATGGCGAAATTGAGTGACAAAAATACCAAGGCTGAAATCTTAGAAGCTTACAAACAGTTAGAAAAGGAAAAAACCGCACTAGATTCGCAACTGAAACAGCTTGATAATGGTCAATCGGCAAATGTTTCAGAAAAGCAGCAATCAGCAGTTCCCGAAAAACCCATTGTGGAGGCAAATAAACCGATGACTTTAGTTCAAAATCAACAAAAAATGCAGGGGACGATCGACAATTTAATCTTACTGCAATTTGGCTTTGGCGGCGCTGTCAGCGAACTGTCTGAAAAACTGACAACAGAAGCATCTAAACTGGGGGAATTGCAGCGCACTGTCGGCGAAGAAATTCAACAACTGCAAGAATTGCATAATTTAGAAGATGTTGCAGAAGATACGCTGGATAATTTAATCCAACAATATGAAGAAAGCGCCAAAACATTTAGCACGGAACTCAGCGAACAGCGGGAAACAGTCGAACAGGAACTGCTGGAGTTACGGAAAGCTTGGGAAAAAGAGCAAGAACTGCAAAAATTAGCAGTCAAAGAACGTAACGATAATCAGCATAAATCTCGTCAGCGAGATGAAGAATCCTATTCTTATGATTTAGAACTCCAGCGAAATCTGGATATCGAAGAATACGAACAGCGCCAGCAAACGCTGTACAAAGAAATCGAAGAATTTCAACAAGCACAAGAGAAACAATGGGCGGAACGGGAAAAGTCAATTTCCGATCGCGAAAAACTCTCTGCTGAGGTGAAAGCGAAGGTGGAAGCTTTCCCGAAAGAACTGGAAGCTAATGTCAAAAATGGCAAAGATAACGGTCGCAATATCGGCAATTATCAAGCTAAAATCAAGTCCGATTTGTTTGCTAAAGACTTGGAAGGACAAAAGCAAAACTACGACTTGCAAATTCAAGGAATGTTGCAGACAATTCAGAATCAAGAGTCTCGGATTGCTAGCTTGTCAAAACAACTTGATTCTGCACTGAAACAAGTTCAAGATTTGGCGGTGAAAGCGATTGATGGATCGTCGAATTTGAAATCCTTTGAAGCTGTCAAGGAAATTGCGATCGAACAAGCTAAGACTCAGCAGAAAAACAAGTAATCCGTATCTAGGTTAAGGGGAGCGGCTCAAACGCAATCTGCTTCTCCAGAGGCGCCACCCACACGCGACGAGAATTCACAGACAGAGGAGTGTAGTACAACTTCAGCATCGGATTTACCTAGCGCGACACTACCACTTTAGCTGTATATCTTGATTTATCGGGAGTTTTGCAAAAATCAGCGCCTCTGTTTTCCTGCTTCGGTGCCGATCGAAAAAAAAGTTGTATTACCCCCTTGACAGTCTTGTAGTACACAATGTAGTATAAATGTATGGCGAAGGGGAAAGAGCTTCAAAGCTTTATCCCAAAAGCAATACGAACCTTGAAAACTGAATAGGTAATTAACAATGTTACATACATTTGGACATTGGCGGTGTAGACTCCGGCAACAATAGCCCCCTTGGGTTGTAGTACGCGGAATCAACCGCCACCTCGTCCAAACAACTAGTCCAAACAACAATCTGTGGGGCTGTAGCTCAATTGGGAGAGCGTCGCTCTGTCACAGCGAAGGTAGCGGGATCGAAACCCGTCAGCCCCGTCTCCGTTTCCCGGAGTTATGAGTAACCAATTATAAGTAACAAGTCATGGGTTTTGAATGAAGAATTTTCTTTAACTCAAAACCCATAACTTAAAACTCAAAACTTTCAAAGTCCCGTAGGCAAATTGGTTTAAGCCGTCACCCTCTCAAGGTGAAAATTGCGAGTTCAAACCTCGTCGGGACTCCCAGGTTAGGTGGCTGAGTGGCCTAAAGCATCGGTCTGCAAAACCGAATTTCGTGAGTTCAAATCTCACCCTAACCTCTGTTCCTATTTATTCCCAGGAGCAATCTCCAATTCAAAATCTCACATCTCAAATCCGATGACATTGCAGTGTAGCTTAAATGGTAAAGCCCCAAGTTCATACCTTGGTAAATGCGGGTTCAAATCCCGCTACTGCCACCAAATGCAGGGATGATGTAACTGGCAACATCTCAGTCTCCAAAACTGATTTTCTGAGTTCAAATCTCAGTCCCTGTGCCAATTTTTTAGTGCTGTAGGCAAATGGTTAAGCCGCTTGATTTTCAACTAAGTGAATTGCGGGTTCAAATCCCGTCAGCACTGTGCGTGGGTCGTTGGCAGAATGGTTTTGCAGCCGCCTTTTAAGCGGATGGATCGAGGTTCAATTCCTCGGCGACCTACCAAATTTCCGATTTTGGGTTGGCCCTCCTATTGGTGTGGGTAGCTGTCTGTAAAACAGTAGCTTCAAGCGTTGCTGGTTCAATTCCAGCCCGACCCATTTGTAACTGTATTATGACTTACAGAAAAAACTCGGTTTCTGAGAAAAATCTTGCATCTATACGAAAGATATTGAGATAGAAACCGGGTTTTTGACCCCCGTAGGTAAGTCCTGTGTATTTAATATGCAGTTGCAATCTTGAGAATGAGTTGTAAAAGGACAACAATTCAGTTTGCGCGACTGAAGATTTGGGGGTTCAAATCCCTCCGTTCTCGCTGTGGAGAGGTGGCCGAGTGGGTGATGGCGCTTTCCTGCTAAGAAAGAGCGGCTTAACAACCGTCGAGGGTTCAAATCCCTCTCTCTCCGTTTCCCCCCGATAGCTCAGTTGGTAAGAGCGCTTGTGTGAAGAACAAGAGGGCGTCAGTTCGATACTGACTTGGGGGATTGCGTTGCCTTATAGCTCAATTGGGAGAGCAAGCGGCTGTTAACCGCTAGGTTGTAGGTTCGACCCCTACTGAGGCAGCCATTTTTCAAACTGTTTTAGACGGCATCAATAATGTATTTCTGTCATTGTGAGGAACGAAGCAATCGCAGTATTTATAAGTAGCGCGTCAAACCACTTTTTACGTAGTTCCTGTTAAATTGCCGAGTGGACGAAAGGCAAGTCGCATGGCCCTGAACCATGAAGTTGCAGGTTCAAATCCTGCCTCGGCATTTAATTATTGGGATGTCGCCTAATTGGCATGGCACCGCTCTTTGAAAGCGGAAAAATGCAGGTTCGATCCCTGCCGTCCCAGTTCTGCTTTTGCCAAAGCAGATTAATTATGCTCCTGTAGCCCAATTGGTAGAGGCCACTGTTTCAAAAATTGTGTTGTGTGAGTTCGAGCCTCACCAGGAGTACCAAATTTTTTACTAAGTTTCTATTTGCTCCTATGGCGGAATTGGCAGACGCGGCAGACTTAAAATTTGTTCTATTTAGATTGTGAGTTCGACTCTCACTAGGAGCATCAACGGGATGTAATTCAGCGGCCAGAAGCCATGCTTTGGGAGCATGGAGTCGTTGGTTCAAATCCAACCATCCCGACTTTACCTCTGTGATGTAATTGGAAAACATTACTCGTTGATTTGCGGGTGTGATGTAAAGGTTAGCATCTGAGTATGCCATTCTCAGCGCATGGGTTCGAGTCCCGTCATCCGCTTGGCTGAAAACGAGGTTTTATTCAATCCAAAATCTCAAATTACCATTTGATATTCTGGGAGTGTAGCTCAATGGATTAGAGCGCCGCGCTTCTACCTCGAAAGTTGTGGGTTCGAGTCCTACCGCTCCTGTTAAATGGGTTCGTAGCTTAATTGGAAAAGCATCTAATACCAAATCCGGGTTTCCCATCCCTGTTATAATTGGTATGGTGCGTCGCTATGAGATCTCCCAATAGCAACGAGAGTTGTTCGTAGCGACGCACCCTACATTTACTACATTTACGAGATTATAAAAGGGGTAAGTAACCCGGATTTGGTATAACTGGCTGTTAGAAAGATATCGGTTCAAATCCGATCGCAATCCACCAAATTTGGGTCTGTAGCTTAATTGGAAAAGCGCCTAGTTCGCACCTAGGAAAATGTCAGTTCGATTCTGACCAGTATCCACCAAAAAAGGGGTCATAGCTCAATTGGTAGAGCGCTTGTTTTGCACGCAAGAGGTTAGGAGTTCGATTCTCCTTGATTCCATATGGTGTCTGAAAGCGTCCTTCTAAAGATGATTTACAAAAACTGGTTTGGGAAAAACCAACTACTCATATAGCTAGAGATTTTGGTGTTAGTGACAAAGCAGTAGAGAAATGGTGTAAAGCTTATGATATCGAGAAACCTTCTAGAGGTTACTGGGCAAAACAGAGTCGAAATAATACAGGTATGCACTGCCAAAATGAAAACAGCTAACTTGCAATTACTGAAGTTGTTGTTCGACTTCTAGCGATATCTAAGGAAAGTTAAGTAAACTGTTATATTAACATCAGATTATATTGCAACCTGATTAATCAGGAAGATGCCGCTAAATGGTTGGCAACTGGCCTCGAAAACCAGGGTACAGGTAACTGTAAAGGTTCGATTCCTTCATCTTCCTTTTTACCCACCGGAAGCCGAGAAGCGAGGCGCTGTGCTGATAACGCAGAGGTAGGAGGGGCAGTACCTCTCCGGTGGATTGATTATGCACCCGGCTTTTAACCGATATCCGATAGGTTCAACTCCTATACCACCCACTCTCAATCTATCCGGGTTCATCTGCGTTTATCTGCGTTCATCTGCCTTCATCTGCGGTTAAAAATTAAAAACTTGGAAAATGCGGCTGTGTGGACGGCAACTGGTTTGGAATACCAGCGTATAGCGAAAGTTGTAGAGGTTCGACTCCTCCATTTTCCGTTTTAATCATTAGTTATCCATTACCCGGCGATTGAAATCGCGTTTACATAAACGAAGTAACCGGGCGATTGAAATTGCTTTTGACCTCTAACTCTCATGTGGCGAAGCGCCCGTCATCAGAGTTAGAGGTCAAACTACACAAACTTTCGTCCGCGCAACGCGAGACTGAGATATAGATGGGTATGACTGAAAACTAATGATTAGAAACCAAAAACAACTCTATAAGGAGAATCAAATGTAATGTCACGCACCAAATTTGAACGGAACAAACCCCACGTCAATGTCGGTACGATCGGTCACGTAGACCACGGCAAAACAACCCTCACAGCGGCGATTACAATGACGCTGGCTGCAATGGGTCAGACCAAGGCTAAAAAGTACGATGAAATCGATGCTGCACCGGAAGAAAAGCTGCGGGGAATCACGATTAATGCGGCTCACGTTGAGTATGAAACAGGCGATCGGCATTACGCTCACGTTGATTGTCCGGGTCACGCTGATTACGTGAAAAACATGATTGTGGGTGCCGCTCAAATGGATGGTGCAATTCTTGTTGTGGCGGCAAGTGATGGTTCGATGCCTCAAACTCGCGAACATATTCTGTTAGCGCGACAAGTTGGAGTGCCGAAACTTGTTGTCTTTTTGAATAAGAAAGACATGGTGGATGATGACGAAATTTTGGAGTTAGTAGAATTAGAAATTCGCGAACTTCTGACTTCTTACGGTTTCCCCGGCGATGATATTCCAATTATCGCAGGTTCGGCACTCAAAGCGCTGGAAAAGATGACTGCCAATCCCAAAATTCAGCGCGGCGAGGATGATTGGGTCGATGGCATTTACGATTTGATGGATGCAGTTGATTCTTACATTTCTACACCCGATCGCGATATTGACAAACCTTTCTTGATGGCTGTTGAAGGCTTTTGCTCGATCACTGGTCGGGGAACTGTCGCAACTGGCAAAATCGAGCGCGGTAAAGTCAAAGTCGGCGATACTCTGGAATTGGTGGGAATTGAAAATACTCGCACGACATGGGCGATCGGAATCGAAATGTTCCAGAAAATTCTGGATGAAGGAAGGGCTGGAGATAATGTTGGTTTGTTGCTTCGCCATATCGGCAAAAACGAAATTGAACGAGGTATGGTGATTGCTAAACCCGGTTCAATTCAACCTCACACTGAATTCGAGTCTGAGGTTTACGTACTGTCGGAAAAAGAAGGAGGCCGCCGCACTCCTTTCTTTGCCGGATATCGCCCTCAATTCTACGTGCGGACAACGGATGTTACGGGTACGATCGCATCTTTTACTGCCGATGATGGAGGCGCGATCGAGATGGTAATTCCGGGTGATCGCGTTAAAATGACTGTGGATTTGATGCAGGCGATCGCGATCGAACAAGGTATGCGTTTTGCCATTCGCGAAGGTAATCGCACAGTCGGTGCCGGTGTCGTTTCCCGAATTTTGAAGTAGGCGATCGGGCGATCGACTAAAATCAGTAGGGTGGGCTTTTGCCCGCCTTACTAGTTTTTACAATATTTATCCAGATATGCGATACTGATTCAACTATAGTGCGACTAAAGATATGTTTGAATTTAGGGAAATTGGCTGTGTGCTAGTTAAAGGCAAAAATAAAGCTGTAGAAACTTTTGAGGTGATTTATCAGATCAGTGGGAGAATTCAGGACATTCAAAAATTCAATAAAATGTCAAATAATCGCAATTATAACTTGTAGGGTCGAAGCATTTGGGCGATAATTTATGATACTCGATGAGAATTCCCGTTTCCAAATGCTTCGCCCTTTCCCCGCGACGAAAAAGATCGATCCCTAATTCAGAAATGTTTCGCCAGACTCCCGAAGTGGGCGAAGCATTCGGGAAAATAATTGCTCGATTACCGAGAAATTCCTCGCCCGAATGCTTCGCCCCTACCCATTTATTTGGAGACAGGAATCTCGGCGGTTGAAGCGGAAGCAGACTCACAGCTATACGGCCTCGATTTCTGCAATCTCAAATCTCAAATCTCAAATCTATCTACTTCCTAATTCCCCTTACCCTTCCGGGCCAAAAACTCCCGCAGTCGCAACAAACTAGCCGTTTGTCCCAAATTCAGGGGCAACAGGGACACTCCCTCCAACCGAGATTGCACCCAACCATCGCCCCAATACCATTCATGAAACCCGTCAATTCCCTGACTCAGCAAAAGTCGCAGACAATTCGGTTCAGCAATTTCAACGTAGTGCTGCACTGCTATCGGGCCAATCCAACTCGTGAAAGTTAAATTTCGATCGAACATTTCCGGCAAACCTTTAGACAATTGTTGGGGCCACAGCCATTCCTGCAACTGACTCGGACGCAGCAAGCTATCTCGAATCGCAGTTTCCGAAGCTTCAATCTCAATCCGCAATTGGCTTTGTTGAAAATTACCGAGCATAAGAATATTAGATATCAGTGCAAGTGAACTACCCGCCACCAACGCTTGCGCGTATGGTGGGGGCTTCCGACTTCGAGGGCGAGTGCCTCACAGATGTCTTTCGACCCCTGTTCGGTCTTACCTTGCCTCCATCGGCAGTCTCGCTAGTTCCTAACGAGAGGATTCTGAGTCCTTCAGCTTTTAGGTTTTGTGCCGCATTGACATCTCGATCGTGGTTAGTCCCACAGTTCGAGCAAGTCCATTGACGCACATCCAAAGGCAAAGATGAGACTCGTCGATAACAATTACTACAGGTCTTAGACGATGGAAAAAATCGCTCCACCTTGACCAGTATTTTGCCAGAACGCTCACACTTATAGTCGAGCATTCCCACGAAACTAGACCAGCCACAATCGCTTATCGCTTTTGCCAAACAATGATTTTTCACCATGTTCTTGACTGCTAGATCTTCCACAACGATGACTTGGTTTTCGTTCACCAGTTTGTGAGAGAGTTTATGCAAAAAATCCTGTCTCGAATTGCTGATTCTTTGATGGACTCTTGCCACCAGTTTTCTAGCTTTATTCCGACTGTTAGAGCCTTTTACTTTTCTAGATAGTTTGCGTTGTTTCCGCTTGAGGTTAGATTCATGTTTTTTGATATGCCGAGGATTGGGGTATTTAGAGCCAGTGCTAGTAATGGCAAAGTCAGTGATGCCCAAATCGACACCAATCGCATTTCCGTCAGCACTTGGAGCCGGGTATTCACCATCTTTCTCCGTCAGGATAGCGGCAAAATATTGACCGCTAGGATTATTCGATATGGTAACAGTTTTGACTTCACCTTCGAGTGGACGACGTAAGTTGATTTTGACCCATCCCAATTTAGGGAGATAAATCAAGTTATCGACAAACTT
This sequence comes from Microcoleus sp. CSU_2_2, assembly GCA_012035135.1. Taxonomy (GTDB): domain Bacteria; phylum Cyanobacteriota; class Cyanobacteriia; order Cyanobacteriales; family Microcoleaceae; genus Microcoleus. The sequence goes on from JAAUPI010000070.1 coordinate 17,848, forward strand.
AGTCCCTTGAGGATATTGAATAGACTGTTTTCCATGCTTCGATTTGAAGTTAGGGTATTTAGCTCTTTTCTCAAAGAAGTTGATAAACGCTTTGGTGAGATTGAGGGTTACAGATTGCAGAACTTGAGAATGACATTCACCCAGCCAAACAAACTCTTTCTTGAGGTTCGGCAACAGCGCATTGAGTCCTTCTCTTGACAATCCTTTCCCTGTTGCAGCATAGGTAGTAGTAGTCTCGTTCAGAGCGCGATTCCACCACCAACGGGCGCAACCGAAAAACTGAGAGAGCTTTTCGGTTTGTGCGTCGGTGGGATAGATTCGAGCTTTGACAGACTGATACATCGCGTGTTTATCACGAATTGTTTTCATGATAACGCAGGTTGAGTCAGTGGTCAAAACAAGGAATTTGTTCGTTTCCTCATCCATCCGCCCATCTCCTGCACGCTTGCGCGATCGCATGGAGTGGGCGGATGGAATCGTCACCTCATGCGACTTTCATCCCGCCGCCAAGGTGGGTACACCGCCTGAAGGGGGAATTCCCGCCTGTCTAGTTAACTTAAATGTAACTTATGGCAACCCATCAAGTTTTCAGGTGCGCGCGAACAATCGCGATTTGAGTTGCAGATTATCCGCAGCGACGCACCATGCAGTATTGAATTAGGTGCAGCAATTTGTCATTTTTTGTTGTTATGTTCTAAAGTGATGACTACATTGCCCTTTTTGCGTCCGGTGCCGACGTAGCGATGAGCCTCCGCAATCTGCTCGAAGGGATAGCGCCGATCGATCGTCGGTTTGAATTCTCCCGCCTCAGCCAAACTCGCCAGGAAGCGCAAATCCTCCGCGCGCTCGTCTGCAGGTCCGGCAATAACTTTCTTGCTGCCCGTCAGCGACACCCACAGGCTGTGAAGTATGTCTGGCAATCCAGCTATAACCAAAAGCAGCCGTCCTCTTTCTTTTAACGAATTCTTGCTGCGGGAAAACAGAGCTGTCCCCACTGTATCGACAATGATGTCATAGGTTTCACCATTTTTCGTGAAATCCTCTTTGGTGTAATCGATCGCGCGATCGGCACCCAGAGATTTCACCAATTCCAGGTTCGCGGTACTGCATACTCCCGTCACCTCAGCCTCGAAGTGCTTGGCAAGCTGTACCGCAGCGGTGCCAACCGCTCCGGAAGCGCCATTGACGAGTACCTTTTCCCCTTTTTGGATGTTTGCTCTTCTCAAGAAATCCAACGCCGTCGTCCCGCCAAAAGATAGGGCTGCCGCTTCCTCGTAGGTGAGATTGGGCGGTTTTAATGCCACCATTCCGTTTTCCGGCATACATTTGTACTCGGCATGACAGCCCATGCCGAAACTGCTGAACGCAAAAACCCGATCGCCGACTTTGAAATTGCGTACATCTTTGCCTACCGACTCTACTTCCCCGGCGAGCTCTGTCCCCAGAATGGGTTGTCTCGGTCCCGATATTCCGAAAACCAACCGCGAGATGAGTCCGAAACCGAATGGCATATCGAGACTTCGCACCCTCCAGTCCCCTGATGTTACTGTTGTCGCATAAATTCTTATCAGGATTTCATTGTCCTTGGGAGTTGGTTTCGCAAACTCTTTGAGGTGAAGAACATCAGGTGAACCGTATTTCGTGTATGCGATCGCTTTCATGAGTTTCTTTCAAAATTACTTCGATGTTCTTTCAGAGCGGACTGCGACAAGATGTCCAAAAAGGGTGCAAAATTTAACTTATAATTGTATCACAGTTGCGGTACCGTATCTATTGTATATTTCTCGATCGCACCATTTGCCCCATAAACTTTGACTGTAGCGCGATCGACAAAAAATCGGCTTGTTGGGCGAAAATATTGCGTTAATATTTCTATGTACCTAGCAGTAACAGTAAAAAAATCGGTTTCTTCTAGCTGACCGCGCAATTCCTGCGAACTTAACTTAAATATAACTGAGATTAAATCAGTTTTTCACAGTGAAAAACAACCGCCACAATCCGCACCGCTACAACAATCAAGTCCAGCACAATCTCCACCGCTACAATCAAGTCCAGAACAATCTGCCCCGCTGCAATCTAGCACGTCGATCGGCAAATCGCAGCTAAGTGTTGAAATTGCATCCGCACAATTATTTTGACAGTTAGAATTTCTGCGACGAGAATTCCATTCATCATTACCCTCAAACTTAGCAACTTCACCGCTAGATTGACTGTAAAATCGAGCTTTTAAGATTTGATTTGCTTGCTTGCAAGCACCAAACCTGCGGCGCGACGCTTTCACAGCTTCAAACAAGCCGAATTTGGCGATCGCACTTTTAATATACTGCGAGCAAGACTCCCCGCCATAAAGCACTCGGTGAGCGCAAGCAAACCCTTTTTTCGGCGAGATATGTTTCTGATATCCGCCAATCGAAGCTATCGCTAATTGTCTGATTGCTGCATCAAAGATCGGCGTTTGCATTAGTTTTAACAAAGAACGAGACGGAAGCCCCTGGCTTGAGACATGGGTCGAAAAGGCTTCAGTCCTGGGGAGCATCAACTAGCTGAGATATTGTCTGCTTGCTAACAACTACAACCATAGCTCAGCAATTTCCAGATATCGCTGGTAGGGGCGGTGCCCCCGTGCCCGCCCCCCCACCGACCATTTGTCGTCATTCGATCGCCCTTTTTCGTATCGAACTGTTAAGCTCTGTTTCATTTCATTTAAATCTCGCACCCAGCCGCTCACCACACCTAAACTCCGTGATACCATCACACCTGAGTAAAGCCTTATAGAAAAAAACTGGGGAGAAAAGCTTTGACACTAAGGGTTGCAGTAGTAGGTTCAGGCCCTGCGGGTTCTTCCGCCGCCGAAACATTGGTAAGAGCAGGCATCGAAACATACCTATTCGAGCGCAAATTAGACAACGCCAAACCCTGTGGTGGGGCAATTCCCCTGTGCATGGTCAGCGAATTTGACTTGCCGCAAAGCATTATCGACCGCCAAGTCAGAAAAATGAAAATGATCTCCCCCTCCAATGTCGAGGTGGACATCAATATTGAAAACGCCCACGAATACATCGGTATGTGCCGCCGAGAAGTGCTCGATGGCTTCATGCGCGATCGTGCTGCTTCCTTGGGTGCCAAACTGATTAATGGTACCGTCCATAAATTAGAAATTCCCGGCAACAATACAGATCCCTACACTCTCCACTATGCCGACCACTCCGACGGCAGCGCCATGGGAGTTCAGAAAACTCTGAAAGTGGATTTGGTAATTGGGGCTGACGGTGCTAATTCTCGCGTCGCAAAGGCGATCGATGCTGGTGATTACAATTATGCGATCGCCTTCCAAGAACGCATCCGCCTGCCGGAAGATAAAATGGCTTATTACCACGACTTAGCCGAAATGTACGTCGGCGATGACGTATCTACCGATTTCTACGCTTGGGTATTCCCCAAATACGACCACGTAGCCGTCGGTACCGGCACGATGAAAGTCCATCAAGCCGATATCAAAAAGCTGCAAGCAGGTATCCGCGCCCGCGCTGCCAAAAAACTCATGGGCGGTGAGATTATTAAAGTGGAAGCTCACCCGATTCCGGAACATCCGCGTCCCCGTCGAGTTGTCGGCCGAGTTGCCCTCGTCGGCGATGCCGCCGGTTACGTTACCAAGTCTTCGGGCGAAGGTATTTACTTTGCTGCGAAGTCGGGCCGGATGTGCGCCGAAACGATTGTGGAGATTTCTCAGCAGGGCACGCGCATTCCTACCGAACAGGAAATCAAGCTTTATCTGAAGCGGTGGGATAAAGCTTACGGGATTACTTACAAAGTGCTTGACATTTTGCAGCGAGTGTTCTATCGTTCCGATGCTACTCGCGAAGCTTTTGTGGAAATGTGTGCCGATCGCGACGTGCAAAAACTCACATTCGATAGCTACTTGTATAAAACAGTAGTACCGGCAAATCCTTTCATCCAAATGAAGATTACTGCGAAAACCATTGGTAGTTTGTTACGTGGCAACGCTTTAGCGCCTTAGTTCGAGGCTGGAGAGATTCCCGCAGCACCCCGACTTTCGCAAGAAGTCGGGGTGTTCAAATTTGGAAGAAACATTGTTTGACACTCCCCGGCTATTAGGCACGGGGATTCTGAAGACATTACTACAAACAATATTAGCCGATCGCCTTTTCATAGCGCTTGTTAATTTCCGCCCAATTAACCACATTCCACCAGGCTTTCAAATAGTCGCCACGCAAGTTTTGGTACTTGAGATAATAAGCGTGTTCCCAAACATCATTGCCCATAATTGGATAATTTCCATCCATGAAAGGAGTGTCTTGATTGGGAGTAGTTGCAATCTCTAGCTTACCTTCTTTATTGCGGACTAACCACACCCAACCGCTGCCAAAACGCTTAGTGCCAGCGTCGTTAAATTTTGCTTTAAAATCCTCAACACTGCCGAAATTTTGCTTAATTGCTGTTGCAATCGCCCCTGTCGGTTCGCCGCCACCTTTGGGACTCATGATTTCCCAAAACATACTGTGATTGAGGTGTCCGCCACCATTATTACGAACAGTTGTGCGAATATCTTCCGGCACTTTGCTCAAATCTCGCAGCATATTTTCTGCGCTCATATTTTTGAGTTGTGGGTATTTGCTAACAGCATCATTGAGGTTTTTAACGTAGGCGGCGTGGTGTTTGTCGTGGTGAAATTGCATGGTTCGCGCATCGATGTGCGGCTCTAAAGCATTAGATTCATAAGGCAGGGGTGGCAGTGTAAAAGGCCCCGGAGTTTGAGCTATCTTTGTTGCTTCGGCAGTCGGACTTGCTTGTGCTACATTATTTCCCGACGCTTGGCAAGCACCTGCGGTAATAGCTCCGACGCTGGCACTCAGCAAATACAAGAAATCTCGGCGTTTAAGAGTCATAAAAATTACTTCAGTGACTTATTAACTGTTTGATCTCAGATTAAAACAAAATGGGAACAAATTTAGAGAAATAAAGTACATGAAGCGCAGCTATCCCGCAGGGAATAGCCCGCACGGATCGAATAAGCAGGTAGGCGCAAATAAACTGTGATATAGCTAACCTAAATCATTTGTGTAATTCTTGTAGGGGCAATCCCCCCGTGGTTGCCCCTACTTTTCGGGGTAGGCACGGGGGCACTACCCCTACTTTTCGGGGTACGGCACGGGGCCGCTACCC
>JAAUPI010000340.1 GCA_012035135.1 Microcoleus sp. CSU_2_2
CTCTAGGCGTTACCTTTTTGCTGCTTCTTGCGGTTGCAGCAGTTGAGTTTGGAGAGACTGAAAAGTTGCAACCATCCAGGAGTTTAAAGTTCGTTGCAGTTCCTCGCGCCCGTGATATTGTTCAAATCTAAATCGAACTTTGTCACGCTCAAACAAAATCAGCGTCGGCAAACTTGTCAGGCGGTAAGTGTTGGCTAACTTAAAACTTTGATCCGCATTTACCCCTAGGAGCTTGACTTTACCAGCCCATTCTGATTCAAATGTTGTGAGCGTGGGGTCGATCGCGTGGCACAGACCGCACCAAGGCGCCCAAAAATGAACTAAAACCGGGGTAGAAGCTTGAAAAACCTCTTGTGCAAAAGTGCGTTCGCTAACGGACAACACCATGATCCCTCAAAATTTAATAATTTTTTTCTATCCTAGGGATCATGCTACCAGTCTATGCTCCCCGTAGCACGCATCAAAATTGGATGAATTTTCCACAGCACCCCAGTAAAAATTGCTACTCCCAGATAAGAAGGCCGCAGAAACTCCAACAAATCAAGGGTTTGACGCTTTTGGAGGATGGCAAGAAATGGAAAAATTGATGTGCGAGATTTGATGGTTTCAAAGGATTCGCCAAAACGAGCTTGAAGTCGCCTGTCGCCGTGCCACACTCCGAATAGGTGGTGAAGTACCAAACCAATGGAAGTGACGAGGGTAAAGCTAGTGCCAATCCACAGAGTGTGGGCAATACACCAAATCACCTGTCCTACCATTTGTGGGTGACGGGTGATGCGAATGATGCCAGTTTCGTAGAGATGAACTTGGGGCTTTTGGACGGCGGCAATTTCTAGGAGGTTGAAAGTTGCTGGGTACAGAAATAGGAAGGAAATTGCCGAGAGTATCCAAACTACGGGTTTGACTGCGGGTAAGCCTTGTAGCTGCCAAAGCTGTAAGCCGTCGTAGCGGTGGTTGAAAAAATAGACAATCAGAATGACTGCTAGGGGCAAACTGACAAGGGCAAATAAAACGCGGTAAAGTCTTGGCCCGATTAGCTTTTCACCTTTGGGGCGAAGGGCTGCCAAACCGCTGTGGGCGATCGCAAAAACGAGTAAAAGTCCGAGAATAGTTAAGTGGCTGTCAAGCCCCAAATCGATCGTCATTGCAAATATTAAGAAAAGTTATTGATTCAAGGCCAATTTGTGTCACAAAGTATCTAAGGGAGCTTTCAACAACTGACAACTGACAACTGACAACTGACAACTGACAACTGACAATTAGATATATGTCTGACCTTCCTTTCACTTTAGACCAGTTACGCATTCTCAAGGCGATCGCTTCTGAAGGCAGCTTCAAACGTGCCGCTGACAGTCTCTACGTATCCCAGCCAGCAGTTAGCTTGCAGGTGCAAAACTTAGAGAGACAGTTGGACGTGCCACTGTTCGATAGAGGGGGGCGCAGGGCTCAACTCACCGAAGCGGGACACCTACTGCTGAGTTATGGCGAGAAAATTTTATCGCTTTGTCAAGAAACTTGTCGAGCTCTGGAAGACTTGCAAAATCTCCAAGGCGGAACTTTGATTGTGGGGGCTTCTCAAACAACGGGGACATATCTGCTGCCTCGGATGATCGGGATGTTTCGGCAAAAGTACCCTGACGTAGCGGTACAGCTTCACGTTCATTCCACCCGCCGCACTGCGTGGAGTGTTGCCAACGGGCAAATCGATTTGGCGATTGTTGGCGGAGAAATTCCTACCGAACTTGTAGAAGCTTTAGAAATTACCCCTTACGCGGAAGACGAACTGGCCCTGATTCTCCCTCCGTCCCACCCGATGGTACAACAAGAAACGATCGAAAAAGAAGACCTTTACCAATTGCAGTTTATTTCCCTGGATGCGCAGTCTACTATTCGCAAAGTCATCGATCAGGTACTGTCTCGGTGTGGCATTGACACGCGCCGCCTGAAAATCGAGATGGAACTAAATTCGATCGAAGCTATTAAAAATGCCGTTCAATCGGGATTGGGTGCTGCATTTGTCTCCGTTTCGGCGATCGAAAAAGAGTTGCTGATGGGCGTCTTGCACAAATCTAAAATGGAGGAAGTTGTCGTAACTCGAATTTTATCCCTGATTTGCAACCCCAACCGCTACCGTTCTAAAGCGGCAGAGGCTTTCAGCAATGAAATTTTGCCCCAGTTTGCTACTTATTCTGCTGTCAAGGAGAAGAAAGAACTCACTTCGCTTGAGTTGGAACCCGTAGAGATAGTAACTCCCCATGCGGCGGGAAGTTAATCTATTCAGGAGTCGGTAGTTCGCAGTTCGCAGTTAGTTGAGAAATCGAAATCTGGTTTAAAAATCACTTTTTCTTCCTTTTTCCTTCTTCCTTTTTCCTTCTTCCTTTTTCTTTCTTCCTTCTTCCTTCTTCTTACCGAACCACAATGGAAGTTTACTGCACGCGCCCGGGCTGCCCCCGCCCTCAAAACAATTTTTCCGATCTCGATGACAGTTCCCTATTGAAAACTGTGCAGCAAAGGTATTGCAAAACTTGCGGAATGCCCCTGATTTTGAGCGGCCGCTATTTGCCTGCAAGATTGTTGGGTCAAGGCGGTTTTGGTGCTGCATTTTTGGCTCGCGATCGTTATACTCCAGCAATGCGGCAGTGCGTTGCTAAATTGTTACAGCCGTCGGTAAGCCTGACTCCGGCACAGTTAAAAATCGCTCAAAATCTGTTTGAACGGGAAGCAGCGGTTTTGGAAGAACTGGGTAACGAACACCCACAAATTCCGAGTCTGCTGGCTTTTTTTGAGTTGACGGTGCCGAGTTTGCAGCCAGGGAAAAACGATCAGTTTTTCTATCTGGTTCAAGAATTTATTGATGGTGAAAATTTGGAAGATGAACTGGCTATCAAAGGCAAGTTTTCGGAAGCGGAAATAATGGAGGTGCTGCGAGAAATATTGAAGGTTTTAGATTTTGTCCACTCTCGCGGTTCGATTCACCGGGATATTAAACCTGCTAATATTATGCGGGGTAACAATGGTCGGCTTTATTTATTAGATTTTGGGGCTGTTAAACAGGTGACACAAACTGCTGGTACTTCCAAAGCATCGACTGGTATTTATTCTTTGGGTTATGCTCCGCCCGAACAAATGAGCGGTCAAGAAGTGTATCCGGCAACGGATTTGTATGCTTTGGCTGTGACTTGCATTACTTTGCTGAGTGGTTTGCAGCCGACGGAGTTGTTTGATAGTTACAGAAATGAGTGGAATTGGCATTCGCGGGTGCAGGTAAGCTCGCGTTTGACTCAGGTGCTCGATCGAATGTTATTATCAGCTCCCAGCCAGCGTTTTCAATCTGCGACTGAGGTGGAAGAGGCCCTGAAATCTGCCCCTCAACCACATTCTCAACAACCTACAGTCGTCGTGACGCCACCTCCGGCACCAACTCCGCAGCCCCCCCCGGCACCGACTCAGCAGCCTCCTCTGCCCGTTCCTGGGACTCCTCCGGGAGGACTGCAACCTTCACAGAGAGGGGCTTTTTCGGTTTGGGAGGTTTTGGGAGGGGCTGCCTTTACGGGTTTTGAGGGGGGATTGCTGGCGATCGCCCTGACGAGTTTGCTGCCTTCTCCAGGGGTTAGTATGGGATTGTTGGGTACGATCGTCGGGGGTTTAATTTATGCTCAGTATCGGAGAGCGATCGAACAAACTGAGATGCTGTTTATTGGCGGAGGTACTCTGGCTTTACTGGTATTTTTCCCGGCTTTGCAGAAGGCTGCAA
>JAAUPI010000341.1 GCA_012035135.1 Microcoleus sp. CSU_2_2
CGCCCGCAGTGGCCTCGATCGCCCGCAGTGGCCTCGATCGCCCGCAGTGGCCTCGATCGCCTCTTCTCGCCTCGATCGCCCGCAGGCACGTGCGCGAGCGTCCCCCTAATAGCTCGTGAGCTTTGGAGGAACGGTTTAGTTTGCAACGCCATGTTTGGGATGTATATTCACCGATGGAGGCGTTCCGTTTTCGATCTGTTTTATGGGATATTTGTCACTGCCATTTATGTTAGTTTTCTTGTACCTCATCTACCTGAGAAAGGCTATATAGCGATCGCAACTCGTTCGTAAATTGTTTGACCCCACCCCAGCCCTCCCCTTATTAAGGGGAGGGAGTAAGAAATTTACAAATCATTTACGATCGCTATCTAATTTGCGTTAGAGTGAATTTGCGAAAATTTTCGGCTGTTTGAATACGGGAAAACCGTCGGGAGTTTTCACAATTTTTCCCTGTTTGTCTCGTTCGATATCCTGAAATACATAATTGCCCGCACCGTCTCGCATCAAACAAGGTTTGCCCTCGACTATTTGGTAAGCAGGAGGATAAAATAAAACCATCCCTTGATTTTCGGCAATTTGTCCGCTTTCATCTCGCACGACGGGACAAACAACTAATTTTCCTTCCGCATCAAACACCCATTTATTAGTAACCGGATCGAGCAAGAGTTGCGGGTAAATCGGCAAACCGCCGGATGATTTGAGCAATTCACTATTATCATCGACTAGCGGCATCCAGAAAACAATTTCTCCTTGAGGATTGCGCAGCAGTTCGTTGGTTTGAGAATCGGTTAAAGTTATTGCTTTGGGTGCGGGCAATTTGACATCTGGCAATTCTGGATGCGGCGGGTGCAAACTGGTCAATTCGGTATCGGTTGCTATGTCGTAATGGCGGGTATATTGCACGGCTGCTTTGGTAAATCCAGCGCGTTGGAGGAGTGCTTGCATTGCGGTTTGGTCGGCGGCAATTAGCAAGTCAATGTCGGTGACATTCATCTCGACTGCATGGGCGATCGCGGCTTCGGCTAGCATTTTAATGGCTGCTGGTTTGCGATGTTCTGGTTGCACGTACATTCCCAAAACGGAACCGACGCGGCGATACATAAAGGGATTTTCCAGGTGATGCTGTTCAAGGAATTCTTCGGGAAGATTGGGGGGCGGCGCTTCGTCGTAGAAGTAAATAAATAAGCAGCCAACTGTGGTTTTTATAGTTGATTCTTCGTGTTCTAACAACCAGCCGAAAGAGAGAGGTTTTTGCAGCAGTCTGGTGATGTAATTTTCAAAATTAAAGTTAGGTTTGATTGTCATTGTGGGGTCAACGGATTCGCGTTCAATGGCGAATGCTTGCCACAGAGGGGCGATCGCCCTTACGTCTTCGGGAGTGGCGAGACGGTGGGTGTAAGGCGCGGTTGGGGCGATGGGAATAGTTGCGGATGTCATGGTGAAAGCGGGTTAAGTTTGCCTGGAAGGTGAGTGCCTTCTATATGCTTGTTCGGATTTGGAGGGCAATTTTTACGCAACAGGCGAGTTTTTGTAACAAAACTTAACAATGTGAGGGCGATCGCTTTATCTAAATCTTACCCCACACCTAAATTGGTTTATGTAATAATCGGCAGCATCCTGATTCGGGAACGAGAGGGATCGATCGTTATTAAAGCACCGCAGTCTAATTCTGATTCAAATTGACGTAGAGCTTGAATTACAATATTTTCTAAGGTAGTGGGTAAGATATCTTGAGTCCTTACCTGAATTACACTTGGAGAATTAGCCTGGGTAGTAGCTAGAAGTATGCCAAAATCCAGGTCGTGAGTAAAAACGATGTAGCCATTGGTATTAGCCCAAGCCATAATTATTTGGTCTATGGCGGTTGGATCTCCCACATTTGACCAATGAACTGAGTCAATTGAGTATTTAGCAAAAACCAAAACCTAATCAGGTGATAGGTTCATATCTATTAATATTTTCATGCCAGCAACAAAGGAACTTCTTGTTCTTCGACTCGCCAAGCTGCATAGGCTAAAGCTTCATAAATATCTGCTTCTTCTAAATAAGGGTAAGCTTTAAGAATGTCGGCGGGGGTGTGACCGGAGGCCATCAGGCCGACGATCGCGCCTACTGTGACTCTCATGCCTCGAATACAAGGTTTGCCACCCATAACTTGGGGATTAAGGGTGATTCTGGTTAATTGTTTCATAGTAAAAATTAGTGAGTTTAATTACATTATATCAAAGGGCGAGCGCTTTTACTAATTATTCTCCTAGCAAGCGCGGGAAGCGGATGAATCATTTTTTCCTGGGTTAATTAAAGCTCGTGCTGCTTGCAAGGTTCTGTCAGCTTTGTCAAGTAACTTTTGTTGCTCTGGGGTGATATTGGGACTCCCTCTCGACGGATATTGCGAAAGAAACCGCTCTCATATTCTTGGTATTTCCGAACTGTGGCAAACATACAACTAATTACGACGGTATGTTCTAAACAGATATCCGCAATTAAAACAGAAATTCGCTGGGTTTCTTGAAAGTAATTGAATGGTTGCTTGAGAAGGATGAGAATATCGATGTCAGAGTCCGATCGAGCATCACCCCTGGCTTGGGAACCATAGAGAATGATTCGGTCTAACTCGCGGCCATAAATCTTTTCCAATCCCTGACTGGTTTTAGCGATAATTTCTTTGATTCGATCGTTCATTATTAGAGTTGGTAAAACTTTCCATAATTATAGCATTGGCAGAGACTTTCTTGATTTTGTAATCCCTAAGAAATAGCGATCCCACATCTTTTGCAAAAGCGGTCGCACTTGGGATAGTTTATAGAAAGATAGGGGCGATCGCGAATCTTTTGTAAAAGCGATCGCACTCTGTTTAACTTACAGAAAGCGATGGGGCGATCGCGTCAAAAATATTGTTTAAATATCCTCCTCTTCTGACTCAAACAATGTTTTTAAATTGCGCGAACCATGTACTACCCGCAGAATTTCTAAAGTATTAGTAGTTACTTGGTAAAGAATGATATACCCGTCTAAAGGTACACCTCGCAAACCCGCTCTAATATCTTCATAACTGCGCCCTATCATCGGAAAGTTGATTAAGTTTTGACATTTTTTTTCAAACGCTGCAATTAAACGCTCTCCTGTTTCAACATTGAAGTTGGCAAAATAATCTGTAATTTCGTTTAAATCGCGACTAGCAGAGGGAGCAATAATGTAATGATTCATGCTTACTCCTGACGCGCTTGGCGTAATTTTTCTTTCAGTTGAGCGACAACTATATCTCCGTCAATTCCTTCGCCACGTCTGAGTTCTTCAATTGCTACATCTACTTTTTCCCGTGTTTCTTCTACCCAGGTTTGATACTCTCGATCGCGTTGCTCTAATAATTGTAAAGCTTCCGCTATTATTTCATCAGTATTGTTGTATTTGCCGCTGTTGAGTTTTTGTTTAATTAACTCAGCTTGATCTGGCTTTAGAATGATGTTCATACTTTTATTGAGGGATTATATTCGGTTTTATTTTAACCTTTTACAAATAGTTTGTCAAGGTTATTTTATATATGAATAAGCAGAATTAAGAAAGGCGATCGCACTTGGGATTAAGAAACCGGGTTTCTGCATCAATATCTTGGTGGGGATGCAAAAGTTATCGCAGAAACCCGGTTTCTGAAGAGCGATCGCACTCCGTTTAACTTACAGAAAAGGGGGGACGATACGCACCTTGGGATTGAAAGAAAACCGGGGTTTCTGCATCAA
>JAAUPI010000002.1 GCA_012035135.1 Microcoleus sp. CSU_2_2
AATCTCGTAAATGTAGTAAATGTAGGGTGCGTCGCTACGAACAACTCTCGTTGCTATTGGGAGATCTCATAGCGACGCACCATACCAATTATAACGGGGATGGGAAACCCGGATTTGGTATAATATGATGTCCGGTCGATTACCAGTAATAAAAATGGTTTGTAGTGAGGAATGCAAGTCCTTCGCTTGTCAGGACTTTAGTCCTTACTACAAACTAATCTTATTGTAATCATTCGATCGGACATGATCTGATTCGAGTTCTCGATCGAACTACACAAACTTTCGTCCACCTACACGGACTAAGATATTATTAGGAAATTTAAGGAACCGGCGCGATAATTTCATTAGGTTCGATCGCCCCTGATGAAGGTTCAGCTTGTTTTTGCAGTAGTTGGCGCTGTTTGTCCCTAAACTCCGCAGCCGCATCGTTTAAATTTTGGCGCTGTTCGGTAGTAAATTCATCCAAATTGCGACCGTTTCCCAATCGGGATCTATGAATTAAATCAAATATTCCCGTTCCGCTGCTGCGGCCGGAAAAAGGGTCGGGATTGTCGTTAGTTTGAAAGTCTTGCAGTGGCTGGGAATTGTTTAAACCGCTGGCTTGAGCAAATGTTGCTTGAGGTAATAGAATAGCTGAAGAGGCGATCGCGCCGATCGCAACCTGCATCATCCAATTGCTCGATATAGAAGTTTTGTTGTTCATCTTCAAAAAAACAATCCTATCTAAAAAATCTTCTGAGTGGCAACTAACTAAAGATTGTACCGCTTATGCAAAATTAATCGATCTGTTAAGATAATTCAATTATATGGACAAACTACCTCTTTCATGCAAACCTTCAAACAATCAACCCGCCCTTTTAACTCTGAAGATAGTTATCCTTGCCCGGTATGTCGCACCGGTCAAATTTCCACCCTACCCTTGATGGATGCCCTGGCGTGCAACTTTTGCCAGCACATTTTCACCGCCAGCGAAGAAAGACAAATCCTCAAAATGGCGGATCGCGAACCGCCTGTAACTTGGCACTGGAACGGCAAGCGGTGGATCGGAGCTCACCTCGAAGGCGTAGAATTCGGATGGCCCTACTTAGCAGCAGCACTTGGTCTAATTTTCCTTCCCCCTTCCCTGCTGGGAATGTCGGCTTACTATTTTCCCCCGGTACCCGGTAGTCGCTTGTCATGGTTTCCCGCAGCTTGGACGGGTTTAACCTTTTTGTCCCACTTAGGAATAGTGCTGTGGCTGGTAATTGAATTTTATCAATTTCCGATCGCCACTTACTTTAGAGCTTGGTGGCGACGGATGCATCGATTTTAGATTTTGGATTTTGGATTGAAGAAAGCGATACCACGACTCAATCCGGGGCTTGTACCCAGGCTGTTTTGGGTTAGCAAAACAGCCATTACTCCCGGTAAAATTAAAGTGATCCCAAAACTCAATTACAAATCTACCCTTCTAGAGCTATAATCGGTAGCTATTCTAAAACAGTCAGATCCAGACGCATTGCGATTTGTGAGGAGAGGGATGAACATACTTGGAATCTCGGCGTACTATCACGACAGCGCCGCAGCCTTAATTCGCGACGGAGAAATTATCGCCGCAGCGCAGGAAGAGAGATTTTCCCGCAAAAAGCACGACGCCAGATTTCCCAAGAATGCGATCGCATATTGCCTAAAAGAAGCAAAAATTGACTTACAGGAAGTCGATCGCATCGTTTTTTATGACAAACCTTTAGTCAAATTCGAGCGGCTTCTCGAAACCTATATAGCCTACGCGCCGAAAGGTTTTCGCTCTTTCTTAACCGCCATGCCCATCTGGCTAAAAGAAAAGCTGTACCTCAAAACCATCCTCAAAAGAGAATTCGCAGCAATGGCCAACTGCAAAACCTCAAAACTGCGGCCATCTCTGCTATTTACCGAACACCACCAATCCCACGCAGCCTCAGCCTTTTTTCCCAGCCCCTTTCAAAAAGCCGCCGTTTTGTGTCTCGACGGCGTGGGCGAATGGGCGACAACTTCGGTTTGGTTAGGAGAAGGAAACCAACTTACTCCTGAGTGGGAAATTGATTTTCCCCACTCTTTGGGTTTGCTTTATTCCGCTTTCACCTATTACACGGGGTTTAAAGTTAACTCTGGGGAATACAAACTCATGGGTTTAGCCCCTTACGGCGAACCCAAATATGTAGACAAGATTCTCAACTATTTAATCGACCTCAAAGATGACGGCACTTTCCGCTTGAACATGGATTATTTCAACTATACTGTTGGCTTAACCATGACCAATCAGAAATTTGACGAACTGTTTGAAGGGCCGCCACGTAAAGCAGAAGGCAAATTGACTCAGCGGGAAATGGACATTGCTGCTTCCATTCAAGTTGTCACTGAAGAAGTTGTATTGCGGCTTTGCAGAACAGTTAAAAAAGAGTTGAATGTCGATTATCTTTGTCTCGCCGGCGGTGTTGCACTCAACTGCGTGGCTAACGGTAGAATTTTGCGCGAAGGTATTTTCAAAGATATTTGGATTCAGCCGGCGGCGGGAGATGCTGGCGGTGCTTTAGGCGCGGCTTTGGCGATTTGGTATCAGTATTGCGAAGAATCGCGCGATGTTGCGGGCGATCGCACAATTGCGAATACTGTAGAAGAGAGGACTGAAGTCCTGACTACGAACCAACCAGTAGCAACTGTTACTAAGTCTACTGCTCATTTAACTTGTCGCGATCGAATGCGCGGTTCGTATTTGGGGCCAAAGTTTAGCGATGCCGAAATTGTTGAATATTTGGATGCTGTCAAAGCCAGCTATCATCGATTGGATGATGCCGAATTAATGCCACAGTTGGCAGAAATTTTGGAACAGGGAAATGTCATAGGATGGTTCCAAGGGCGGATGGAATTTGGGCCGCGGGCTTTGGGAGGTCGATCGATTATTGGCGACCCCCGCAATGCCAAAATGCAGTCGGTAATGAACCTGAAAATTAAATATCGGGAATCATTTCGACCTTTTGCTCCCTCAATTTTAGCCGAACGAGTTGCAGATTACTTTGAACTCGATCATTCTAGCCCTTATATGCTATTAGTGGCTCCTGTCAAAGCCAGTCTGCGAATTCCGATGACTGCGGAACAAGAACAACTTTTTGGCATTGACAAGCTCAACGTTCCGCGTTCCGAAATTCCGGCCGTTACCCACGTCGATTACTCGGCTCGTATTCAAACTGTTCACAAAGAAACCAATCCTCGGTACTATGATTTAATCCGTCATTTTGAAGAGCGATCGGGATGTTCGATTGTCGTGAATACTTCTTTTAATGTTCGCGGCGAGCCGATCGTTTGTACTCCTGAGGATGCTTATCGCTGTTTTATGCGTACCGAAATGGACTATCTGGTTTTGGAGAATTTCTTACTACCTAAATCAGCACAAATTCCTTGGAAACAAGACGATTCTTGGAAAAATGAATTTGAATTGGATTAAACCCGCAGCCCGCGAATCCGGCAGGGCTTCGGCAGGGCTTCGGCAGTAGTCCGGCAGTAGTCCGGCAGGGGTTTAAACCCCTGCCTCAGAGCTGCGAGTCGGTTAAAACCGACTGTTAATTACAATCGTTAATTACAAGAGAAATTCCGATGTATTTTAGTCCTCTTTTAGAGGACTTTAGCTATGAGACAGGGGTTTTCAACCCCTGTCGGACCAAAGGAACGATCGACCGACTTTCTGCACGATCGAACCTCTTCCTTCTTCCTTCTTCCTTCTTCCTTCCCCATGACTCACGACGAAATTAAAAAACTCGATAAAAAAGGCCTGCGCGATTTCGGGCTGCTAATTGGCGGGCTGATTGCAGTGCTATTTGGTTTAGTAGTACCTTTACTACACAGACATTCTATACCTGGGTGGCCCTGGGCTATCTGCGGAGTGCTAGTTGTGCTAGCATTGGTTGCACCGAAATCGCTGAATCCCATTTATCATGGGTGGATGCGGTTGGGAATTATCCTCCACAAAATCCAAACACCAATTATTTTGGGGATAGTTTTTTACCTGATAGTTGGGCCGATGGGATTGATTAAACGCTGGTTTGGCGAAGATGCAATGCAGCGAAAACTCAATCCAAAAATGGACACTTACCGCGTCCGAAGTAAAGTAAGAACCAAAGCTAGTATGGAGCGTCCTTTTTAAGTGTTTGAAGCAACTTTAGATTTTCTCAAAGATTTGTGGGCGTTTATAAAAGAACGTCAAAAGTATTGGATGCTACCATTAATTGTGACTTTAGTCTTTTTGGGAGCTTTGATTGTCATCAGTCAGGGTTCTGTGATTGCTCCGTTTATTTACACTTTATTTTGACAGAATGAGCAAGTTTAAAAATTTGGTTGTCAATTTGAGTTTGACACTCGGTGGTTTATTTATGGGGGTGATAATTGGTGAAATTGGATTGCGAGTTGCTAGCATTGAAGGCTATCAAAAAATCGGAGATTTTGTAGACTCAGCACCGACTAGTTTTCACACAGCACATCCGGATTTGGGCTGGAAGCTCAAACCCGGTGCATCGGGGGAGTGGAAAGGGGAAGGTGCCAGTTTTGTGCGGGTGAATAGCAATGGTTTGCGCGACGATAGAGAACATACAAAAGCTAAACCGCCTAATACTCTCCGGGTGGCGGTTCTGGGAGATTCTTTCACCGAAGCCATCCACGTACCAGTCGAACAGACTTTTTGGTCGAAATTAGAACGAAAATTAGGAAATTGTGCGGCTGTAAAGGGGCGAAAAAATGTTGAGGTACTTAATTTAGGGGTGCAGGGTTACGGTACTGGTCAACAATTAATGATGCTGCGAAAAAAAGTCTGGGATTACAATCCTGATATTGTAGTGCTTGCCTTTTTTACTGGCAATGATGTCATTAATAATTCGCCTAAATTGGAATACGATCTCTACCGACCGTTTTTTGTTTATAATGCTAGCGGTAAGTTGGTTCCAGATATGTCTTTTCGGAAACTAGCCCCGCTCGATCGCAATCAAAGAGCTGTTTCTTTTGTTGATAGACTACCAAGTTGGCTGGTCAACAACTCTCGGATTTTGCAGGTTGCAAAAAAGGCAGACTTAGATCTGAAAAAGCGCCAGATATCTAAGGATTTTACGGTTTTGAGGGCGAACAATTTCAATCCACCGAAGGATGCAGTTTGGGACAATGCTTGGAGGGTGACAGAGGATTTGATTGTGACCATGCGGAATGAAGTAGTGCAGAAAAATGCTGATTTCTTGCTGGTAGTTGTTGGCGATCCCATCCAAGTCAATAGAGATCCGCAGAGGCGGAACAAGTTTATGCAGGAAAACAAGATTCAGGATTTGTTTTATCCTGACAAAAGGCTGGAAAAATTGGGAAATCGCGAGGGTTTTCGGGTATTAACTTTAGCCGAACAGTTCAAAGGTTACACTGAAAAATTTCAAGTTTGCGTCCACGGTTTTGACAATTCCGTACCCTGCGGAGGCCACTGGAATGAAATCGGACACCGATTGGCAAGTATCAAAATCAGCCAGAATTTGTGCCAACAATTGAAGCAGTCTCAACTCCCAAAGCGTTAAGCTGTTGTGTATTTAAATTGTAATTCGTCTAATTTTATGAAAGATTCAACGTTGATAAGCAAAGGCAAAAATGTATTGACTTTAATCGCTGTTAATTTAGCGATCGCATTTATTTGCCTAGAATCTTTATCGTTAGCATTTTACTTGATTAATCAAAAGCAGTTTTTTTATACCCGAACTAAAACTCAAGAAAAAGTAGTAGAAGATCTTGAAAGAATTGGCATTAGACTAAATGAGTCGATCGTTGAAAGACTGCACCCGTTTTTCGGTTACGTACTCAAACAAGGTGCTTTTACCAATGAAAAATTAAAATTGAAAGTCAACAGACACGGCTTTTTTTCCCTGTATGAATATCCGTTAATTAAAACCCATAAAAATCAATTGATTGTCGGAGTTTTTGGCGGTTCGGTTGCCAATAATTTTGCAGTTGATGAATACGTAAATCAAAGATTGTCTAAAAAATTGAAGACTTATCCAGAATTTGCAAACCAGGAAATTATTGTTTTAAATTTTGGGAATGGTGGCTACAAACAACCGCAACAATTATTGATTTTAAACTACTTTTTAGCTTTAGGCCAAGAACTCGATCTAGTGATTAATATTGACGGTTTTAATGAAGTAGCGCTGTCAAATTTAAATAATAAAGCCCGAGTTGAAGTGGGAATGCCCAGCGTTCAACACCTACAGCCATTAACTGGCTTAGCAAATAATAATTTGTCGCCTGAAACAATGAGTTCGATCGTCCAAATTAGCACGAACAAAAAACAGTTAAAAGAGGCGATCGATAAATTGCAAACTTGTCAGTTAGCACTATGTCACGCTGTTACCTCCCTACAAGTTAGACAATTAGTCAACAGTTACCAGCAAGCAGTTGTCAAGTACGATCGGCAAGTCAAAAATTCTCACAATTCAGACACGGCCAATAGCGGTATAGTCTACATTCCTAAAGCTGATTTTGTTTTAAAAGATGCGGCAGCTTTTGAGAAAATGGCATCAATGTGGTACGAATCGTCCGTGATGATGAATCAAGTTTTATCAAGTAGAAAAATTCCGTATTTTCATTTTATCCAACCCAACCAGTATTATCCAACTAAGCGAGAGTTTACTGCCAAGGAAAAGGAAATAGCAATTAGTAAAGATAGTCCGTATATCGAAGGTGTAAAACAAGGCTATCCGGTACTTTTCTCTAAAATAGACGATTTACAAAAAGCTCGCGTCAATGTATTTAACGGAGTGAATATTTTGGACAATACAAAAGAAACAGTTTACAAAGATGCTTGCTGTCACTATAATTCAGTAGGAGAGGATATATTGGCTAACTATATTTCTAGTTCTATTATTCAAGTATTGAGGAAAAATGAAAGATCTTAAGTTCATTAACCAAGGCAAAGAAGTTCTAAAAGTTGCTGCGCTCAACTTACTGCTGTTATTGTTTTTCCTGGAACTTGGTTCTTTGGGATGGTATTTTGTCAAGCACAAGCAATTTTTTTATACCAGAGAAAAGCCGAAAGATAACTCTGCTTTGGGAGTTAATTTAACAGGAATACGATTAAAAAATTCGATCGTAGAAAGATTTCATCCTTTTTTTGGGTTCATTCAGAAACCGAGTCCTGATTTTCGCCCCGGTTTCAAAGTTAATAATTATGGGTTTATTTCTCCTTACGATTACCCTCTCAAAAAAACTAACAAGAATCAATTTTTTATCGGCGTATTTGGCGGGTCTGTTGCTTCGGATTATGCCATATTTCAAGTTCAAAATAAAATTTTACCTAATTACCTCAAACAGTTGCCTGGTTTAAAAGATAAAGAATTTGTAATTTTGTCTTTTGCAACAGGAGGCTATAAACAACCGCAGCAGTTACTAATTTTAAACTATTTTTTGGCTTTAGGTCAAGAACTGGATATGGTCATCAATATAGATGGCTTTAATGAAGTAGCGCTGTCAAATTTAAACAATCAAAATAAAATCGATTTGGCGATGCCAAGCGTTCAGCATATTCAGCCACTGACTAGCATCGCTAATAACAGCCTTTCGCCGAAAGCGATGATGGCAATGGTGAGAATTCAAGAGAATAAAACCAGGATCAATGAGGGCTTAGAAAGTTTGCCACATTGCACTTTGGCTGTGTGCGATGCTTTAACTTCTGTTTATATTCAAAATTTAGTCAACAATTACCGCAAAGATGTAATTAAGTTTGAACAAGAACGTGGCAAAAAGCAAAAAGATGACGGTGGTAGCATCATTTATGTCAATCCCAACAAGTCTATTTTAACAGATTCAGTCGCTTTCGATCGCATGGCGTGGAACTGGGCGAAAAGTTCAATTTTTATGAATAAAGTGTTGTCTGCTAGTAAAGTTCCTTATTTTCACGTTCTTCAGCCCAATCAATATTATCAGACAAAAAAGGTGTTTAGCGCCGCCGAAAAACAGATTGCTTTTAATCAGGATACTCCTTATGCTCAAGCTGTTGAACTTGGATATCCGGCTCTTTTTAAGAAGTTTCCTAATTTAAAAAAGAATAATATTGATATACTAAATGGTGTCAATATTTTTGATCAGACTAAAGAAGCTGTTTATGTAGATAGTTGCTGCCATTATAATAAAGTTGGAGAAGCGATTTTTAGCGATTATGTGGGGAGTTCAATTTTAGAAGCGTTGCGGAAGGATGAAAGAAAAAATAAGCAGCGATGAGACAGAGCCTGTGGGTATGCGTTGCCCGGTTCTACCTATTATCGATCTGAAAAATATAGTATCCCAATGAAGTATCTTTTTAGTTAGCAAAATTTACAAATTCTTGTCAAATATTTGTTAGTATCATGGCGAGTCTGCCCCCAGCAGACACTCTGCTAACCTTGTCACTAAAAAATCGTCATGAGTCAACCTCCCTCAGCCCCTGAAACCTCTGCCTCGCCCGCTGCCGAAACCCCCACACAGCCGGCTAGCACTTCACCTCCACCGAGTTATGTCAAGCTAGCTATGCGCAACATGGTGCGGAAGCGGGCGACTTCGCTGTTTCATTTTGCGTTGACTGCTGCGGGAATTTTAGGCGTACTCGTCGGTTTGGCTTTTCTCGATCGATATTTTAATTCTTAATCAGGATTGGCGCAATCGGCCTCTAAATTTCGATCGCTTTTTTCATATTTCTTCATCGGGAGTTAAGCTGATTGTTGTGCCTACCTATTGAAATCTTAAACAGATTGCTGTATCTTGCCTGCAACCGCAAAATCCTATTGGCTCGATCGGACAATTTAAGATTGTCAAAAAATCGCCTATATCGCTTGACAGGAGAGCCAAAAAATGCTAATCGAGGTGAACGTGGAAGACTGTTACGGGCAAGCCCAACCGTCAGCCGACCCTCTCAACCTCCCTCAGAGTGCAGCCAGCACCGAGATTTTGCCGGAAACTTGGGAAAATTGGTTCCAGGTTTGGCTGGAAAATCAGGCTGCGGACGTGCCAGCGGCCCCGGGCTACGAAGTCAGTCTGCGTTTAACCGCCGATTCGGAAATCCAAGCCCTCAACGCCCAGTATCGCCAGCAAGATCGATCGACCGATGTCCTAGCTTTCGCAGCTTTGGAGGTAGACTGTCCTCCACTAGCAGAAATGCAATCATCTGAACCCCTATACTTGGGTGATATCGTCATCTCGATCGACACGGCTCACCGACAAGCCCAGCAGCAAGGACATCCCCTAAAGACTGAACTCGCTTGGCTGGCAGCCCACGGTTTCCTGCATCTTTTGGGTTGGGATCACCCGAATGAAGAGAGTTTAACTCAAATGCTCGATCGACAAGAAACTTTGCTGCGGGCAATAGGTCTTGCGATCCAAACAGCATAGCTGAGATTTTAAATTGCCTAGTGTGGGAAAATGGTGAGTATGTCAAAAATCATGTCAAGTCAAACATAACTTTCTGAAAGTACAGTCAAACTTTAGTAAAAACGGAGGAAAGTTACCTAGACTTCATGAAACCCATCGTAAAAGTCTCGCTTTCATTCATCTCTATAAGTTAAAGTTGATTGTTTATGACACTACATCAACCCTCAATTTCATCCAACCACCCACAGTTGCTCGCCATGCCTCAAGACTCTCCAGTCCAGACAGTTAACGAGTCTAAAAAAGCATTAAAATACCACCGAGAACTGTCTTGGAAAATAGCCTCTAGTTTAGCTACTAGTTTTAAATATGCTTGGGCGGGCATAACTTACGCTTTTGAAACTCAGCGAAATTTTCGGATTCATACTGCTATTGGCACTTTGGCGATCGGACTGGCGCTGTTTTTGCAATTACAGCCTGTGGAAATATCTGTCATCGGCGTCACGATCGGAGTGGTTTTGGCAATGGAATTGTTGAATACAGCGATCGAATCAGTGGTAGACTTAACGGTCGGACAATCTTACCACGAACTCGCGAAAATTGCTAAAGACTGTGCTGCCGGAGCCGTTATGGTGTCGGCAATGGCCGCTGCTATCGTTGCTGCTGCCCTGTTGCTCCCTGCTTTGTGGACAGTGATTCAACACGCAATAGCCCATTAGCAATTTATTTTGCAAGGCCAATTTTAGGTTTTAGATGGCTAATTTGAGGTGCTTAGTTAGACGATCGAACATAAGGGCTATTGGTGCATCTCTCTAAAATCTTCAAAATCTTGTTTCTAAGCAGTAAGTCAATCTAAAATCTAAAATCTCCAACCTAAAATCATAATTAACCCGTGATTATAGTCATCGATAACTACGACAGCTTTACATACAATTTGGTGCAATATCTAGGAGAACTAGGTGCTGAGTTGCCAGTAGCAAAAGAGGTGCAAGTCTACCGTAACGACCAGATTTCCTTAGCAGAAATTCGCTGCTTGCAGCCGGCGGCAGTTGTGATTTCTCCGGGGCCAGGGCGGCCGGAAGATGCGGGCATTTCTCTAGAATTAATTAGACAGTTGGGGCCAACTCTGCCAATTTTGGGCGTGTGTCTCGGGCATCAAAGTATCGGTCAAGTATTCGGAGGCAAAATCGTTTCTGCACCGATATTAATGCACGGCAAAACTTCTCAGGTGCAACATGCGGGAGTAGGGGTTTTTCAGGGTGTGGAATCGCCGCTGACTGCGACTCGCTATCACAGTTTGGTAATTGAAAAGCAAAGCTGTCCCGAAGTTTTGGAAATTACAGCTTGGGTTGAGGATGGAACGATTATGGGCGTGAGACATCGGGAATATCTGCACATTGAAGGCGTGCAATTTCACCCGGAAAGTATTTTAACGACTTCGGGAAAACAATTATTACGCAATTTTCTCGATCGACTTTAGCGAAGTTTTGAGTTTTCGCCAATTTTTGGTTTGACACTCCTCGCTCTTTGATAGACGAGGATTCTTAATTCAGCGACTGACTCTGCTATTGTAATTTGACACTCTCAGGTCTAAAGACACTGAGATTCTTAAGACGTTGCGGTCTTAATATCCCTATTACTAGGGTTCCTGGGCGCAATCCTGTTGCCAAAAATGGTAGGCTGCTATCCTTGTCTTTCAACAAGCTCCTCAAGCGTCTAAGGGTCAATGCCCTTGGTTTCGCGAAGTCCCCGCGTACTTTTTTGTGAGTATTAAATACCAGACTTTCCAGCCTGTGTATTCATTCTCATCTTAAGTATAAGGGCGAAAGCCCTTTTCACACCGCTAAAAATGTTAAGATTCAAGAAAGATTGACGGCGGTTAAAACCGCTCGTGTCGCTTACATCTCATAGCTAAAGCTGATGAGTTTTCCGCTTTCCGTCCTTGTTTTATAAAGCCGTCCTAAAAGGACGGGGTTTCAACCCATTTTTCTGATGAAACGGCGACAATTAATGCGTTACGCACAGACGAGTTTGCTAGCAGCTTTAGCAACTGGTTTGCCATCTGGATGGGAAAGCTATCAAGCTCAAACTACTGATTCTTTGTCGGTTCAGTGGTTGGGCCACACTTGCTTTTTGTTTTCAGGAGGCGGTGCGAGGGTGCTGGTGAATCCTTTTCGCCCCCTGGGCTGCACCGCAGGATATCGGTCTCCCAAGGTGGCTACAGATTTGATTCTGATTAGCAGCCGATTGCTCGATGAAGGGGCGATAGATGGATTTTCCGGCAATCCTGGCCTTTTGTACGAGCCGGGAGCTTATCGGTCAAATGGGCTGCGGTTGCAAGGAATTCGGACGCAAAAAGACCGGCAAGGGGGACGGCGATTTGGCGTCAACGTGGCTTGGCTGTGGCAGCAAGCGGGTGTGAAAATTTTGCATCTGGGTGGAGTTGCAGGGCCCATCGGCATTGAAGAGCAAATCTTAATCGGGCGGCCGGATGTAGTGCTGATTCCTGTCGGTGGTGGCCCGAAAGCTTACACTCCGGCGGAAGCGAAGCAAGCTTTGCAACTTCTGAAGCCTAAGATGGTAATTCCGACTCATTTCAAAACCCAAGCTGCTGATGCTGCTACTTGCGATTTGGTAACACTAGATGAATTTCTGGCGTTAATGGATGGCACGCCAGTACGTCGATTGAATAATGATACAATTTCGATTCGATCGGCCGATTTGCCACAAAACGGTTCGGTAATTGAGGTTTTGAGTTACAGATTTAGTGCTTGACGATCTTTTTCCTAATGTTGCGTTATATTAAGGAAGTTTTGGTACGATCGAGAATCCAAGCAGATTTTCGATCGAGCTTAGCCTTTATAGGCATTATCTCTTGTGCATAACTGGCTAACATAAACACTCATGTCCACTGTTTAATAAGGAAACACAAGCGTAATGAAAAACCAAAATTTACCTAGCTGGATGAAGTCACTGACGGGTTTTGCAGGAGTAATCGGCGCAAGCGCGCTAATTGGTTTCCCTGCTTGGGCTCACATCAATTCCAACACCACTGTTGCTAGTACAACTCAAACTCAACAAGTTGCAGGAAACGTGAAAACTGTGGCAGCACCGGTACAAACTGCTCAGGCTAAGGATATTGTCGCGACTGCATCAGGCGATCCTCAATTTAAAACTCTAACCAAAGCTTTGGGAGCAGCAGGATTAGTTACGACTTTACAAGGAAAAGGCCCCTTCACTGTTTTTGCTCCAACAGACACAGCATTCGCAGCTTTACCAAAAGGCACTTTAGATGATTTGCTCAAACCAGCGAACAAAGCTAAACTTACTAAGATTTTGACTTACCATGTTGTTCCAGGTTCAGTTTTATCTACTAGCCTGAAATCGGGTGATGTCACCAGCGTTGAAACAAGCCCGCTGAAAGTAGTAGTTAGCGATGGCAAAGTTACTGTGGGTGGCGCTAATGTTGTTAAAGCTGATATCAAAGCTAGCAACGGCGTTATTCACGTCATTGATAAGGTCTTGATCCCGCCCGATGCGAAGTAAAAAGGTAGCATCCCAATTGTGCAAACATATCCGCAAGGGCGAGGCATTCGCGAAGGACGAAAGTCCTCACTACGAACATTCTAGATCGCGGGTAATCGATCGGACATGATATGAGAACTCTTCGTCCTCAATACCAACCTAAACATCTGGTTAGTAGTGAGGAGGAAGAGTCATTTCTTCAAGCTGGTGTACTGAAAATTACCCACTGCATTAACTCTTGCCACTCAGGAGACTTAGCTAGTAAATCTGCATCCAATTCATTTCCGACATCCTGCGAAAATTCTGCGAAACATTCCGCCCAATTAATTACTGTTTCCACAGGCAAATAAGGCGTATAATTCCACGATCGCTGCAAAAATTGTACCATCTCCACGGGATGACCGGTGCGATGCAAATACCAAGCAATCCAAACTAACGTACTGTACTTAATTTGCTTTTCCAACAAACGTATTTTATCCGGCAATTCGGGGCGAGCAAAAAAATTGTCTATTACTGCAGCCAATGATTTAGCCTGTGGCAAGCCTTTATACATCGCACTTTGTTCGTGCTGGCGGTAGCCAACAGTTACTTGACGCAGCCAATCTGTTTCGCATCCCATTAAAGCCAAACGCAGCACTAAATCTGTATCTTCCGCTGGTGGAAATCGAGGATCGAAGCCACCAGCGCGCTCTAACCAATCGCGACGAAACATCATCGCGCTTGGCAATACTGGTTTCCATCTCAGCCACATTTCTAAGTCTAAGCTAGGCACATTTTGCCAGGGTTTGACATCTCGAATCGGTTCCCCTTTACTGTTAACTAAGCGCCAGCCACTGTGGACAATTCCTAAATTTGGTTGTGCTGCAAACACAGCTATTTGTGCAGCTAATTTGTCAAAAAAAAAGAAGTCGTCTGCATCTAGAAATGCCACAAAGTCACCTCGCGCTAACTCAATACCGCGATTTCTGGCAATAGAAACTCCTTGATTTTGTTGGTAAATGTAGCGAACCCGATCGCCATAATTCTCTAAAACTAATTTCGTATCATCTTTTGAACCGTCATCCACCACAACAATTTCCCAGTTAGTATAGGTTTGGTTCAAAACGCTATCTACTGCTTGACCGATGTAAGCAGCGCAATTGTAAGCTGGAATTACTACGCTCACCTGCGGGGTGCGATCGCTCATAATTAATATCAAGTTCGATTGATTAAAACCAATATGCTCCGATGGGGCGGGTTTGCTGCCATCCTGGCTGGGAAGTCAAAATATTCACGAACCCGCCCTGACAAGATTTATTTGTTAAATCCGGTTGCATATTGATTGTACAATAATTGTAGGGTGCGTCATATCAAGAATTGGCTAAGGTAAGCCGATGCGAATTCAGTAAACGATCGGGATGAATAGCTAAAAGTCTGCGATCGCCTTTGGGCTTCAAATACTTGTCAACTACTTGCAAAACCTGTTCCGGACTCGATGGCTTGCTCAAAAAATCAGAAGCACCTGTAAATTTGGCTCGCGTCCGGTCAATTATACTGTCTTTACCTGTCAAAAATACGATCGGAGTTTCCCGAAAAGCTGGTGTTTGTCGCAAAAAATTGCAGAGAGCAAAACCATTTGTTTTAGGCATCAGCACGTCCATAAAAATAAAAGCAGGTTTGTGTTTGGCGAGAAGGCCTACTCCCTGCATCGGATCTTGAATTTTGAGGACGCGATATCCTGCCTGTAATAAAATTTGCTCTAAAAACGCGCATACTGTCGAACTATCGTCGATACAGGCCACTAAAGGGCGACTTGGTTGTGCCATCGCAGCAGCCAAACGCCATTGTTCGATCGGCGACGGTAAATCCGGTACTGTGCGGAAATTTACTAAACCCTGTTTGATGTAATTCAGCAAAGCACGGGTTGTCACGGTTACGCACTGCTTTCTCTTAAAAGCAATATCCCAAAGAGTATTCTCGCCGTTGAATACGTTAGCTAGAGCCTGCAAAGAATTAGAACTAAATCGACTTTGCTGCTCCTCGGATGATATTTTTAAAAGCGGTGCTTGTTCTGGCTCTACCATCCACAAACCCATTTCTTTCCACTTATCCCATAGTTGTTCTGTAGAAGACAGAATTTGATTTACTTCCGTTACAGACAGCAGCAAAGAAGGGATAACATTAGAAACATATTTTTTGGATGAACGCCACTCTCGGCGCAAACCCGACTGACCGATGAGAGCAAATAACACTTCGGAAAGACTGGTTTGGACGATCGCCTTAGCTTGTTCCAGACTCATTTCGCTTGAAGCAATGCCATGTTGTAGCAGTTGATACTCCCACAATTCGCCAGCATCAAGTTCTCTAAGATCGACTTGAAAGTTGCGGCAGTGTTGACCAACAGCCCTGTACCAGCGTCTCGCCCTGTGCCATCCTCCAGTCGCATACACCAGAGAACCCCGGAAAAAGTAAAGTTGCCATTGTTGCTCGCCTTGCTCTAACAACAATTTTCCCGTTGCTTCTTTTCGGCTCAGCAGTGCCACAGTATGAGACAACATTTTGTACCCGATTGCGGTAGCAGACATATTAACTCGCATCCCCTGTACTCTGTTTACAACATTTTACAACTGCTGAAGAGTGGGGGCAAACAGTAATATTACTGAAATTATGGGAGATATCTAATAAAAAGGCTTTCAATAACAGGCCCGATGCCTGTTCCACAAGAATTATGCCAGATGTCTAATAACTCCTGACTAATTGCTATCTTTGGGAGGTACGGGATCGTAACCTCCGGGATGCAAAGGTTGACAGCGCAAAATCCGCTTAATGGCCATCGTTCCACCGCGCGCTACGCCAAACCTTTCTATTGCTTCGAGAGCATATTGAGAACAGGTTGGATGAAATCTACAGGCGTTAGGTAAGTAAGGAGAAATTACAACTTTGTAGCCTCGGATTAATCCAATTAGTAAATTTTTCATAGCTGTCACCTCAACTAATTTGGTTAGAACTACAGTTAACTGTCAACTTTATTCGCCTCTAAATCGTCTCCACAAGCGCCAATAATACCTACTTTCATTTTTTGCCTCTTCGATCGCTAAAACACAATTTGAGGAGCCAAGATGCTACTTGTATCTGAGTTAACTACTTGACCGATACCTAAAAACTGACCATCTTCATCATAAACCTGCAAGGGAGAAGGTGAGGGAATTGAAATATTTTTTTCTACTTGCCGATGTTCCATGATTTCGGCGATCGGCAGGCGTTGACCTTGAAACCAGCGTTTGGCATATTCGGGAGAAAGGACGATCGCACCTAAATGCCGCAAAACCTGCGCAGGCAAGATCGGGCAAAATTTATGTTCCTGCAATTGCATTTCTAATTCTGCAAAAGTGAGACTTTCGGCGATCGCAAAACCACTGCTTTCGGTGCGAGTCAAAGTAGCCAAAGTGCCTCCTACATTCAATATAGCACCCAAATCGCGGGCGATCGCCCGAATATAAGTACCGGCCCCGCAGGCGATCGCCACATCCAATTCTGGAAAATCCCCCGATCGCCAATCCAAAATATCCAGCCGAAAAACCTCTACATTCCTAGCAGCAACTTCCACAGTTTCGCCTTTCCTCGCTAACTCATAAAGGCGTTTTCCACCGACTTGAATTGCACTAAAATTAGGCGGAAATTGCTCAATTTTTCCGAGGAAATTCGGCAGTGCAGCTTGCACTTTTTCTAAACTCAAATCCGGCACTGGTTGAGAGTTAAGAATTTCTCCTTCTAAATCGTCCGTGGCAGTAGTTAAACCAAAGCGAATCGTGCCTCGGTAAGCTTTATTATGTTCGAGAAATTGCAGGAGTCTCGTTGCTTTGCCCAGGGCGATCGGCAAAACGCCAGTAACAGCAGGATCGAGGGTTCCCCCATGTCCAACTCGTTTGAGTTTCAACAAGCGACGCACTCGCCCCACGCAGTCGTGGGAAGTCATGCCCGCAGGTTTATTGAGATTTAGGAAACCATCATTCATTGGTTAGTTGTTATTGGTTAGTTGTTATCGAAGAAGGGAACTCTTACCAGGGAACGGGCAACAGTTTCCTGTTCCTGTTCCCTTTTAAGGTTTCAGGCGATTGTTGACACCAATGCCCAATTTCCAATTCCAAAATCAAACAATAAAGTCGGCACGAGTGATTAAACTGGGGGCAATTCCTACGATCGTAGCGAGATTTTCCTTAGTGCTTATAAGCTGAATAATTGTACTAGGGGAAGTTCCGACACCTCCGAAAACCGTGACTTGATCGAAGGTGAGTCCGGCATTCAAGCGAATTCGATCGCCACCACCAGTAAAATCTGTAATCAAATCGTTATCTGACTGACGACCGATGGCAAACGTGTCATTTCCGACGCCACCAGTTAAGGTATCTCGGCCCCTATCGCCCGAAAGACAGTCATCACCGATGCCACCAAACAACGAGTCATCGCCGGCCCCACCAAAGAAAGTATCATTGCCCGCGCCTCCCAACAAAGTATCGCTATCTTGGTTGCCAAACAGCAAGTCATTGCCATCATCGCCACTTAGCGAATCAGCATCTTTGCCACCAAAAAGAGTGTCATCGCCTTCGCTGCCTAATACGGTGTCCCTGCCGCTACCGCCGAACAAGCAATCATTGCCAGCGTCGCCGCGGATAGAGTCATCCCCTTCGTTTCCGTAAATTGAATCGTTACCGATTAAGCCAAAAATAGTGTCAGGCCCTCCTAAACCGAAGATTAAGTCACCACCGCCAGTACCCGTAACAGAGTCAGGGCCACTTGTACCGCGAATGGCGTTGCTTGGCACGCTGGGGCTTGTACCGCTGGGGCTTGTACCGCTGGGGGTTGTTGGGGTTGGAGTTGGTCTGGGGATTGGTTGTGATGGTACTGCTGCTGGCATTGTTTAACCCTGGATGATGAGAAATTTGCATTTCTAAGTTAGCGAATTTTCAAACAAGTCGCACGCTGTTCTGTTAGATACCCGACTTTTTAAAGCAGTTGGGTATCTAGGTATAATTAAAATACTAAAATGCGATCGCTGTTAGATCGTCAATTTCTTAAATAAGTCGGGATCGAGGTATAATTAAGATAGATGCGGAGGAAACACAGCTTATGGTAATGATTCTGATTGAAGGAAACTTTTCTATCCTGAATGCAGCGCCGGATGGGGACTCGGTTCGCTTTATTCCAAACAATCCTGATTTGTGGAAAAAGTTGGAAACAAAAGTGCATCCTAATAAATCCGGGGGAGTGCAACTGCGATTGGATTCGATCGATACTTTAGAAACTCACTATAGACCAAACGTAGGTGCGATCGGCATTCAGCATCAACCTAAAAAATTTGCTGACGCAGCATCGGCCAGACTTCTAGATATTTTAGGGTTCGATAGCAGTACCGTCGAACGTGGCAAGGCAGAAAAGGTGAAACAAGCTATTCCCGATCGCGTTCCCGGTTATATTATGACTCGTTTTGCCGATGTTTACGGACGGGCAGTAGCTTTCGCTTGCAAGGGCAAATCTGACAAACCGGATGGAGAACCAATCTTTGTAGACAAAGCACTGATTCGTCAGACAGCTAATTATCAATTGTTAGCCCAAGGGCTGGCTTATCCAACCTTTTACTCTAAACTGTATGTTGATTTACGACGAGAATTGACGGCTGCTGTGACTAAGGCACGTTCTAAAAAGCTGGGTCTTTGGGTAGAGGATGCAACTAACACAGGCTTTAATTTAACCAGCTTGAAAACTATTACCGATGAAGTCGAAATTTTACCTAAACTTTTTCGACGCTTGTTGAGCTATCTGGCTATTAATGACGATAGCGTTGAGTTAGATGGCTTTGCCGAATTTCTCGAAGCTAATAAAGACCGCATTTTGATTTTGTCAGAAGGGCGGATGACGGGTTTTGATAATGTGGTAGAAATTGACGGGCAGACACTCAAATTAACCGAGAAACCAGAGAATTTGGTATTTTTTGAAAAGTAAAGCATAGATGACTATGCTTTTATACCAACCTATTTCCTCTGCAACTTCACCCCGCGCATCGAATAATCCAAAAGCTCAACAGGGTGCATCAAAGTAACTGTTTTACCCTGCAATTCCAAATGCTTCTTAATTTGCAAAGAACAACCAGGATTCGCCGAAGCAATCAACTCGGCCCCAGTATTCAATAAATTCTCCACTTTTTGCTGTCCTAACTCCTCAGCAACCTCCGGCTGCAACATATTGTAAACGCCGGCACTCCCGCAGCACAAAGCCGCATCTAAGGGTTCTTTTAACTTGACACCGGGAATTTGTTGTAGCAATTGACGCGGCTGCAAACTAATCTTTTGTCCGTGCAGTAAATGACACGCATCCTGATAAACTATTGTCAAATCTCCATCAATCAAAGGATGCAGTTTTGCCGTCAATCCCGCACTGGCTAAAAACTCTTGCACGTCTTTAACATTGGTGGCAAACTCTTTAGCTTTTTCGCAATATTCCGGGTCATCTGCTAGAATGTGACCGTATTCTTTCAAAGTATGACCGCAACCAGCCGCGTTGATAATCACAGCATCAACTTGCAGGTTGGCAAAGCTGTCAATCATTTGTCTGGCTAAAACTTTCGCTTGTTCGGTTTGTCCTTGGTGTTCGGGTAAAGCGGCGCAACATCCTTGAGATTTGGGAATCACCACCTCGCAGCCATTAGCCGTTAAAACTCTGACGGTTGCTTCGTTAACTGGGGAGAAAAATAACCGCTGTACGCAGCCTAAAATCATCCCCACTCGATAGCGTTTTTCTCCTCTGGCTGGAATCACATCGGGCAAATTATCCCGAAAAGAGTCGATCGTAATTTCTGGTAAAATTGACTCCATCGCCGCCAATCGGGGAGAGATTTTGGGCAGCAAACCCGTCAAACGGACGAGTTTTTGCAATCCCAATTTTTGATAGAGAAACATCGGAGCGAGCAAAGGTCGCAATCGGTTAGGATAGGGAAAGAAGTTGAACAGGATAGAGCGAATTAGTTTGTCGGAAAAAGTGCGATCGAAATTTCTCTCTACTTGATGGCGAGTTGCACCGATCAATTTGTCGTACTGCACTCCAGACGGACAAGTTGTCACGCAAGCCAAACAGCCCAAGCAAGTATCAAAATGCTGTGCTGTTGCTTCATTTAAAGGTGCTTCGCCTTCGTTAATCGCATCCATTAAATAAATGCGGCCTCTCGGAGAATCCATTTCTTTACCAAGTACCCGATAACTCGGACAAGTAGACAAACAAAATCCGCAGTGAACGCAACTATCAATTAATTTGGGATTCGGCGGATTTTGAGCATCAAAACCCTGCATTTCTGGAGATTTTAAATGGGGATTTTGTGACAAAAAATTGCTATCTTTAGCAGGTTTTAAATTGTCGCTGGGAAGTGTAGATTTTTCGGAAATTTGCATATATAGCAGTTGACAGTTGACAGTTGACAATTACATAATTAACTTGGTTCGTAGTAAGGACTTTAGTCCTTTCTACAGTACGAGCAAGGAATGAAGTCCTCACTACAAACTTTTTATTTTGGTTCGTAGTGAGGACTTTAGTTTTTTGACAGTACGATCGAGGACTAAAGTCCTTACTACAAACTTTAAACTAAATACCATCAAGAAAACGATTTGGACTCAAAATATTTTGCGAGTCAAACTGTTGTTTGATCCCGCGCATTAAATCGATCGCACTTCCATTATAGCCCCAAACATCCAACTGCTGCTTGAGATCGATCGACCCTGCTAAAACAGTCAGAAAACCGCCTTTCGCTTCGCAGCCTCGGCGTATTTGCCGCAATGTGTCCGCAGTCGCAGTCTCAAACCGTAAAACCCCCAAACCGCTGCCTGCATGAATCACGACGTCTTGGATTGGCAACTCATCAAGTAGTTTGACAGATTCCGAGGGCCTGACTCCTATTTTGCAAATAATGGCTGAGTTTTTGGCAGAATTCCAGATAGTTTCTGGCAATGTTTGCCATAACTGATTCTCATCATTTTCGCGGCAGATATTTGCTTGCAAACCCAACTTTTCGCCAACTTCCACCAAGCGGGCAGATTGTTCTTTAACGCTCTCTGCGATACTTTGAAATCTGACGATTAATCCCGTGCCTTTTCCTAAACCTAATTTGGCGACTAAATCAGATGACAGCAGATCGACGGCTGTCGGAGTCAAAGCAGAAGATAATAAAATTTGAGTCGATCGAGCTAAAGCATCAGTTTCCCCAGTCAGCACGACTGTTGCAGAGGTTTCAGGGAGCGGATAAACTCGGAAAGTCACTTGAGAAATGACGCCTAATGTGCCGTAGGAACCGGAAAACAGCTTCATCAAATCGTAGCCGGCGACATTTTTCACAACTCGGCCACCCGCAGTGGCAATTTGGCCATCCGATCGCACAAAGCTAATTCCCAACAGCATATCGCGAACGCCCCGATAGCGGTGTCGCAGGGAACCCGCCTCAGCGGTGGCGACAATGCCGCCTAAGGTTGCGTGTTGTGGATATGCTGGATCGATCGGCAAAAATTGACCTGCTGAGGCTAAAATTTGCTGCAAATCGGCAAACTTCATCCCCGCTTCCGCTGTCACCGTTAAATCGCCCACAGCGTGTTCTACGAGTCCGTTGAGGCGCCCCGTACTCACAGCCACGATTGCCCTTGCATCAGGAGATCCCCCTAAATCCCCACCTCCCCCTGCCCCCATGCCCGCCCTGGGCTGGGGGGGATCTGAATCTGATTGGAAAATTGGAAAATTCTCCCCAGGGAAGCCTAATTTCACTAAACCGCCCCAATCAAGTTTGCTGCCGTTGCCACAAGGCAAGACTGCATAACCATTTTGCCCAGCCCAAGCAATGACAGTCGCGAGTTTTTCCTGAGTATTCGGGTAAACGGTATAGTCTATTTTAGTGCCTGGGACAATAGCTTTTTCTATCCGTTCTTGCCAAAATGGCTCTGTATCTTCCCAGCGACAGATGCCAGAGGGGCCGACAATACTTTCTAGTGCTGGTGTGCTAACGTAATTTTTGGTAGAAAAATTTTTCATTAAGGTTATTAGATGCCCGGTAAAACAAATAATCAAACAACTGCCTAAAACTATTAAATATTAAGAACGGAACACAACTAACTTGGTTGAGGAAGTCCAGTTCTGGGTTCTGCTTCCACCTCGTCAACATAGCCGAAGTATCGCTGTAGGCGACTGGTTGCTGGTCTTTGTACCCAGCCTCTGTGCGAACTCTCAAGGCCCGATTATAGACTAAACGAGTACAGCCGATCGTCCGCTTTAACAAGAAACCTTGTTAAGGCGTTGGATAGAAACGGTACTTGAAGGCTTTTTGTGTCATGCTTTACATTATAGTGCTGATCTCGTGAGATGCGTTAAATTGCTGTCAAGCCGTCCTCAAAGAACGCAGTTTCAAACCCAAATTTCTGATGACTAATGGTAAGGTGCGTCGCCGATCGATTGTCGATTTTTTGAGGGATTTAAGAGTGGCGACGCACCCTACGACTAATGACTAATGACTTCTTCAAAGTTCTAAAGGAGCAGCAGCCTTCAATAAATCTTCTAGCATAAAGCGTAGCAAAGATTGAGTTACTAATACTAAACCCAATCGGGCTTGAGCGAGTTTGGGCGTTTCTATTTTAACTTCGCCCCAAATCCGGCACTGGCTGTAAAAAATCTGAAAAGCTGCGCTCAAACTGTTAGCTAATTTGAAATAATCGATCGATCTTTCGTCGCTATACTCCCCAAACACAAAAGCTAAACTGTCTAGCACTGTTAACAGTTGTGAGATTAAATTGTATTCTGCTGGATGTACTAATCGCAGCTTTTTGTCGTCGAGCCAAGGGATGGGATTTGGGGCGGAAAGCGACCAAATTTGGCGTGTTGTAGTGTGTGTTTTCAAACCCGGAGATCCCCCCCAGCCCAGGGCGGGCACGGGGGCACCGCCCCTACAAAAGGGGGAGAATTGTGTCAAAGTCCCCCTTGTTTCCTCCCTTGGGGCAGGGCAGGGGGGGGTGGGGGATTTAGGGGGATCTGAATCCGATCGACAAGTTTGAAAACACGCCCTAGTGGCGTCGAATTCGACGATCGAAATAATTCGATCGCGGTGGGCCATTCGCAGCAGAGAACAGCAACGGGCGTGGCTGTATTGAATGGGAAAGAGTCGATCGGCCGAAACAACAGGTAATATTTGAGACTCTGGAAGTGGCAGAGAAGTTTGAGCTAAACGCTGCAACCAGACGGCTAAAGCGACATCGGTCAACTCAAACTGAATGATACCCGACGGTGCGACTTCAATGGTGAAATCTCCACTGCATAGCACTTTGAGACTTTCGACCAACTGTGCGGCAATTGTCTGGGGTGACTGCTGCCAGTTGTTTGCCAATTTGAGGGCGATCGCAGATACGTAGAGCACCCGCGTGCTATTTTTAGCCCGATTTAATGGAATTTCATGGCGAATGCTGTCTTGGGTGAGTTTCAAAGCATTTTCCGGCACGCTGGCTTGCCCGATCGCACTTTGTAGTCGCTGCACCACCAAAAACTTCACCGTGAATTCTGGAAACTTCCACTGATTAGTCATTGGGAATGGGTAATGGGAATCCCCCCTCACCCCCCAAGGGGGGAATGGGGGGGGTGGGTAATGGGGAATGGGTAATTGGAACTGTCAACCCTTCGGCCGGCTCTGGGCAAGCTGTCAACCCAACGGCCGGCTCTGGGCAAGCTGTCAACTGTCATCCCCCTTGGGGGGCGAGGGGCAGGGTTGTCAACCCAACGGCCGGTTCTGGGCAAGCTGTCCACAGTCCACTGTGCACTGCCATTGTTACAGCGTGTACTGTTTTTGTACGTCAAACTGCTGATATTATCAGTGACGATCGGCATCAATAAGCCCGGTATGCATGGAAATAATCGACTTTCTCGCGGTTTTTACGCAAGAGATGCAAACATTTACGACAAACCCCATGCTTAATTTAACCATTTGGATGTATTTTTTGCTACATTGAATTTTTATGTAAAAGTGACAAAAGCTGGCACAGCTAGCTAAGCTGTTACAAGCTCGATCGGGGTTGTTTGTCTCACTTTGTATCACTTTCTTTGTATCACAAGGTTGGTAGAAACTGTTTTTTTCACTTATTAAATACCTCCCACAGCCTCACTTATGCAATCAACTTCCACGCCTCTAGAGACCATTAATCGACCATTTCTAACTTGGCAGCGAATTATAGACTGGGCCCAAGAACACTACCGCTGCCGGACTTTTAGCAAAGACGAGCGGATTCCAGCTAGGCCGGGACTGCTGTATTTGGTGCAGAAAGGTTCTGTGCGACTGGTGGGCAGCGCTCAAGTCAGTGCTACTGCCAAGCCGGGGTCAAAATCCACTCGCAAGACGACTACAGAAGAAGCTTTTTTGGGCTTTGTCGGCGCGGGCCAACCCTTTGAACTGGTTGCTCAGTCGCCGTTTACATTGCAAGCTTACGCTCACGCCGACCAAACTCACGTAGTGTGGATGTATTGGCACGATCTGGACAATTGGCCTCACTTCCGCCGGGAAGTTTTGGATGCGTTTCGCTACCAGCACCAGCGGAAACTTCTCTGGCTAAGCACTTTGGGACAGCGCCGGACGATCGATCGACTGCTAGGATTTCTCACTTTGTTAGTTGAAGAGTTTGGCGAACCTTACGTAGGTGAGGCAGATCCGGAGGTGGTGCGGGGCTATCGCCTGCCTTGGGCCCTGACTCACGCTCAAATTGGCAGCGCCATCGGTTCTACGCGGGTGACAGTGACGCGACTGATGGGTAAGTTACGATCGAAAGGTTTGATCAATACCGAAGACGACAATTTAATCTGTTTACCTGCTAACTCTGAGCCCCAGAAGAGAAAAAGCCAAAAGCAGAAGGTAGAAGAACCGATCGAAGAATTTGCATGAAAGCCGGAGAGTGGCAGCCAACAAACAGCAGTTAGCTGTTAGTTATGTTGTCGGTGGGGGTGTCTATCGCTCGACATTGTACGATAAATAGTGTAAACTTTTGCCGTTTTTGCAGGGTGCGATCGACTATGACCGATGACAAGCAAAAATCTCCGATTTCCACCAATCCTAAACGGGTGGTATTCTGCGATTTTGACGGCACAATCACTGTTGAGGAAACTTTTGTGGGAATGCTCAAGCAATTCGCACCGAAAAAGTCATCTCAACTGATGCCAGAAATGTATGCTAGAAGGCTGAGTCTGCGATCGGGAGTGCGGCAGTTATTGGAGTCGATTCCCTCGGAATGTTATGGGGAAATTGTTGAGTTTTCCAAAGGAAAGCTGATGCGGCCAGGATTGGTAGAATTGCTGGATTTTTTGGATGCTCAAAGGGTTCATTTTGTTATAGTTTCCGGTGGCCTGCGGGTAATGGTAGAGGCCGTAATGGGTGATTTGGTGCAACGGGCCAGCGCGATTTATGCTGTGGATTTGGACGCTAGCGGCCCTCGCTTGCAAGTAAATTCCGAGTTTGAGGGGGATGATGAATTGGTGTCGAAGGTGCGGGTGATGGGGCAGTACAGGGCATCAGAACAGGTGGCTATCGGAGATTCGCTGACGGATTTTAACATGGCTTTGCAGGCTTCGTCGGTATTTGCGCGCGATCGACTGGCGGAATATCTAGACGAACAGCAAAAACCTTATATTAAATGGGATAATTTTTTTGATGTGCTGGACAATTTGTCCCATCAATGGAATTAAACAGTTGACAGTTGTAGGGTGCGTTCCCACCGCTCATCCCAAATAAAAATCGACCATCGATGAGCGACGCACCTGACATTTGACCGCTCGACAGTTGACAGTTGCGGGCGGGGTTTTTAGGATGAGGAATTAAACAGTTGACCGTGGATACTTAACAGGAAAAATATGATGTTTTTTTTGCTTTCAATGTTAATTTTTAATGGTTGAAACTAAACGTAAAAGTTAAATAAACAGCGGAGAAGTTAGGAACAATGAGTGTTGATTTGAGATCAGATTTAATTGCCGCAGCCAAACATTTTTACGATCGAGGTTGGATGGTGGGTACTGCCGGCAATCTGTCAGCTCAATTGCCAGATGGCAGTTTTTGGATTACTGCTAGCGGGCGCCCAAAAGGGCAGTTAACCGATCGAGATTTTATCAGAATAAACTTAGATGGTGAGATTGTCGAACAGCCTGTTTCCGACAGTCGCCCTTCGGCAGAAACTAGCATTCATTTAGCTGTTTATAATAGTTTTCCAGAGGCTAAAGCTTGCTATCACGTTCATTCGATCGAAGCAAATTTAGTCTCTCGCTTAACAGCAGGAGATGCAGTGCCTTTACCCGCGATCGAAATGCTCAAAGGTTTGGGGGTGTGGGAGGAAAACCCCCAGGTGGCGATGCCCCTATTTCCAAATTATTTAGAAGTGACGAAAATAGCTCATGAAATTTGCGAGGCTTTTGCCGTTTCGCGGCCGAAAGTACCCGCTTTGCTAATCCGCGATCACGGCATCACCGTCTGGGCAAATTCGCCAGCAGCCGCCTACAATTACGTAGAAGTTGTGGAATACATTTTTCGCTATATGGTAGCAGCTAGCCAAGTTGTTCGATTTTAGATTTTAGATTTAGGAGTTACGCAACTGGCAGATAAACTAGGGTGTGTAATGAATAGTTTTGAGCATCTTTATGCTAGTATATTCTCTAGATTCCCAAATCCTAGCATCTAAACTAAAAATCGGGTAATCAAGGAACATCGATAGAAAAGAGGCAACAATTATGGCTAAATATACCAGAATTTTATCCATAGATGGAGGAGGTATTAGAGGGATTATCCCCGCACAAATTGGAGTGAGAATCGAAGAAAAGCTGCAACAGAAAAGCGGCAACCCTGGTGCAAGAATAGCTGACTATTTTGATTTAATCGCAGGCACGAGTGCGGGAGGGATTTTAGCTTGCATTTATTTGTATCCCGATGCCGAAAATCCCGATCGACCTCGGTGGACTGCCCAAGACGCTGTTAATTTTTCGATTAAAAGCGGCCGCGATGTTTTTCAGAGTTCATTTTGGCAAAAACTCAAATCTCTAGATGGTTTGATAGACGAGAAATATCCGAGCGATCGCTTAGAAAAATTTTTTTTGGAAAATTTTATAGCTTGCAAACTCAGCGAACTGCTGAAACCTTGTTTGATTTCCAGTTACGATGTCGAAAGGAGAAAAGCGCACTTTTTCAATCAAATAGATGCTCGAGAACATCCAGAAAAAAACTATTTTATCAGAGATATAGCCAGAGCCACATCAGCCGCTCCTTCCTACTTTGAAATTCCCAAAATCCACTCTTTGACAAACGAATCCTACGCTTTAGTAGACGGCGGAGTATTCGCCAACAATCCAGCACTTTGTGCCTATGCAGAGGCCCGCAGCAAATTAAGAATTCCGGACGATCGCCCTGACAGAAGCCCGACGGCAAAAGATATGGTAATTTTATCGCTGGGAACAGGACAAGCTCAAAAAAAATATCCCTACGAAGAAGTGAAAACTTGGGGTCAAGTAGAGTGGGTTGAGCCTTTGATTAGTATTATGATGACGGGAGTTGCGGAGACAGTCAATTATCAAATGCTGCAAATTTTTGATGCGATCGAAAGACCAAATCAATATTTGAGAATTACTCCCAATTTGAATAAGGAAAAACCCCTACCAATTGATGCAGCTTCCGAAGAAAATATATCGGAATTGGTGAGGATTGGCAAAGAGCAAGCAGAAAAGTATAATGATGAATTGGATAAATTGATCGATTTGTTGCTTGCTTAGTCATTAGTCAGCAGTGAATAGTCAACTATCAATTGTCAACTGTCAACTGTTTACCGCGTTGGTCAAAAAATACCAAGAAAAGGGCGATCGGCATTTAGATGAAACCTTGAACAACAGGTGGTTTCAGCGCTTTTTAGTAACTATTTTTCTAGGCGGACAAGTGCTATTGCGAATCCTCAGTGGCAAAATTGACCGCCGCAAAATCATGGAACATTTAGTAACAGTCGGGTTAGATTCTTTGCGGGCGGTACTGCTAATAGCTTTTTTTGCAGGCATGATTTTCACCATTCAATCCGCCAGGGAATTGATTCGGTTTGGGGCGGTAAATGCGGTAGGAGGTGCTTTTGCCTTGGCATTTTGCCGGGAATTGGCACCAGTTTTAACAGCGGGTGTGGTGGCGGGACAAGTCGGTTCGGCTTTTGCGGCGGAAATAGGCGAAATGCAGGTGACGGAACAAATAGACGCCCTGTATATGTTGAGAACAAATCCCGTGGATTATTTAGTAGTACCGCGGGTGATAGCTTGCGGTGTAATGCTGCCAAT
The DNA here is from genome assembly GCA_012035135.1 of Microcoleus sp. CSU_2_2. Lineage (GTDB taxonomy): Bacteria > Cyanobacteriota > Cyanobacteriia > Cyanobacteriales > Microcoleaceae > Microcoleus. Next base: position 28,216 of record JAAUPI010000002.1, read on the forward strand.
TTTAACTATTTTTGCGGTGGCGGTGGGGATTGTTGGTGGGCTGTTTGTAGCGGCTATTTTTTATGGTTTGGAACCGTCGGTATTTTTGGAATCGGTGCGGAATTTTTTGGGGCCTTGGGATTTAGTAACGGTGGCGATTAAGAGTTTTATTTTTGGGTTAATAATTGCGATCGTTGGTTGTGGTTGGGGGTTGACGACAACGGGTGGAGGAAAAGGGGTTGGACAAGCTGCGACGGCATCGGTGGTTACTTCTTGGGTGTTTATTTTTGTGGCGGATTTCTTTTTGTCGCTGTTAATGTTTCATGAGTTGGCAATTACTAGAAATTAACTGTTTCCTAGCAAAGGGTGGATGGGGAGGATCGGCATAGATCGCGACCCTACAAAATCCCGATCGTCCTGAGAATGAAACAGCCCTGCCCTTGGAGGCAAAGATAGAGGACACGGCAGTGCCGTGTCCCTACGGCGATATATCGCTTGGGGGTGTACTTCATCAACGCGGAATCTGCTGTAATTCACCCGTTAAGCTTGTTCGCGAGTAACTGATTGGTCAATTTGGGGTCAGCCCTGCCGCCGGTCTCCTTCATTACCTTGCCGACAAAAAAGCCCAGCAGCTTAGTTTTTCCGGCACGGTACTGTTCGAGTTCCTTGGGATTGGCTGCCAAAACTGCATCGATCGCACTTTCGATCGCCCCAGTATCAGAAATTTGAATCAAACCCTTGCTTTCCACCAATTTTTGAGGCGAACCACCGTTTGAGAGCAACTCCGGCAAAATATCCTTAGCAATTTTGCCACTGATCGTGCCAGTATCAATCAGCGAAATTAGTTCCGCCAAATCATGAGGTTGTAAAGGAATTTCCCCAATCGCCAGCTTTTCATTTTTGAGGTAAGCAGTGATATCGCCCATCACCCAATTCGCAGCTTGCTTGGCTGGAGCTCCGGCAGCGATTACGTTTTCAAAATACTCTGCTACTGCTTTGTCATCCGTCAACACGCGCGCGTCGTAAGGAGAAAGACTCAGTTTAGTTTCGTAGCGATCGCGTTTTTCGGCTGGTAATTCCGGCAGTTGAGCTTTCCAATCCTGCAACTGAGTCGCTGAAACCTCGATCGGAGGTAAATCCGGTTCCGGGAAATAGCGGTAATCGCTCGCACCTTCCTTAACACGCATACTAAAAGTACACTGCTTGCCTTCATCCCAAAGCCGCGTTTCTTGGACAATGGTTTCGCCATTTTCCAAAGCTTGAATTTGCCGATCGATCTCATAGTCGATCGCCCTTTCGATCGCATTAAAAGAGTTCATATTTTTAATTTCCACTTTCGTGCCGAACTCTTTTCGCCCGATGGGGCGCACCGAAATATTCACATCACATCTGAGGGAACCTTCCTGCATATTCCCATCGCCAACGCCGATGTAGCGAACAATCCGGCGCAATTCTTGACCGTACTCCGCAGCTTCCGCCCCCGATCGCAAATCTGGTTCGGAGACAATTTCAATTAAAGGCACGCCGGCACGGTTGTAATCTACCATTGAATAAGTAGAACCGCTCAGTCGATCGCTGCCTCCGTGAACCAATTTTCCGGCATCTTCCTCCATGTGCAAGCGAGTAATGCCTATTTTTTTCCGCGTCGAATTGCCAGTTGCGTCCACCAATTCTATTTCCAGCCAACCGTTAGTAGCGATCGGCAAATCGAACTGCGAAATTTGATAATTTTTCGGCAAATCCGGATAAAAATATTGTTTGCGATCGAACTTACTGTAACGTGCGATTTCACAGTTAAGAGCTAGTCCAGCTTTCACCGCATATTCGAGCACTTTCTGATTTAGTACCGGCAACACCCCAGGCATTCCCATACAAATTGGGTCAATGTTAGTGTTTGGGGCATTTCCAAATTCTGTAGAAGAACTCGAAAAAATTTTAGTATTCGTACTCAATTGGCAATGAGTTTCCAGACCAATAACGGCCTCGTACTTAGTTTTAACTGGTGCAGCAGTAGTCATAATTCTGAGCGGGATGCTACCTAAAGGGTTCACTAACTTTAATAGGACTTACGCACAAGAGTGTTTGTCATGAGTCAAACAAAACGGAGTGTCTTGATACTCCCCAGGTCGGAATGACAGAATTACATTGAAATGCGTAAGTCCTGTTTAAGATTTTATTTTAGCTTGTTATTCATCAAAAAGTAGGTAGGATGTCCCCATGCCAGATCCGATCCCCTAGTCGCCCTAATATTCAGGGGTCGTAACTGTTGACAAAAATTTACCTAAAACTTTCTAAAGTTACCGATCGACTGTGCTATCATCCCTACACGAGTAGGTTAACCAGCTCTGATGTACGCCATCAAACTTGAATTAAAACTCAATAACAAGGAACATACCTTGATGGCGCGGCATTCTGGCTATGTCAGATTTTGTTACAATTACGCATTGGCTCTTTAAAGACTTGTTCGAGTTGTGGTCATATTCAGTCAATGCCATTGAAAGAGCGAGTTTTTGAGTATCAACTTAAGACTAAAACCTTTGATAAACCTCGCTGTTTCTTTCAGCATGACAGACACCCTGCTGCGTAAGTCCTGCTAAATTTACATCGATCTCCTAAAATTAAGTATTACTAAATTGTTAAAAATATGCCTGAAATTCCACTTGAAACTTCCGAATTATTTCCCAACAGCATCACTGAGGTAGAGCAGGCGGAGTCAGCCCTAGAACTAGCTTGGGACGAATTAGAAAAACAAACCGCCGAAACTATAGCTGAACTCACTAAATCTGGTGCATCCAACACAAAGCAAATAGATCAGATATTCACATTAGCAAAGCAACTTCGCTCCTCGCTCAAAACCAAAACACAACAAGCCAGTTCACGACTAGAGTTTCACATAGATAACTCACCAATTCAGTCTTTTGCTAGAAATATAACCGATCGACACCGCATTCAAGAAGAACTGCACCAGCGCGAACAAGCCTTCAGTGCCCTAGCCGAAAATTCTACCGATATTATCACGAGGTTCGATCGAGAACTGCGCCTCCTTTACGTCAACCAAGCAGTCGAATCAGCAACCGGAAAAACCCCCGCAGAATTGATTGGCAACACCACCAGACAATCGGGGATGCCGCCGCACTTGTGCAACCTGTGGGACGAGACTTTTCTGAAAGTTTTTTCCACAGGCAAATCAGAAACCATAGAATTTGAGTTTCCCAGTATTGATGGCATAAAACATTACCACTGTCGAGTCATTCCCGAATTTGCAGGGGACAATTCAGTAGCAACAGTTTTATCGATATCCCGCGACATTACAGAAATAAAACAAGCGGAATCCCAGTTTCGACAAAGCGAAGCCAAATTTAGAGCGATAGTTGATTCTAACATGATAGGCATAATTTTTTGGAACATTAACGGCCGCATTATAGATGCCAACGGCGCTTTTTTAAACATGGTAAATTATACGCATGACGATCTGCTTTTAGGAAGAATTAACTGGCAAGAAATCACCCCGCGAGAATACGTGCGTTTAGACACAGAAAAAGTTGCCGAACTGATGGTTAGAAATACGGTTGTTCCTTTTGAAAAAGAATACATTCGTTCCGATGGTAGTTGCGTTCCGGTGCTACTGGGCAGCGCATTTTTAGAAGGAACGCAGGAGTTAGGTGTCAGTTTTGTGCTTGACATCAGCGATCGCAAACAAGCCGAAGAATCATTAAAACAGCAAAAAGAAGTGCTGCAAACTATATTGGATAACGTGCCAATTATGCTCAAATTTGTGGATACAAACGGTGAAATAAACTGGGTAAATCGGCACTGGGAAGAAGTGCTAGGCTGGAGTTTAGAAGAAATCAAAGGTCGAGATATATTAGCTGAATTTTATCCGCAGCCAGAGGACTACCAATACGTTTTGGATGAAATCCAAGCAGCAAATCAGAGCTGGAGTGACTTCAAAACAAAAGTTAGAGACGGGCGAATTATCGATACTACTTGGGCAAACGTTCGCCTTTCCGACGGCAGGTTGATCGGCATTGGTCAAGATATCACCGAACGCAAGCGAGTAGAAGCTGAACTCAAAGAACTCAACGAAACTTTAGAAGCTCAAGTTGCCCAGCGCACAGTAGAATTAGAGACTTTTTTTGATGCTTTGCCCGACCACATTTTGGTTGTAAAACGCGACAATATGAGCCTGCCTTTTGTTAATCAGATTGCGGCTCAAGTGGCCGGATTCGACAGCAGGCAGCAGATGCAGGGAAAAACTATTTTTGAGTGCTATCCACGGCAACTAGCCCAACAATTTTGTAGGGAAAATGCGCAGGTGTTTGAAACAGGAAAAACCCTGCACTTGCAGGACGAATTCGCGATCTCTGGCGACACTTTTTACTTCGATACTTTTAAGATACCCCTCAGAAATATCGACGGCGAGGTTTATGGTTTAATTAGCACTTCTCGCGATATCACTGAGTTGGTAGAGACAAAACAAGCTTTGTCGGAACGCACAGAGCAATTAGAAGCTGCCAATCAAGAATTAGAATCTTTTTCCTACTCAGTTTCCCACGATTTGCGCGCACCTTTGCGACACATTTCAGGTTTTGTAAATGCCTTGAAACAGCGACTAGAAGCAACTGAGGCTTTGACCGATCGCAAAATAGTTCACTATATAGAAGTAATTGAAGACAGCAGCCAAAAAATGAGCCTGTTAATTGACGGTTTACTCGCCCTGTCGCGGGTATCTCGCACTGAGTTGATGCAAATTCCGATCGACCTTACCTACTTGGTGCAAACTGCGATTAAATTGGCTAAACTTCAACTTGTCACAACTTCCGTCCCAACTCCTCAAGCGGTGGAATTTGAAATTGGAGATTTGCCAACTGTGACGGGAGATCCAACCTTGCTACAACAGGTTTTCAGCAATTTGATTAGCAATGCAGTCAAGTTTAGTGGCGATCGCACTCCAGCCAGGATAATAATTGATTCATTACCAGATGGCACTATTTTTGTCAAGGATAACGGCATCGGATTTGAGATGGAATATGCCGATCGACTGTTTGGAGCTTTTCAGAGGCTACACTCTCAGAGAGAATATGAAGGTACGGGCATCGGTTTAGCGATCGCCTGGCGGATTATTCATCGCCACGGCGGCAGGATTTGGGGCGAAAGCGTACCTGGTCAAGGAGCAACTTTTTACTTTAAACTGGGATCAAATCATCCCAACAGGTAATGTAGAGTTGTAGGCTACCAATGACCGGAGGGCGATCGCTAAAACAAATTAATCCAACGTGCAACTTAGAAATTGCCAAACCTTCTACAATCGGCTGCTTAACAAAAGTATTTATTATAAATTAATTAATTATGTTAGACCGAACTCAAACGAACTATATACTAAAAATGGTAGCGGAATCAACTTTGAAATTGTTGATTGTCGAAGACATGACAGAAGATCTAGAATTAATCGAGATCGCCTTAGAATCGGGTGGAGTAAACTTTACTTTCGACACAGCCCAAACTATAACAGAGTGCAGGCAACACCTCGAAACTAGCAAATACGACGCTGTTTTATCAGATTACCGCCTCCCAGGGTTCAACGGTTTGGAGGTGTTGAAATTGATGCAGGAATTAGAGCAAGACATACCTTTTATTTTAGTAACCGGAAGTTTGGGAGAAGAAGCAGCAGTAGAGTGCATCAAAGCTGGAATGACCGACTTCGTGTTGAAAGGTAGGCTGTTCAGGTTGCCAACAGTATTAGCACGATCGCTCCAAGAATATAAAATGCGCCACCAGCAACAAGAAGCGATCGCCCAAATTAAACGGCAAGCGACTCGTGAAGCGATCGTCAACCGCATCGTTCAAGCCATGCGCGAAACCCTGGTACTCGATGAAGTGCTGCAAACTACTGCTGACCAACTGCACGAAGCTTTGGAAATTAGCCGCTGCGCCATCTTGCAGCCAGATCCAGAAGGCAGAATCACAGTTCGCTATATCAGCAAAGCCACCGCCTGCAGAGAACGGCTATTCGGACTAAATTGCGAATTTGCCCAGCATTACCAATCCTCCCTCGCGGGCGGAGAAACACTCGCAGTCGCTGATTTATCGACCCTGTGCCCATCCCTGCAAGCAGCGGCAGAGTTTTTGGAGTTTCGGTCGATCGCGATGGCTCCGCTGCTTTACCAGCAGTCATTCTTGGGAGTAATTAGCCTCTACCAGTGCGATCGCGGGCGCTCTTGGAGTGCAGAAGAAATGTCCCTAGTCAAAGCCATAGCCGATCAGTGCGCGATCGCGATCCACCAAGCCGAACTCTACCAGCAAGCCCAAACCGAACTCGCCGAACGCAAACGCGCCGAAGCAACAGTCCGCGGCATCCAGCAGCAGCTAGCAACAATGGCAGCCAACATTCCCGGTTCAGTCTACCGCGTCATCCTCCATCCAGACGACACCACCTCCATGCCCTACATCAGTCCGGGCGCGCGGGAAGTGACCGGCATCGATCCAGCAGCAGCAATGGCGCACCCAGAACTCTTAAACGAAATCATTCATCCCGAAGACAAAAACTATTTTGACAGCAGCATAGTAGAATCAAAAGCCAGTCTCCAGCCCTGCGATCGCCAATATCGAATCGTTCTGAGTTCCGGGAAGGTCAAGTGGGTACAAGACATCGCCCGGTTTTCCCGAACCGAAAACGGCGACGTAATCATAGACGGAGTAGCACTCGACATTAGCGATCGTAAACTTGCCGAAGAAGCCCTGCGACAAAGCGAACAGCGGTTTCGATCGCTCATCGAAAACGCCACAGACATCACCGTTATTCTCGATGCCAAGGGCATCTTTCGCTACATCAGCCCTTCCGTCAAGCGCATATTAGGATACCCGCCGGAACAGGCGATCGGGCGCTACGCTTTAGAGGCAGTTCACCCCGACGACTGCGCCCAAATAGCCCAAACTCTCAACAAAGCGATCGAAAACCCCGGAATCAGCCAGCCACCAGTTGAGTACCGAGTCCGCCACCGCAACGGCAACGAGTGTTTTTTGGAAGCTGTAGCCACCAATTTGCTTGACAATCCGGCAGTCAAGGGAATTATCATCAACTGCCACGACATCACTGGGCGCAAACTCGTTGAAGAACAACTGCTGCACGATGCTTTACACGACACCCTCACCGGATTGCCCAACCGAGCCTTGTTTGCCGATCGCCTAGAACACGCTTTGAGACTGGCAAAACGCCGCAAAGACTACTTATTTGCGGTAATATTTCTCGATTTAGATAGATTTAAAGTAATTAACGAATCCCTTGGACTGACGATCGCCGATCAACTCCTGGTCGCGATCGCACGGCGTCTGGAAGCCTGTTTGCGTGTCGAGATACAGTTGCCCGCTTCGGAGGCGACGAGTTTGCGATTCTGCTGGAAGATATCGAGGGAATCCACGAAGCCACCAATATTGTCAACTGCCTCCAGCAGAAAATTACCGCCCCGATCGTTCTAGACGGACACGAAGTATTCATCACCGCCAGCATCGGCATTGCCCTGAGTTCTGCCGAATACCTGGAACCGACAAACCTGCTGCGAGACGCAGACACAGCAATGTACCGCGCCAAAGAACTCGGCAGAGCCCGCCATGAAGTTTTCAGCAGTTCCATGCACGCCCACGCTTTGCGACTGTTGCAGTTAGAAAATGACTTGCGGCGGGCGATCGAATCGATTAGAGACCGAATCAGAGAAGAAGACCCTCCCCAGTATCCCAAATCTCCCTTGCTGCCCCTTTCGCCAGCGCCCCAATTTATCATTCACTACCAGCCGATCGTCTCGATCGCCAACGGCAAGATTACAGGTTTTGAAGCCCTAGTGCGCTGGCAGCACCCAGAACGGGGCTTAGTTTCCCCCGGCGAATTCATCCCCGTTGCTGAAGAAACCGGACTGATCGTACCCCTCGGCCGCTGGGTGCTGCGCACGGCTTGCCACCAGATCCGCGAGTGGCAGCAGTTATTTCAAAGCACCCCCCCACTGAGTGTCAGCGTCAACCTTTCTGTCAAACAGTTTTCTCAGCCAGATTTAATTGAATACATCGACCAAGTTCTCGAAGAAACTCAGCTCGACGGCAACAGTTTAAAATTAGAAATTACAGAAAGCGTACTCATAGAAAATTCCGAATCAGTAACAGCAATGCTGGTCAAACTAAGAACCCGAAACATACACTTGTGCATTGACGATTTCGGCACTGGATATTCTTCGCTCTCCTACCTGCACCGCTTCCAGACCAATACTTTAAAAATAGACCGCTCTTTTGTGAGCAGGATGGGAATTGAGTACGCGTTCGGGAAAGGAGGGATTGACCCGACAGAAATTGTCCGATCGATCGTTACTTTGTCGCATAATTTAGGTATGGACGTAGTAGCCGAGGGAGTCGAAGAAGCCTCACAACTAGCTATTCTCAGGGGGTTAGATTGCGAATATGCCCAGGGATTCTTTTTCTCTAAGCCGGTGGACTCTCAGACAGCAGCAGCGCTGATATCGCAGCAAGCAGAAAACCATTCGACCTGTTGAAAAGGACTAAATTCCTCACTACTAACCTACAAATTTTTGGGATAGATTCAGGTTTTTCAACTATTCAGCAAATATACTATGCAATTTACAATCAAGTTTCCACCTATTAATAGACTACTGCTAATTTGCTTAGCTATTGTTACTGTACTGTTAATCATATATTCGGGGCAGCAGAGATCGATCGCCCAAATTCGATCGAACGTCACAGTTGATTTTGGACTGCCAGCAGCCACAACATCCATGAGTGGCCTCCTCCACGGAATCGACACCACAAAACCGCCGGATAACTTCATCAAACCCTTGCAACCCAAACTTTGGCGGGTGGGGAGACTCGATATTTACGATCGAGTAATCGCCCATGGAGCCGAGTTTCAACTGGTAGTCAGCGACTTGTGGGGCTACGGCAGCAATCCCAAAGGCTGGCCATATCAAAACTACCCTGCATGGGAAGCATTCATACGGCAGTTAGCTCAGCAAAATAAAGGCAAAAAAATTATTTGGGATATTTGGAATGAACCAGATTTAAGAAATCCTTTTTGGAGGGGAAGTAGAGAACAATTTTTTGAAACCTACAAAAGAGCTTACAAAATCTTGCGAGAAGAATTGGGGCCGTCAGCAATCATTGGCGGACCTAGTATCAGTCGCTACGACAAAGGATATCTGGCTAATTTTTTAGATTACTGCAAGGCTAACAAACTGGAGGTAAATTTTCTAGCTTGGCACGAACTGAATGACTCGATGATTTTATTTATTGACGATCACGTAATCGATGCCAAACGAAATTTTAAACAAAGTGCGGCTTACAGAGAACTCAAGTTGCAAAAAATTTACGTCAACGAGATTGTCGGAGAATTAGCACAGTATCAACCTGGGGAAATTTTAGGTTATTTATATAACTTGGAATACGCAAAAGCAGACGGTGCTTGCAGGGCTTGTTGGGACACAACAGGAGTCCAAAAAGTTAGCAATTGTTTCAACAATACGCTGACTGGGATGGTAACTCCCAATAGTTTCGAGCCGAGAGCAGCTTGGTGGACTTACAAAGCTTATGCTGACGGAGTTAATTCGCGAGTAATGAGTCGATCGGATAACGATCGCGTTGTTGCTTTAGCCAGCAGGTCAAATCCTGAAGGCAAGGCACAGGTGCTTTTGGGTTATTTCGATCGCAACTATTCTTCAGCAACAAGCATCAGTTTGAACCTCTATAATTTGCAACAGCTAGGTATCCAAAAAGGTCAAAAAATCACTATCAAATTAGAGAAAATTCCTAACCATCAAGAAGTAGCTGTGCAAAAATTGGTTGGCGTCAAGCAAGAGACTTTTCAAGTTGATAGCAACAGCTTGAATTATGTTACTCCTAACATTAACGTCCACGAAGGCTACTTGTTGACTGTTAGCAAATGATCTGATTTTGGTATAGTGCGAGCTGTCGCGAACTCGCGACAGCTCGCACTACATAATTCCGATGCAACCGGATTTGATATCGTGTCCGGTAGCATCGGTTTTATATACTTGTAGGGGTGAAGCATTCGGGCGATCGTCTCTGCCATAGATTATACCAAATCCGGGTTACTTACCCCTTTTATAATCTGGTAAATGTAGTAAATGTAGGGTGCGTCGCTACGAACAACTCTCGTTGCTATTGGGAGATCTCATAGCGACGCACCATACCAATTATAACGGGGATGGGAAACCCGGATTTGGTATTACAGGTTTTAGATCCGAATGCTTCACCCAGGCTCTACGCGACCGATACAACCGGACATGATATGATATCAACTGTTTGTTAGCGTCAAATATTTGGACTGACGCACCCTACATTCAGAATACCTTTTCCTTCTGTGCTTAATTTTTTAATAACTGCTGCACCGAGTGCAACCACTCCTTAACTGTTTGATTGTCGGCTTCGGGATTGTAGTAACAGCCCAATTCCTCCAGCATAAATGTTTCTAAATCGGGTTCTGCGATCGGCATTTCTAGCAGTTTTTTGAGTTCTGCTAATGCACCTTCAATACTTTCGCGTGATTCGCTATTGCGGTAATTTGCCACTACTTCCCTGGGAGTGCTAGCTTCTAGTGGCCAGTCTTGATGAAAGTAGGAACTGAAAAATTGGGTCAAATGCGGAAATTGAGCATTCATACGGGATATGCTGTGAGAATAAAGTATCCTGGACGTAATTTGTTGCTCCGCTGAAAGACGATTTTCAAGCTAGATGTTGAAGAGGCTCTGGATGCACGGCGGCGCAGAGTAATACCAACTATTCTATTGGCTTTATAGTCGATCGTATAACGATTTTCTCTACTTCTAAGCCAGGAAGCCATCGCTCTTTCATTTCTGTTTATAGCCTCTCCAATGGCAGCTTCCGCTATGGAACGGTTCGTGAAGGAAGAGGCGGCAGCAATTTGCCGATCAGTTTCTAGCCGCTGTTTTAATTCTGCTTCAGTTTTACCAACGTGTTTTTCGAGAGTATGTCCTCCTGCTGCTTCGTGAGCATCTAATCCGCCACCTGGTATCCTCAATACTAAAGCTACGGTTGTTGGTTCGGGTGTACTGAAAATCTGCTGTGCAGAAGCAGGAACTATAGCTGATTGGAATAAGATTATTATTGAGGCAATGCTGCACAGGATACCTAAAAAAAATTTTAAGCGATCGAGTTGAGTTTTCATCTTCCTAGATTCAAAATATCACAAATTATTCGCACACTGGTGAACTAGATTTATTTAAATAAACCCTGGACTAAAAAAATAACACAGAATCAGAATCAATCAGGGTTTTAGGGCGGGATAATAGCCACAACCCAAGTTCTATTGTATTTAAAAAAAAATGTCTGATCTCAATGATTTACAAAGCTTAACTCACTTTAAGAATATGTTAATAATTCTTTGAAAAAATGAGCGATGATTAATGATAAATTAGTCAATCATCTTTAAAAATGTACAAAAATGCAAGTAGTTATCCTAGCTGGCGGTCTCGGTACTCGTCTCAGAGAAGAAACAGAATTTCGCCCCAAACCCTTAGTTGATGTAGGTGGGCGTCCGATTCTTTGGCATATCATGAAGATATATGCTCACTACGGATTCCAAAACTTTGTTGTGTGCTTGGGCTATCGCGGAACTATGATTAAAGAATATTTTCTCAATTACGAAGCCATGAACAATGACTTCACTATCTGCCTGGGACGGAAAAATACCATTCTTTATCAAGAGGAACATCGAGAACAAGATTTTAACGTGACGCTGGCGGAAACAGGTGCCGATAGCATGACTGGAGGGCGGGTAAAGCGGATCGAAAAATACATCGATCGAGATAACTTCATGGTGACATACGGCGATGGAGTAGCCGATGTAAATATTGACGAATTACTCGCTTTTCACAAAGCTCACGGTAAACTGGCAACTGTTACTACCTTTCGCCCTATTTCCCGCTTTGGAATTTTAGATGTAGACAATCAAGGTTGCGTACTCGAATTTTCTGAAAAACCTCAAATAGATGGTTGGATTAGTGTTGGCTATATGATCTTTAACCGTCGGATATTTGACTATTTGGATGGAGATGACTGTATCTTAGAACAGGAACCGATGCAGCGTTTGGCGGCAGATGGACAGTTGATGGCTTATCGGCACAATGGCTTCTTTTTTGCAATGGATACTTTTCGAGAATACAAGTATTTAAACGAGCTTTGGGATCGGGGAGAAGCTCCTTGGAAAGTGTGGGAATAGTGTTCAGTTGAAGAATTAAAAATTGGACATGGGGCATGGGGGCATAGACTATATCAGGCCCGATCGATCGCTTATATTTATTTTGGAGTGCGAGTGTCCTCGCTCGATCGCGAGACGCTCGCACTCAATGATAACTGATACCAAATCCGGCTTTCCCATCCCCGTTATAATTGGTATGGTGCGTCGCTATGAGATCTGCCAATAGCAACGAGAGTTGTTCGTAGCGACGCACCCTACATTTACGAGATTATAAAAGGGGTAAGTAACCCGGATAGGTAATTGCTACTTGTCAATTATCACTTGATTAATGGATATCTGTTTCTGTTTCGCCATACTGCCGTTCCATTTTCAAAGCCGTTTCAACTCTTTGATATTCAACTGCAACCTGTTCAAAAACCCCGCAAGCTTGAGAAGATAAAGGCTTGTTCGCATTGATCCCAATCCTGCCCATGACTTCGAGTTCCTCGCACAGCTCAAACAATCTAAAAGCACCAAGAGTACCGCTAATCGACTTCAAAGAATGAGCTGTCCGCCGTAAAGCTAAGGGATCGGCGCTATTGACAGCCGCAGAGATTCCTTTGAGCAATTTGGGAGCGGTTTCAAGGTAAATATCGATCGCCTCATCTAAAGCTTCCACATCTCGCAATCCCTCTATAATCTTCCTATTGAGGGAATCGCCACATTCCAACAGTTGGTCGTCTAAACTAGATTCGTCGCACCTGATGCTGGAATTGGGAATAGTAAGTTGTTGATTTGTCGTAACATTCAAACTCGTTAGCGTAGCCCTCGAAGAGGAGCGCACTTCTAATTCACTGTTTCCCCCGTTTTGTTCGGGATTACAGTTAAAAGAAACCAGAGAATTCGGACGATCGAACTCTCCATTAAACCTCGATTTACACGCGCTCAAAGCTCGAACCAGTTCCTCGATTTCGATCGGCTTACTTAAATAGTCGTCCATCCCAGCAGCCATGCACTCTTCGCGATCGCCTCGCATCGCATTTGCCGTCATCGCCACAATCCAAGGTCTTCCAGTATCCCCCCATTCGGCGCAAATCAACCGCGAAGCTTCCAAACCGTCCATTTCCGGCATTTGTACGTCCATCAGCACCACATCGTAAGGCTGACGGCGCAAAGCTTCGAGCACTTCCAAACCATTTCCTGCCACATCTGCGCGATACCCCATCCGCTGCAAAATCTGCAAAGCCACTTTCTGATTCACCAAATGGTCGTCAGCCAAAAGAATTCGCAACGGTAAATGCTCGGCTAGTAAAGGTATACTTTGCAAGAAAGGCCCACTGGTGCGATGCACTTTACATTCAGCAGCCGATTCCCCAAAAATATTGATTAAAATATTGTAAAGCTGAGATTGTTTGATCGGCTTGTTCAAAAAAGCAGCAAAATCCACCTTCATATCAGAGGTGTTAATTTCTTGCCTGCCCATCGAAGTTAGCATGACTAACGGCAACTGTTCGCAATCAGAAGACTGGCGAATTTTCGCAGCTAAAGTCAACCCGTCCATTTCCGGCATTTGCATATCCAATATTGCCAAGTCAAACTCTTCTTTCGCAGCGAGCCAATCTAGGGCCAAAAGAGCCGAAGCAGAAGCCTTAGCCACCATTCCCCAAGACTGAGCTTGCAGAGTCAAAATTTGGCGGTTAGTGGCATTGTCATCCACAATTAGTAATCGCTTGCCAGCTAATTCAGGTTGAGAATTGCTCAAGTTAACTGGTAAGGTACTTTGGTTGCAAGAAACGATCGTACTGAAATAAAAAGTAGAGCCAGTCGATTTGACATTTTGGCTGCCAAGTGTAGGCTTGGGAAAGCAAGATTGTTCGCCAGTTTCAGCAGATTCTCCCCATCCCCAATCCCAAACAGCCGTTTGAAAATCTTCCGGAGGACACCCGGCCAAGCCACCCATACTTTCCACCCACATTCTGCCACCCATCATGTGAGCCAAACGCTTGCTAATTGCTAAACCCAATCCCGTACCGCCGTAGTGCCGACTCGTAGAAGAATCAACTTGACTAAAAGATTTAAACAGCCGATTCATTCGATCGCCTGGAATGCCGATGCCAGTATCTTTGACTGCAAATTGTATTTCGTATATTTGGTTAGCTAATTGTTCACTATTATTAATCACTGGCTGTTCTTGGTCATTTGCCACAGGCACTGACATCTTTCTAGCAGTGCAGGAAACTACAACTTCTCCAGCTTCAGTAAATTTAACTGCATTGCTGAGCAAGTTGATTAAAATTTGCCTCAAACGGGTGCTGTCACCGATCGCAGTGCAGGGTACAGAACGGTCTATCAAGTAACCCAATTCGAGTTTTTTTTGTGCCGCCTTAGTAGCTACCAGATCGAGAGATTCCTCAATACAAGTGCGGATGTCAAAGGGATGTTCCTCCAAATCCAATTTGCCGGACTCAATTTTCGAGAAATCTAGAATATCGTTGATCAGGGTCAACAAGGCATCGCCGCTGCTGCGAATAGTTTCTACAAAATCGCGCTGTTCCCTAGTTAAATAGGTATCCAGCAGCAAACCAGTCATGCCGATGACTCCATTCATCGGAGTGCGAATTTCATGACTCATGGTGGCCAAAAATTCACTCTTGGCTCTGGTAGCGGCAAGTGCTTCATCGCGGGCTTTTGCCAAATCGACATCTGTTTGTTGGCGTTCGAGTTCGCTGCCCACCCACTGAGCCATCAGTTTCACCAACTCTCTGTCTACAACTCGAAACGGTTCCATCAGAGGAGTTGAACTCCAGAAGCATAGGGTGCCGTAAACTTCACCAGCCACCATTACGGGAATGCCCATGTAAGCTTCTATATTAAAGACTGGATCGGCACAATTGAAGGACAAACCCGAAAACCTCGCACACTCAAAATACATGGGTTCTTTTGCCATTGTCGTAGCAATGCAGAAGGTTTGTTCCAGATCGTAGATTTGTGATTTGACGATCGATCCGTCAGGACATTCAACAGCCATAATTCGATAGTTGTCGCCTTCAATCCGCGACAAAATCCCCACGGACAGACCGAACTGTCGGCATCCCATTACCAGCAGTGCTTGGAGGCGTAAATCAAAGGTAGAAATGCGGTTGAGTGGGTCTGTACGAGGAGCTGAAGTTACTTGATACAAAGCTTTAATAGCAGCTTCACTTTCTCGCAGTTCTTGTTCTGTTTGCTTGCGCACGCTGATGTCGCGGGAAATGCCGATAATTTCTTGCACGCCCCCAGAAACCGGGTTGCGAATGGTGCGGCTGGTGGTTTCAAACCAGATGTATTTGCCGTCTTTGCGGCGGATGCGGTAGCTGACGGTATAAGTAATTGGGAGCGCCATTACTTTTGAGTGAGCTTTGGCAATATTTTCTAAATCATCGGGGTGAAAATAATCGTTAGGGACGCGGCCAATGAGTTCAGAAGGTTGGTATCCCAACAAAGCGTGACAGGCTGGCGAGACGTAAATAAAAAGGCCTTTGGGGTTGTGTCTGCTGATCATGTCGGTTGAGTTTTCAGCCATCAACCGATAGCGATCCTCGCTTTCGTTGCGTTCGACTTGAGAATTGCCCAATGCTTCTAGCATTAGGTTGATGGTCTCTGCAAGGCTGGAGAGTTCATCACCTCCCGGCATTTGAACTCGCAATTCTGGGTCGCCACTAGCTGCGATGTTGCTAACGCTGGTGCTCAAGTCTTCTAATCTCGCCAAGACTAATTTTTCTAGCAATAAGAGCGCGATCGCACTAAATATTAAACCTACTGCCAATATCGAGGATGTAAATAGCTCTAAGGTAGCTTGACCTTGGCGATAGATGATTCGATCGGTCTCTACTCGCAGCACCAACCCTAGATGGCCGCGGATATCTCGAATCAGTGCGTATCCTGCAACCGTGCTTTCATTCAGTGGCTCGACTAAAATTTCTACTGGTTTGAGATTGGAAATACTGAGTTGGCGATTTTCCGAATCCTTGCCCGATTTAGGGAGTATTTTGGTGTCCCGGCTTGAGTAGCTCGTCGCTCCCACTTTAAAATCTAAACTCGGCAATCGAAAATCCACTGACAGGTGAGTTAGTTTTGAGAGCAAACCGATTTCGGTGTTGTCGAGGTAGCGTCCCAGAATTAGCGTCCCGCGAGCTGGCCCTTGGGTGTTGCTGTTGAGGACGGGCTTTGAGGCAATCAGCAGCGTGCCTTCTGGTAAGGTGAGAACGCCTGTTTTGGGAAGTGGGGGAGAGCCTGTCCCAGAGTCTAGTAGAGCGCTCGTCAGGTTCTGTTTTAAGCTTTCGGGAATCGGGATTTCGGTTTTCGACTTCAAGTCAAAACCTTTGCTGAAGACTGTCTTACCGTTGGAGTCCAGCAGCACAAATAAGTTTAGCCTCAAGTAAATAAAGGTCGAATCGACCAAATTTGACTTGATATAATCCTCGCTTCGGGTATTGACGAAGGAGTAGGTATCATCCCACCCAGCATAATCTTGGGCACTGGTGTCTAAATTCGACAAGTCATCATCTAATGAGTCTAAAGCGCGAGCGACATCCTGGCGGACGTACTGTGCCTCCAGGTTGTGGAAGTCGTGCAACAAGATAGTTGATGCAGTGGCATAAAGAACCACAATTAGGCAGATCAGTGCGGCGCAGACGATGAGTAGTGTTTTTTTTCGGAGTTGCATGGCGTCGCCCTCCTCACGGTGCTAATAGGCAACTAGCCTGTGCAGGTTTGAGATGTAGGTAGTTAAGCATTGAATTGACTGGGCTGCGTGTTTTGACTTAGCTGGGCTGACTTGGCAAAGCCATTGGTACGCCCCAAGGTCTCGGGGATGTTGCCCACCACACTCAGTGTAGTATTTCAACACTTTTAGTTCCTGATTATCCATAACCTGTAAACTACGAGCTATTAACTCAATATCAGTATTTTCTCAGATTCAACGAGATCGCGGAAAACAATTAAGATTTGATACTGCCGTATATTTGGCGAGGGGCGGCTGGTTGTACCAATGATGGGGGAGAACCCAAATTATGGTTGTTGTTGGGAGTTGGACTTTCCCTTTCATTGCAAGTTGGGCGGTTCAAAGACATTTAAATGTCCAGAATGCAGACACACTCTGGACATAGATTTAAATGGCGCTTTCAATAGGCATCTCCTAAAAAGATTCTGGAAGCCTTGTTTTATATCGACAAAAACTTAATGATGGGAGATGTCTAATATTCTGTTGAAAGCTTTGAGAGATACCTCCACAAATGGAAGGCTTGACGGCTTTTCTATTGTGCCATACACAGTAGATTCAGGATTGATCCTGGATTTACCGGGTTAAATGTATCTGTACCTGAGTACGGCTAGGGCACCAGCGCCGGCAGCGGCAGCCGCGGAGCAAAGAGCGGTAAAAAACAGCCACCAGGAGGCAACTTCTGCTGCTTTGCGGGTTTCTTCGGCTTGTTTTTCGGCTTGCAATTTGATGCTTTCCAGGCGGAGTTGTGCTTCTTGCTGCAAGCGTTCGGCTCTTTGCAAAACGCTGTTTCTGCTTCTTTCGATTTGGTCGATCAAGCGGTTGGCGTCTGCTTCGGAAATGTCCTCGCGGGAACTAATGATTGCTACCAAAGTATCGCGGTTGAATTGACCTAGCCGATCGCGCAAAGCTTCAAATCCGGCTTGGGGATCGTCAAATAATTTGCGAACATCCCGCGTGATACCTTCGTAGTTGAGTTCTGGTCGATCGAGCGAATTGAGGTAATCCCTAATTTTGGCGAGAACGCCGTCAATTACTGACTGAATCCGCTCCTGTATTTTCTGAATTTGCTGTTGGAATTGGTCGCGTACCGATACAATTTGATCGACAATGCGATTGGCTTCTGCTTCAGAAATATCCTGCCGCTGAGACAATAGGGAAACGACCGTAGCTCGATCGATATGCGACAGTCGCTCGCCCAAACTGTAAGCGCCGACTTTCGGATCGTGTAGCAGCAGTTGTAAGTCGCGCTTGATAGCTTCGGGATTTAATTCTTCCTTGCCCGTATTGCGCAAATAATCTTCTAAAACGCTCTGAAAATCTTGCGCTTGATTTTGCATCCGTCTTGCCAAACGACGCGGTGCTTTCACGATCGAGCCTAGTGTATCTTGCACTCCATCGATAATTTCATTGACTTGTTCTTCGCTCAAATCTTCCCTTTGAGAAAGCAGTTTCACCAAAGTATCGCGATCGACTTGAGACAGCCTGCCCCGTAACGCTAAAGCCCCTTCTTTGGGATTTTCGAGCAATTTGGTCAAATCGCGCTTAATCCCTTCAGGATTGAGTTCTGACTTGCCTGTATTGCGCAGATAATTTGCGAGGGCTGTAGTAGTTTCGTCGTACTGTTCCTTAGCTTTTTCGGCTAACTTTTGGGGTGCGCTGACTGCGCTGTGCCAAGTCTCTTCGGCGCTGTCGAGGAGTTGATTTACTTGGTTTTCGCTGAGGTCTTTCCGCTGAGCCAACAATTTTACCAAAGTATCGCGATCGAATCTAGAAGCTCTGGCTCTGAGCGCCCACATTCCCGCTTCGGGATTTTCGAGCAAAGTTTTGAAATCGCGCTTGATGCCTTTGGGATTGAGTTCTGCTTTGCCCGTAGACTGCAAGTATTCTTGCACCTTTTGCCACTGATTATCGAGGCGGACTTGCGCGGCTTCTTGCAGACCTTTTGCATCTGCCAAAACTACATCTCGCGTCCTTTCCAACTCTTTAACAATCTGTTCTACTTCCTGGAAGCCGAAGTTTTCGCGGCCTCTGAGGATTTGCACGAAACTGTCGCGGGTGTAAGGAGAAAGTCGATCGCCCAACTGTTCGTAAGAAGCATCAGCATCTTCTAAAATTTTCTTAAAATCGCGATCGATGCCTGCTGCTGTCAATTCCTCTTTTGGCGTCAACTTCAAATAAGTTTCCACTCGCCACCGCAAATCGCGGACTTTTTCTTGTTCCTCGGCAAAAGCAACAGTGTTTAAGATTCGCTTTCTGATTGCTTCTAGTTGGTTGGTAATTTCTTTGATTTTGGCTTGGGTAAAAACGCCTCTGCTGGAGAGAATCTCGGCAAAATCTGATGCCTTGAGTTTTTCCAATTCGCGACGAACTGTTCCTGGATCGGCGCTAGGATCGTAGAGGACTTCTCGAAACTCGCGCTCGATCGTTTGCGAATTCATCTGCCAGGAATAAGTGTTGAGCAAGTAGTTTTCTACATCGGCGCGAATGGAACTATAAGGTATGGGTTCGCCTTTGACTTGAGCTGTGACTTTATCAGCTTGCTCGCTAACTTTGTGTTTAGCTGCTTTTAACTGACCGACTACTTTTTCCACATCGAAATCGGAAATATCTGTCCGTCCTAAAACTATTCCCATTAAAGCATTGACTGCCATTGTCGCTGCTTGGGACATCATTGTCGGGCTTTGTTCTCCTTGGCCACCCAGATTTCCCAGTGCTTTTTCTACCCTACTTGCCAATTTATCCGAGAGCAAATCTCCCGATTTAGCAGATTTGAGATAGTCTACCAATTGAGCGATGCCATCTGGTTGCTGCGATTTTGTTCCTACTTGTTTCCAAGCGTCTTGAAGTTGGTCTACAATTCGGTTGACATCGCGCTTTGACAAGTCCGATCGAGAACTCACTAAGTCTACGAGGGTTTGCCGATCGAGGTTGGGCAAATTTTCGCCAGCAATAGATTTGAGTTGCGGATCGTTGAGCAACTTTTCAAATTCGCTCCGCATGGCTTTGATGTCCAATTCGGGCGGTTTGAGGCCTTGGATGTAGTCTTCAACGGTTTCCCGGAGGCTGGTAGGGTCGATCGCAGTACCGAGCTCGTGGCCGACTGCTGCCGCTGCTGCTTTGGCGGTGGCGACTACTTGGTTGCTGGCTGCTTTAGCGCCCAGGGCGGCGGTGGCTGTGCCGACAATTGCTTGAAAGCCAGAGGTGGCGGTGTTGACAACGGAACCGATCAGGGAACCGACGGTGGTGGAGCTCACCCACACCAGCATCGAGAAGTAGGTAGCCCAGATGACTAAACCGACGATCGCACCTAAACCGGGGTTGGTAATCAAACTCAGTTTGACTGCTAGCAAACAGGCGAAGAATATGGCAATGGTGACGGTGATCAGCGTCCAAGTGCCTACCTTTCTGCCGATATGGCGGACTGGGGGGCTATCGCTGCTACTGTGGGTGATGGAAGTGTCGTGGGATTGAGCTCCCCAATAGGAAAGGCCAGCGGCTATTGATAAGTTTGTTAACAAAAGTTGGAAGGCGCAGGCTAGCACGACTCCAGCGATTAATGCAATAAAAAATTGAGGCCCGGAATACAGGAGTGCTGCGTCTTCTGCTCTGTTTGTGGTTGTAGTCTGTTCTATTGGCACTTGGGCCAGCCAGAACCCGATGTTATACAATTGTGGATTTATTGGCAAATTTTGATACATAGTATATTCCTCGTTCAGGGATTGGTTCGCGCATTTGCGGACACGGTGGCGAATGTATAGTTTTAGTCTTATGCCCCCAATCGCAAGCATCGCCGTATTGACGAGCTAAAGCATCCCCCTACAGTCGGAAGTATATAAATATGTCTGCGGTACCCTGTTTATTTAAGGATGTTTGTGCTATGTCAATCTTGTTTGATTCACAGTCGATCCGGACTTGCGCACGCGAGGCCAAAAACCCGATTTCTCTGGCGAGAGATCGACAATTTTTCACAAGAAATCGGGTTTTTGTGCGTAAGTCCTATAGATTTTGATGAAACCGCATATCTTTTGAAATCAGAAAACAACAAAAACCAACTGTTAAAAGCTATTGAAAATATTAAAGACCGTCAAGATCAAGTCAGATTGACTTGGCATATTGCCGAAGTTAACTACGATTTAGCACGACTCGATCGCCAGCGCGGCAACACAGAACTTGATCAACAACATTACGATACAGCACATCAAATTTTTCAACAATTGGGAGTGGCGGAGTTCTGCTAAAATAACTGGTTCCCAGGCTCTGCCTGGAAACCCATGTCTAGAGGCTCTTAACTGGTTCCCAGGCTCTGCCTGGAAACCCATGTCTAGAGGCTCTGCCTCGCTCTTCTAGTATTAACTGGTTCCCAGGCTCTGCCTGGAAACCCATGTCTAGAGGCTCTGCCTCGCTCTTCTAGCAGGAAAATTGGAGGCAGAGCCTCCGGATCTGCCCTGTCAGGCAAAGCCTGGAAACGAGAAGTCACCCAAAAAAACATCAACCAATGACCTTTTTAATCAAATCCAACTTACCCTTATAGGGAGCATACCGCCATTGCAACTCCAGCCAAAATGACTTTTGCAACACGCTTTTGTAATGCGAAAAAGTGTCAAAACTTGCTTTCCCGTGATAACTCCCAATCCCACTTTCGCCAACTCCCCCAAACGGCAAAGTTGCCACTCCCACTTGCATGACAGTATCGTTGATACAAACTCCCCCAGAAGAAGTTTCGCGCAAAACTCGCTGTTGTTTCTCTTTATCCTTCGAGAACAAATACAAAGCTAAAGGTTTGGGGCGGGCGTTGATTTGGGCGATCGCCTCTCCGAAATTATCATACTCCAACACTGGCAAAATCGGCCCAAAAATCTCATCCTGCATCACCGGCGCATCCCAGGAAACATTATCTAAAACCGTCGGTGCAATATATCTATCTTCCGGCTTAACTTTCCCACCAACGAGAATATCTCCATCTTTGATAAACGCACTTAAACGTTCCAATTGCCGCTGATTGATAATTCGCGAATAATCTGGACTTGTTTGCGGATCGTCGCCATAAAATTCTTGAATTGATGTTTTAATTGCCTGCATCAAATCTGGCTTGACTTTCTTATCTACTAACAGGTAATCTGGAGCAATGCAGGTTTGTCCGGCATTGATGAATTTGCCCCAAGCAATCCGTTTTGCAGTATGTTCAATCTGAATATCTGAATCGACAATGCAAGGACTTTTGCCACCCAATTCCAATGTTACAGGCGTCAGGTGTTTGGCGGCGGCTTCCATCACAATGCGACCGATTTTTGTGCCACCTGTAAAGAAGATGTGGTCGAATTTTTCGGCTAGCAATTGTTGGCTGATTTCCACACCTCCCTCGACAGCGGCTACGTAGGCGGGATCGAAGGTTTTAGATATCATGTCGGCGACAACTTCAGAGGTGTGTGAGGCGATTTCCGACGGTTTGAGAAGTGCACAGTTACCAGCCGCGATCGCCCCTACTAAAGGTGATATCATTAACTGAAATGGATAATTCCAAGGCCCGATAATTAAAACTACGCCTAAAGGTTCTGGAAAAATGCGGGCTGAGGCGGGGAATTGGTCGATCGAAGTTGGCACTTTTCTCGGTTTTACCCAAGATTTTAGATTTTTGATGGCATAATTAACTTCGGCGATCGATGCAATTTCAAAGTAAGCCTCAAACTCCGGCCGATTCAGGTCTGCCTTGACAGCATCGACTATTCGTGATTGATTGGATTCGATCGCACTTTTAAGTTTCTTCAGTTGTTCGAGCCGAAAATCCACATCTTTAGTTTTCCCAGTCGCAAAAAATTGTCGCTGCTGCTGGATAATATCGTTGATGCTGACTACCATCTTTTGTCCTCCATGTCTATCAATAAATGTTACAACAGGAAAACGAAAGTCGGGTAAGGTGCGGGTTGAAAAACAATCTACTGGTTTCGGAGCAAAAGAATTAGTATGCTGGAACCGCGAAGGCAGGTTCGGCGAAGCCGTTCTTCCCGTAGGGGTTCCCGCAAGGTAGAGTAGGACACGAAGTCAGAATCACGAAGCAGAAGAGAAGATGTAGGTAATCTTGCGAGATGTCAGCGATGCCCATCCCAAAATCTTCTAAGCAGTCGCGGATCTTGTCTTTACAAATCCTTGAGAAATGCTCTAAATTAGAAGCTGATAGTTGTAGAACTAAAAACCGAGTTCGCTCATGAAAATATCTAAGAACGATTTTTTTTTCTGTTCCTGCTGGCTGCTTTGTTTGTTTGCAGCAGCAGGATGTACCTCTAAATCTCAAAAAGAAGTTGTTATCTGCTCGAAAGACTTTACCGAACAAGTCATTCTCGCAGAAATTTTAGCGCGACATATCGAAGCTAAAACCGATATTAATGTAGAACAACAATTGAATCTCGGTGGCTCGCTTTGCCATCAATCTCTAACAGCAGGTAAAATCGATTTGTATGTGGAATATACAGGTACTGCTTTTTCCAACATTCTTAAACAAAAGCCAATTTCCGACCCTAAGAAAGTTTTTAATTATCTAAAACAAGAGTATCCCAAACAATTTAAGGCAGAATGGATAGAACCGCTGGGATTTAATAACAGTTTTGCGATTATTGTTCGGGGAGATGATGCGAAACAACTTAACCTGCAAAGTCTTTCGCAACTAGGGCAAGCTGCACCCAAGCTGCGGGCCGGTTTCGGCCCGGAATTTAAGGACAGAGAAGATGGATTTCCTGGATTAGCTAAAACTTACGGGATTAAATTTGCGGAAGAACCGAAGGAATTGTTGTTAGGATTGCTTTATCAAGCTTTGCAACAAAAAGAGGTAGATGTAATAGCGGGAAGCACAACCGATGGCTTGATTCAAAGCTTGGGTTTGGTAGTGCTGAAAGATGACAAAAACTATTTTCCGCCCTATGAAGCAGTACCAGTTGTGCGATCGCAAGTTTTGGAAAAGTACCCAGAATTGCGATCGGTAATCGCCGAATTGGGAGGCAAAATCTCCGAGGCAGATATGCGACAACTCAACTATCAAGTTGATAAGAAACAACAGGAAGCTGGACAAGTAGCGCAGGAGTTTTTGCAGCAAAAGTTGGGAAATTCAAAGCCTGTAACTCCAGCGAAATAAATACAGCAGATTGCACTCCTAATTCACTTGACTCAGCCGTCGCAAATTCAAAATATCGCTCATATTTTTGATTTGCATACAAGTGCGCTCGAACTGTTCCTTGTCTTCAATATCCATGCACAAGTCAATTAATGCTGGCAAACCGGGATAAGTTTTGACTTGAGCGCTGCGGACGTTGACTTTGTTGTCCTTCAAATGCGACAATACATCGTTGAGAACTCCGACTCGATCGAGAGCCTCAATTTGAATGTTAACAGCATAAGTATTCGGACGGCTACCATTCCGATCGCCCGAATTCCAACTTACAGGAACCAACCGATCCCCAGGCACATTCTCCACATTTGAACAACCTTGCCGATGAATCGAAATTCCGTGAGTACGAGTCACAACTCCAATAATTGGTTCCCCCGGAATCGGACAACAGCAGCCAGATAAATGGTACATCAAGCCCTCAACACCTGCGATCGGTGATTTGCTCGGAGACGAACTAGGTGTCGGTTTCGGCGGCATCATTGCAGGTATTTGCACGGGTACTTCTTGAGTTCCCACCGCAGGAGCAGTTTCTATTTTCTGCTTCACTTTTACTAAATCTCGCAGTCGATTTACCACCAGATTTAATGTCACTTCGCCATAGCCCAAAGCAGCTAATAAATCTTCGACACTGTGGTAATTGCAGCGCTGAGCCACCGATTGCATTGGTTCGGATTTTAGTAAAGATTCAAAGCCATTTTTACCTAATTCTTTTTCCAGCAATTCCCGCCCGCGAGCGACATTTTCATCTCGATGCGATCGCTTAAACCACTGTCGAATTCGGTTTTTTGCCCCGTTTGTTTTAACAAAATTCAACCAATCCAAACTCGGACTACCATTTTTTTTATTCAGAATTTCGACAATATCGCCATTCTTTAAAACCGTGTCCAGCGTCACTATCCGCCCATTCACCCGCGCGCCAGTGCAACGATTACCAATTTCTGTGTGAATGCGATAAGCAAAATCTACAGGTGTTGAACCTTGGTTGAGAGCAATTACGTCTCCGTTAGGAGTAAAAACGTAGATATCTTCGTCAAATAAATTGTCCTTAACACTCTCTAAATATTCCCGATCGTCCTTGAGATCGCTTTGCCATTCTAGCAGTTGCCGCAGCCAAGTAAATTTCTCGTCGTCGCCAGTTACTTTAGTATTAGAACCGCCTGTTTCTTTGTATTTCCAGTGCGCGGCAATTCCGTATTCAGCAATGTGGTGCATTGCTACCGTGCGAATTTGAACTTCGATAGGACGGCCGCTGGTGCCGATGACTCCTGTATGCAAAGATTGATAGCGATTTGCCTTCGGTAAGCCGATATAATCTTTAAAGCGGCCGGGTATGGGGCGAAAAGAATCGTGGACGATCGCCAAAGCTCGATAACAATCATCATTGCTTTCTACAATTATCCGCACCGCAGCAATATCGTAAACTTGGTTAAACCCTTTTTGCCGTCGCTGCATCTTCCCGTAAATCCCGTATAAATGTTTGGGACGGCCGCTGACTTCGTAGCATTTAATGCCTAATTTTTCAAGTCTTTCTCGCAGAGTATCTGTAACTTCTGCGAGTTGAGTTTCTCGATCGGCTCGCTTCACCACCACCAAATCTTGAATTTCGCGGTAAGCCTCCGGTTCCAGGTATTTAAAAGCCAAATCTTCCAATTCCCACTTAAAGCGACCGATACCCAAACGGTTAGCCAGGGGAGCAAAAATTTCTCGTGTTTCTAGGGCAATACTGCGCTGCTTTTCTGGCGACAAATGTTCCAGCGTCCTCATATTATGCAGCCTGTCTGCCAATTTGACTACAATTACGCGAATATCTTTTGCCATTGCCAAAAACATTCGGCGGAAATTTTCAGCTTGGCGCTCAGTTTTGCTCGAAAAATTAAACTTAGAAAGTTTGGTGACACCTTCAACCAACTGTCGAACTTCATGCCCGAAACGCTGTTCCAAGTCTTCGACAGTAACATCCGTATCTTCCACAATGTCGTGGAGGAAACCGGCTGCTATCATGGCACTGTTGCCGCCCATATACCGCAAGATTCCAGCGACAGCTACCGGATGGCAAATGTAAGGTTCTCCTGACTTGCGGTATTGTCCTTCGTGCAACTCGCGAGCAAATTCAAAAGCCCGACAAATTAAGTTGTTGTCAGTCGGGCAATTGAGGTTGGGGTCAACATCAACTTGCGATCGAGCATTCAGGCATTCTTGCAGCCAGTCGGGAATTAGAGCAGGATCGATCGAATGAGTCAGAATTTGAGTGTTCATGGGGTACACCTTTAAAACTTAGAAATACAAATGCATTAGAAGTCTGTTGTGGGTTCAATTACGGAAATTCTGTGTTTAGTTGTCCTAAACTAATCGCTAGTTAAAATTTGCAATTGCAAAAAATAGTCGATTTTTCTGTCAACTATACCTATCTAATTCCGAATCATCCCCCTTCGCAGGGAAGAAAAGATAGTAACACCATTGCAGCGGCTGTGGCGCTCCGATCCGCTAAAATAAGAACATTTGAGCAGTTGCACGACTTGGGAAGGGCGATCGAGATTACTCATAGGTAACACGATTGCTCAAAACAGAAGCCAGACGGGTCAGCCGATTTTAGATTTTAGATTTTAGAGGCGACCCCACGGATAAATCCGTTCGTCTAGCATCGGAACGATGCTACGCTTTTTAAAGTCTCCACTGATGAATCCGGGTGCTTGTGACCCAATTGGTTTCAGTCAACTTACGCCCACCAGTACAGAAAATTTCTCAATAAACAGGGAATTTCTGCAAAAATGCACGACTTCCCTTAATATGAGCAAAATTTAAGTAAATGTCTACTTTGATTATAAATACAAATTTATTTACACAATCATGATACTGTCCGAAGGTCGCCGCCAACTCTACCAAGAATTACAGCAAGCACTCGAACAGCTACAAACAACCGCTGCACAGGATAATCTCGATCGGGCACTGCTGGCAGCCGAATACAGAAAAGTGCAACAATTTTTCGGAAACCAAATTATGAAAGCCGACAGCGGTGAGTTAGAGCCGTCAGAAACACCCCCAGAACAGTCCTATTTGACGGAAATTCACAAGCAACTACGGTTGTTGGGGACAGACGTAACGTTTTTGCAAGCATCGCGCCAACCAGCGACAGCGACAGCGAGGCAAACTGCGGCACACGCGAGGCTTAACACGCTAATTGGCTACTGCGGTGCGCTGCTGCAAAAAAATTCTGGTTCTTCAGGACCCACTGAGAAGGCAGAATTAAT
The DNA here is from genome assembly GCA_012035135.1 of Microcoleus sp. CSU_2_2. Taxonomy (GTDB): domain Bacteria; phylum Cyanobacteriota; class Cyanobacteriia; order Cyanobacteriales; family Microcoleaceae; genus Microcoleus. Next base: position 55,572 of record JAAUPI010000002.1, read on the forward strand.
AACTGATTAACAGGGAATTGAGAAGGCAAGGAGAAAAAAGCCGTGGAATGTCCAAAATGCAAACATCCCAACTTAGAGGGCGGCACTTTAGCCGGCAGTATGTCGGTGCAGTGGTGTCCCAACTGTTATGGTATCTGGATTCCAGGCAGAGAATACGAAGCTTGGCAAAAGAGCTACGGCAAGTGGTCGATTAAATCCGAGGTTCAGCAGAGAGGCGCTCTTGGCATCGAATTCACGCCGTCTCCCTACGACAGCAAAGCTGCATTGTGTCCTGAAGACGGTCACTACCTGTCGCGGGCGAAAGTTCCCTTTAGCAGAGTGCCTTTTTACATAGAGCGCTGTATGCTTTGCGGGGGAATTTGGTGCGATAACGGCGAGTGGGACATTCTCGAAAGTCTGGGATTCCACACCGAGATTGACAAGATGTTTTCCCCTAATTGGCAAGCGAAGGCGCGGGTGCAGGAACTCGCCGAAAGAGAACGTCAAGTGCTCATTGACAAGTTGGGGCCTGATATTGCCGGGTATGTGTTGGAACTAGCGGAAGTTTTAGCAGACCATCCTCACGCAGATTGTGCGGCTACTTATATATTGCGAAAAGCTGAATTGAAGCGAAGGGAAATTTAGTCAGTTGACAGCTTGCCCGCTCGCCGGCCGTTGGGTTGACAGCTTGCCCGCTCGCTCTTGGGCGGGCACGGGGACACCGCCCCTACCCCTACATTTATCGAATGGCTTGAGATTCTTTTTAGGAGATATCTAATGACTAATGACTAATGACCAATGACTAATGACCAATGACTAAGGACTAAGGACTAATGACTAATGACTATTCTTTGTTTTCCGTCGAAAATCTGCGAGTAGCTTATCCCCAGCGGCGAGGCCAATCCGGTTGGGCGGTTGATGATGTTTCCCTGACGCTGCAACCGGGCGAAAAGCTGGGATTAGTAGGGGAGTCGGGATGCGGCAAGTCAACTCTGGGAAGGGCTGCGATGCGGTTGCTGCCTGAATCTACGCAAATTGAAGGGCGAGTTGGCTTTGCTGGAGAATCTGTGTTTGAGATGAATGCGTCGCGACTCAGACGGTTTCGCGGGGAAGCTGTGGCATTGATTTTTCAAGATCCGATGACTCGTCTCGATCCTTTGATGACTATCGGCGAACATTGTATTGAAACTTTGCAAGCTCATAGACCGAATTTGGATCGCAAGCAAGCTAAGAAAAGGGCGATCGAAATTCTGGAAGCTGTGAAAATTCCCGCGTCTCGCTGGTCGCAATTTCCTCACGAATTTAGTGGTGGAATGCGGCAAAGAGTGGCAATTGCTTTGGCTCTTTTGCTCGATCCTAAATTAATTGTTGCCGACGAACCGACTACCAGTTTGGATGTCACTGTAGCCGCTCAGATTTTGCAGGAATTAACGCGACTTTGTGCGGAACGGGGAACGGCTATTTTGTTCATTTCTCACGATTTGGCGATGGTGGCTGAGTATTGCGATCGCATTGCAGTGATGTACGGTGGCAAAGTAGTAGAAACTGGGCCTGTGCAGAATGTTTTTCAACAACCGCAGCATGAATATACTCGATCGCTCTTAAAAGCAGCTTTGCATATTCAGAAGGAAGAAGGAAGAAGAACCCCCCCCTACCCCCCCCCAAGGGGGAAAGAAGGAAGAAGGAAGAGAACAAACCGATTTTCAGATTCAGTCTCAGTCTAATTCTCCTCTTTTAACTGTGACTAATTTGCAGCAACACTACAGTTTAGAAAGTAATTTATTAGAACAGTTATTTTCCCGGAAGCGCGATGTAATTAAAGCAGTAGACGGCGTTAGTTTAGAGCTAGAACGGGGCGAAACCCTAGGGCTGGTGGGGGAGTCCGGCTGTGGCAAAAGTACCTTGTCGCGCACAATTTTGCAGCTCATTCCATCTACTGGCGGGAAAGTTGAATTTCAAGGCATAGATCTCACTGCACTGTCTCGCGATGCTGTGAGAAAACACCGTCGGCAAATGCAATGGTATTTCAAGATCCCCACGCTTGTTTGAATCCGATGATGACAGTCGGGCAAAGTATTGCCGATCCTTTGTTTATTCACAAATTAGCTACTCCTGAAGCAGCAAAAAAACAAGTAATCCAAATGTTGGAGCGGGTGGGTTTGACTCCGGGGGAGGATTTCTACAGTCGCCGTCCAGATGAATTGTCGGGAGGACAACAGCAGCGTGTTGCCATCGCCCGGGCTTTGATTACTCGGCCACAACTAATTATTTGTGACGAACCTGTGAGTATGTTGGATGCGAGCGTGCAGACGCAAGTTTTAGAATTGATGTTGGAGTTGAAGCAAGAATTTAATCTAACTTATTTGTTTATTACGCACGATTTGTGGGTGGCAAGATTTTTTTGCGATCGAATTGCGGTAATGAATGCTGGCAAAATTGTGGAAATCGGCGAAACAAGAGATATTTTTACTAATCCACAGCACCCTTACACTCAGCAGTTGTTGCAAGCTGCTCCTTTACTAGCTCGCACTCAAAGCTAGAAAATTTGGGAATTGGGTAATGGGAATTGGGCAAGGAGAGCATCGGAAATTAGTTATTGGTTATTAGAAATTATAACAACAAGTAACAAATAACTAATAACGAATAGCTAATAACAAGTGCTTGACTCTCAACTGTCAACTGTCAACTATCAACTGTCAGATGCGCACCAGCTCAGCTCGTCCCGAATCCTAGTCCTAGCCGTTCCGCTGCTATTTAAAAAATAGATTTCGGCAATTTCGGGTTAAATTCGTTACAGTGAAGGCAGACTTTTCAAATCCCTCCACCGACACCAATCACCATATGGCAGAATCTGACTTGAGCAGTTTTGCGGTGGCACCCGAAGCCTCTCTCGCGATCGCAGACGATGCAGACGATGCAGACGATGAGGACACCGATATCAATTATCTGACTGTAACTCGATCGTCAGCATACAACTGGTCGGCCGACGATCCCGTAGGAGCTTTGTTCAAGGAAATGGCTCGCTATCCTTTGCTGACAGCCACCGAAGAGGTGGAGTTGGCGCGCCGTGTCCGAGAATTGGTAGCCCTTGAGGAACTCGAACAGCGTTTGCAGCAGGAATTGGGGAGAGTTTCGACAAAAGCTGAACTCGCCGTGGCTGCGGGATTGAGCGAAACTCAACTGCAACACTTCCGCCACCAGTGCCAGTCTGCGAAACGGAAAATGATTAGCTCTAATTTGCGGTTGGTGGTTTCGATTGCCAAACGTTATCTCAATCGGGGCGTGCCGTTTCTAGATTTAATTCAGGAAGGAGCTTTGGGTTTGAACCGAGCCGCCGAAAAGTTTGATCCGGAAAAGGGTTATAAGTTTTCTACTTATGCCTATTGGTGGATTCGCCAAGGAATTACGCGGACAATTGCCAATCAAGGGCGGACAATTCGCTTGCCGGTTCATATTGTCGAACAGTTAAATAAACTGAAAAGAGCTTATGTGGATTTGAGGCGCTCTCTCCAACGCAATCCGACTGAAGCTGAGCTGATTAGAGAAATGGAAATTTCTTCCGAACAGCTTCGCTACCTCCAGCAAGTACGTCGGCAATCTTTGTCTCTCAACCATCGTATCGGCTCGGAAGAAAGTTCGGAACTGTTGGATGTTCTTGAAGATAACGCGACGCAATCTCCCGAAGCTCAAATGAATGAGATGATGATGCGTCAAGATATTTTGGAGGTGTTGGACAATATTTTGACTCAGCGGGAAAAAGAGATTGTGGCGATGCGTTATGGTTTGGTGACGGGGGAACCTTACACTTTAGAAGAGGTTAGTAGTTTGTTCAATTTGTCCCGCGAACGAGTTCGTCAAATTCAAAATAAGGCGATGCGGAAGCTGCGGCGGCCTCAAGTGACTGAACGCTTGAAGGGTTGGTTAAGATAATTCCACATTAAATAGGTTGGATATGATATTTTGATGTTTGATTGTCGCGTACTACTTGTCTATGTCTTCTGAGGTAATTTTGCGTCCCGCAGTGCGAGCCGATGTGCCTGTGCTGTTCGATCTGATTAAAGCTTTAGCTGAGTACGAAAAGTTATCTGATGCTGTGACTGGCAGTGGGGCTGATTTAGAGAATCATTTGTTTGGCGATCGACCTTTTGCGGAAGCAATTTTAGCAGAATGCGAGGGTCGAGTTGTTGGCTGGGCGCTGTTTTTTCACAACTATTCTACTTTTTTGACTCAGCCGGGAATTTATGTGGAAGATTTGTTCGTGCTTCCGGAGCTTCGAGGGCGGGGAATTGGCAAGTCTTTGATTGTTTATTTGGCAAACTTGACAGTCGAACGGGGCTGCGGGCGTTTGGAATGGAGCGTTTTGGATTGGAATGAATTGGCGATTGGATTTTATAAGGGCATTGGTGCTGATGTGATGCCTGACTGGCGGATTTGTCGGGTGGCGGGCAAATCTCTGGCGAGTTTGGCGTCGAAGTAATTCAGGGCGGGCTAGGAGCAACAGTCCATAAAAATTTCATCTCTTGTATAACAGGCCTCTTGCTTGTTATTAGAACAAGGGAACATTTAGATGATAGTTGGATTCGATCGGGAGAATAGATTGTGATTATTTGGGTAAACGAACAAATCGATCCGTCAGGTATTATTTATGCTTGTATTGCTTGTTGCGATGAAACTCAAGCTAAGCAATGTCACGAATCTTTTGAGCAAAATTTGATGGCAGATCAAAAAAAGATGGGCTGGGTTGCGACATTGCGAACAGTTAGTTCTTGGGATGATGTGCCCGTTAATTCGTTGAAATTGAATTGATGCGGAGGAATGCAGTCTAAATATTTAGTCTGGCATGATTTCGATTCGATCGCCTCAGATAGTCTTGCATATTAGTGCAGAAAATACAAGATTATTTGACAACAAAATTGTTAATTTTTGCAATCTGCCGTATTATGAAAACTTATGAATAGAGTCCTTACCCTGCACTTCATCAACGGTTTGATTCTCGTCAAATGTAACTGTCAACTGTCAAATGTAACTGTCAACTGCTATAGAGGCATTTTAAATTCTCAAGTTAATTTTTTATGATTGATACCTTATTTCATGCTTATACGCCTCTGGTGTTCTGGACAGGCTTAGGATTGCTGTTGTTTAGGTACATACCAATTAATTTTCCCAAACTGCTAGCCAGTTTTCTTTACTGGATTGGTATACCGCTGCAAATTCTAGTTTTAGCCCGTCACAGCGACTTTTCCGGTGCAGTGGGATTCACACCTGCGATCGCCATATTTGTGTTATGTCTGAGTACGAGTTTGGCTTGGTTGACTTGGCACTTATTAGAGCAAATAAGTGTCCGCCACATTGCAAAGCCGTATTTTCAGGGCAAAAACTCTGTGGTGAATTCACTATTGTCAAATTTCAACTCCCTGAAGCGATCGAGCAAGGGCAGTTTTATCCTGGCTTCAATATTAGGAAATACAGGCTTTGTCGGATTAGCAATTACCCCCGCCATCATCAGCGCCGATCACACCAACTGGGCTGTTTTGTACAGTGTCACCAATAACGTGTTCGGAACCTACGTATTTGGTGTATTTATTGCTAGCTATTACGGGCATTCTGAGCAAAAAAATCACTGGTGGACTCAGCTAATCGACGTGGTAACAGTTCCTGCATTGTGGGCATTTATGCTTGGTTTTTTTACCAGAAATATCGCCTTACCAGAGACAGTAGAATCGGGATTGCAAACAGCAGTTTGGGTGGTAATTTCCAGTGCTTTGCTGCTGGTTGGTATCCGGCTGAGGTCTATTAAAAAATGGCAAAGTTTTGAAATGGCTTTAATCCCGTCGTTATTAAAAGTTGTAATTGTGTCGATGATAGTGGGGTTAGGTGCTAGTTTTTTTGGATTGAGCGGCGATCCCAGGCTGGTGATGGTGTTGATGTCAGGAACGCCGACAGCTCTTTCCGTGCTGATTTTAGCAGAAGTCTACGAGCTCGATCGGGATTTGCTAGCTAGCAGCATTGCCATAACTTCTGTGGGGTTGTTGTTGATGCTTCCCTTGTGGATAGCTTGGTTTAGTTGAAGGAAGAAGAGAGAAGGAAGAATTTTTCCTTACAGCAATCTTCACGAAAAGGCGATCCAGATCGTACTTAAAAAACTGAGTGCGATCGATCTCGGTTCAGTTTATCGCTAGTAACGAGCCATTTTTTATCACTAAAAGATTAGCCGATCGATCAGACATAGTATAATACCAAATCCGGGTTTCCCATCCCCGTTATAATTGGTATGGTGCGTCGCTATGAGATCTCCCAATAGCAACGAGAGTTGTTCGTAGCGACGCACCCTACATTTACTACATTTACGAGATTATA
>JAAUPI010000342.1 GCA_012035135.1 Microcoleus sp. CSU_2_2
TTGGATGACTTGAGCAAAAATCGTCAAATCCTCTCCCCCTCGAACACCACAGACAATCTAGATGCAAAACAGCTTAGCTTCCTCCTGTCGCACCCCCAACTTGACCTCTGAGCACAAAAATTACTCCCGTCATAATCAGAGCCACGCCTACCAATCGCAGCGGTGGCAAAGGCTCGTGAAATATAATTTTGCCCCCTAAAACAGTAAACAAGTAACTAATTGAAAGTAAAGGCGAAACTATACTAATATTGGCGCGGGAAAGAACTACTATAAAACCCACAGAAGAAATTGCATACAGAGAAAGACCGCCTATTATTAAAGGCTGAGTGGCCATTGCTATAACTTTTTCAACTAAATTAGCAGCGCCGATCGGTCCTAAAACTTTAGCTCCCGCCTTCAGAGTAAATTGACCCAGGACGCTACACAAAATAGCAGCAAGCAAAACCAGAAAAACGCCTCTATTCATGAGTTCACCAACATAATATAACAGAGAGACAAGTGCTGACAAAAAACTACTCTTAACAGCTTAGATTAAGTTTTATTGAATTTTGTGCGCCACTCATATTTTAAGCTTGACCGACTCCCCAGCTAGAAGCAAGGGGATTCTGAAAGGAAGTTCCGAAGCGAGCTAAAGCAGCGCTTCGGAACCTTTTTTGTTCCTGCTTCGTTGATTCTTCAGTAGAAACGCGGGGGTTTTCAGCATTGTTTTGATAGATACTAGAAAAGCAAGTACGATCGATCGTCAACAAGGGTGTAACAAACATATGGCAGAGCAGACAAACGCAAGCGGGGAATACACTCTCGAATTATCCATACTCATGCCCTGCCTGAACGAGGCAGAAACATTAGAAATCTGCATCGAGAAAGCACAGAAGTCCCTGCGAGAGCTCGATCTAGTCGGCGAAGTCATCATAGCAGACAACGGCAGCACAGACGGTTCTCAAGATATCGCCACCAGAATGGGAGCTAGAGTCGTACCAGTCACAGCCAAAGGATACGGTAGCGCCCTGATGGGCGGCATCATCGCAGCGCGGGGCGTCTACATGATCATGGGCGATGCCGACGACAGCTACGACTTTTCCAACCTCGGCGCTTTTGTCGAAAAATTGCGGGGAGGCTGCGATTTAGTCATGGGAAATCGCTTTCAAGGTGGCATCAAACCGGGAGCAATGCCACCGTTGCACAAATACTTAGGAAATCCGGTACTTACTTGGGTGGGGCGGCTATTTTTTGCCAGCCCCGCCGGCGATTTTCACTGCGGGCTGCGGGGTTTCAGAAGAGACTCTATTTTGAAATTGGACTTGCAAACAACCGGGATGGAATTTGCTAGCGAAATGGTCGTCAAAGCCTCTTTGTACAAGTTGCAAATAACCGAAGTCCCAACCGTACTTTCTCCAGATGGCCGCAGCCGCCCGCCACACCTGCGAACTTGGCGAGATGGCTGGCGGCACTTGCGATTTCTGCTGCTTTACAGTCCCCGGTGGCTGTTCTTATATCCAGGTGTTTTCCTGATGATTTTAGGTTTAATTGTGGGCATTTGGCTGTTGCCCGGTACTCAAAAGATTGGGAATACCAGCTTTGATATACACACGCTACTATATGCTGCGATCGCAATTATCGTCGGTTTTCAAGCAGTAACTTTCGCTTTCTTCACCAAAGTTTTCGCCATCAGCGAAAAACTAATACCCGAAGATCCCAAACTCAATAAAATATTTCGCTACGTCACCCTAGAGACAGGATTGATTCTCGGATTCGCACTCATATTACTTGGCATAGTTGGCTCGATATTCTCGTTAACTACTTGGAGCGAAACTGCTTTCGGTATCCTTGACCCTTCCAAAACTCTGCGTTTGGTTATTCCCTCGCTCACTTGCCTCACCGTCGGTTTGCAGATGGTTCTGTCGAGCTTTTTTCTAAGCGTGCTGGGATTGAAGCGACGTTAAACAGTTGACAGCTTGCAGTGAGCTTGCCGAACTGTTGACCCTTCGACAACGCTTGCCGACACCGCAGTTGACAGTGAGATTTTAGGATGGGGATTTACACCCACCATAAAAACATAAGGAAGAAGGAAGAATGCTTATACAGCAAGCTTTTTAACCATGTAAAGCTGGCGTTTAATTAGGTGGATTTACTTAACCAAATCAAATAAAAATTTTGTAATTTTTGGCAAAAATGATGTCGATCTAGAAAAAGCTATGTTAGATTGGCGGTGAACAGGATTTTATTGATTTTTTAACTTTTCAAAATGACAGTAACTGAAAACAAATCCAGCGAGTACATTGGTCCAAAGTTAGGCGGTTTCGCCACTAAGCTATCTTGGTATGCTCGCCAAAAGATGTTTAATTTACTCATGGCATTAGCCAATCCCAACGCTGACACCACAGTCCTGGATGTCGGAGTAACTTCTGACCGTCGCGAAGACTGCAATTTTTTTGAAAAACTCTATCCGTATACGGACAAAATCACCGCAGTCGGCATGGAAGATGCTGCTTTTTTAGAACAGGAATATCCCGGTTTAAAATATGTCCGTTCTGACGGTTTGCACTTACCATTTCCCGACAAGAGTTTTGATTTAGTCGTGACTTTTGCCGTGATCGAACACGTCGGTAGTCGCGCCCAGCAACAAGCTTTTGTTCGAGAACTTTGCCGCGTCGGCAAAACTTGCTGCATCACCACTCCCAACCGCTGGTATCCGATCGAATTTCACACTGCTGTTCCCCTAGTACACTGGCTGCCACCATCTTGGTTTCGAGCTGTACTAAGATCGATCGGCAAACACTTTTTTGCTAAAGAGGAGAACCTCAATCTTTTATCAGAAAAAGATGTGTTAAAAATGCTACCAGCAGATGCTCGAGTTTCTACGAGACATTTCCGGCTTCTCGGTTTAATATCTAATCTTCTCTTTTATGTAAAAAATCCCCTTTGATAATTTAACCAGAAGTTTATCTTAAATTCCAGGCATTTAAGTAGATCAAGTGAAGCGAATCAGTGATATATTTGTCGATCGCATTCGGGGCCGTTTTGGGAAATAAATATCCGAAATTTCCCAGGTTTTTGTAGCACTTTGCTGACGATGCGATCGCCCACTTGGCAGTTTAGTCGATCATAATTCCCGTAAATACCGTAAGGTGCGTCACCACTACAAGCGACTACTATTCCCATCCCTCGAAAAACTAATCAAATAACATTTGTTCATCCGCGTCCATCCGCGTACATCTGCCAACATCTGCGGTTAAAATCCAAAGAAACCGGGTTTTTCACCTAATCTGCGGGCTGTAACGAAATATTATCGCAAAAACCCGGTTTCTGACCGCCCGTGCGTCAGTCCTAATATAAAGACTTGTAAATAACCGATCGAAAGCACAGACAGTTCGATCGCACTTTGCTAATTTCCTAATATCTAAAAACCTAGGGTGTCATCAGCTGAGATAGAAATACTGCAAATCGCGAATCGAAGGATTCCCTTTGGGATAGATTCGGTTCACTATTTTTGCAGCTCAAAAACCAGTCATTCTACCGGAAGCACAAACAAATGAACACCCTAACTCAAGTTAACAAAAAAAATCTCTCTGTGGTTTGTACCAGCGATCGACTAAGTTCGATCGCCATTATTGACCCTACAATACCCGAGTGCGATCGCATCCTCGCCGGCATCAAACCAGACACGGCTACCTACATCCTCGAAAACAACGTAAATGCGATCGAGCAAATC